>CANIBQ010000010.1 GCA_947465645.1 Acidobacteriota bacterium | reverse complement strand
GGGCCCTTCTCGGTCAGGATCTGGGGCGAGCGGCCGTGCCCCTGGCCTACCCGATAGCCGCGCAGCAGGATGGTGGGCGACCCGTTGGTCATCCCGTACGGCCCGGCCAGCGGGTGATTCGGCCAGTTCACGATCGGCTCCGTCGACCAGTGATACCGACTCCAGTTGATCGCGAGCTCGTTGACCGCCCGGTCGCCGATCACATGGGTCAGCCGGTTCGCGACGCTCTCACTTTCCTTCGGCACCGCCTGCGCCGACGAGGGATGGAGGTTCCCCCCCGCCCAGCGGGCATCGAGCGGATCGTAGGACCGCTGCACGTTCGCGCGAACCGTCAGCCGGGTGCGCGACGAGAACTGATAGTCGAGCCTGACGCTACCCTTCTTCTCCGTTCGCGTCCCGGGCTGGTCGATGTTGAAGCTCGGGAACGGGCTCGAGTAGGTGCGGACGTAGGGCTCACGCTCGTACTCGAAGTTCGCGAAGTAATGGAACCGGTCCCGCAGGATCGGCCCGCCGTAGGTCGTGCCGAACTGCTGGTTGGAGTACGGCAGCACGCGATTCTGGATCGGGTCGGCGGCGTTGAACCGGTCGTCGCGGAAGAATCCCGACATCGATCCCGCACCGACGTTGGTCCCCGACTTGGTGATCGCGTTCACCTGCATGCCGGTCGAGCGCCCTTGCCGCGCGTCGAAGCGATTGGTGATGACCTCGAACTCGGCGATCGTGTCCTTGCTGAAGCGTGGCTGGCCGAAGCTCGTCGCAATCAACTGCGTCACCTGCTGCCCGTCGACGTTCAGCTGGAAGCTCGTGCCCGGGGTCTCCGCCACAAAGTTCTGCTTGCTCCCGGCCGAGAGGAGCGTGAGGTCCACCCAGTTGCGGCCGTTGAGTGGCAGGTTCTCGACCTGCTGCGCGCTCACCGTGCTGCCCAGGTTCGACTGGGTCACGTTGACCAGCGGCGCTTCTCCGGTCACCGTCACGGATTCCTGAAGGTTGGCCGGCGACATCTGCAGGTTCACCACCACCTGCTGCCCCACCTGCAACTGCAGGCCGGTACGCTCCAGGGACGCGAACCCCGGCAGCTCGAGTCGAACCCGATACGTGCCGATCCGCACCGGGACGCGGTAGCCGCCCGCGCTATCGGTGACGGTTTCGAAGCTGTTTCCGCTCGCCTCGTGCACCGCCGTCACGACGACACCCGGCAACACGCCGCTGGTGGTATCGGTAATCGTTCCAGAAATCGTGGCTTCCTGCGCGTAGCCGCTGGCTGGCAGCAGAAGCATCAACGCGCCGATCAAGAGCCCCCTGAGTGCAGTCGGTTGCATCAGTTTTTCCTCCGGAACCGATCCTGGATCCTTCAACGAGCCGCGGGAATCGCGGTCGCGGGCGCATCATACTCCTGGCCGGCTGTCAACGCACCCGCGAGTTGTGCCGGTTGCACAGATCAACTCGCCGGCCAACAGGGGCCTCGAAGAATGTGGCGGCCCATCCTCCTGCCCCGTGGCATTATTCACATCCGCTGAGTCGGACCGGCTCGGAATCATCAGGAGGAACTCATGCAGCAGCAGCGCTGGAAACCAGTAGTCCTGGCACTTGGACTTCTCTCGCTCGCCTACGTCACCACTCTCTGGCAGCAGCCTGCCCTCGCGCAGGCGGGTCGGGCCACGTCTGCCGCGGTGCCAAGCGAGATCGGCATCCTCGACCCCACCGGTCCCTACGAGGTGGTGCCGAACTGGCCGAAGGACCTGAGCACGACCCCCGGCAACGAGAAGTGGACGTTTGGCGCGGGTCAGGGCGTCTTCGCGGAAAGCCCCGATCGCGTCTTCTACATTCAGCGCGGGTCGCTCCCGGTGATCCCGCCACAGGGCCGTGGCGGCGGCACGCCGGCTCCGAACGTGGCGCCGAACCTGTCGTTCCCGGTTGCAAACCTCTGGCGCAACGCGACGCAGGCCAGCCCCCCCGGAGCGCTGTTCAAGCCGGGCACCGAAGAAGCCGGTGACGACTCCGACCGGGGCAAGAACGGCGTCGACTTCCTCTGGGCGAACTGCATCCTGGTGATCAACCGCGCCGGCGACATCATCGAGAACTGGACGCAGTGGGACAAGATGCTGCGCCGGCCGCACTCGGTCTACATCAGCCCCTACGATGCCCAGAAGAACGTCTACGTCGTCGACGACTACCGTCACGCGATCTTCAAGTTCAGCAACGACGGGAAGCGTCTCCTGAAGACGATGGGCACGCCCGACAAGCATGGGTCCGACTCGACCCACTTCTATCGCCCGACGTTCATGGCGTTCAACACGGACGGAAGCTGGTACGTGACCGACGGCTACGCCAACACCCGGGTGGTGAAGTTCGACAAGAACGACAACTACGTCACCGCCTGGGGCGAACGCGGCACCAACGCCGGCCCGGGAGCGAAGATCGAGACGCGGCCGAACTATTTCAACAACGTCCACGGCGTCGGCGTCGACCCGATGACGCGCGAAGTCTACGTGAACGATCGCGGCAACCGCCGCATCCAGGTGTTCGACCAGAACGGCAAGTTCATCCGCCTCTGGCAGATGCAGGCCGGACCCACCGGCCTCGACCTGCACTTCGTCTATCTCGACGGTGACCGCAAGGTCTGGGTGTTCGATCAGGTCACGCAGCAGCTCGCGCAGCTCGATCGCGAGGGTCACCTGCTCAATGCCTGGGGCGGACTCGGTGCATGGCCGGGCGCGCTGTTCGGCGTGCACGGCATCAGCGTGGACCAGGAGAACAACCTGTACCTGGCCGCGGTAGGCCGGGGCGGGGTGCAGAAATTCGCCCCGCGCAAGGGCGCGAATCCGGCGCACATGGTCGGCAAGCCGGTCTATTCGGCCTGGAAGTAACGAACACAACCGCCCGGCGCCGACGCCTCATGCGTCGAGCGCCGGGGCGCTTCGCTCGGATGCGACAATGACCGGGTGAAGGCTCCGGCATTGCCGATCTCCCGCTGCACGGCGGCCGGGTGCCGCCGTGGCTGGCGACGCGCATGGCGACGCTCGGCACGGCGATCGCCGAGAGCGTGATCCATCACTACGGCCGCGCCGCGTTCCTCTCCCGCCTCAGCGATCCGTTCTGGTTCCAGGCGTTTGGCACGGTGATGGGGATGGACTGGCATTCGTCCGGCATCACCACCTCGGTGATGGGTGCGCTCAAGCGCGGCCTTGGCCCGCGCGCCGACGAGCTCGGCCTGTGGGTCTGTGGCGGACGCGGCGAGCAGTCACGCCGGACGCCCGACGAGCTCCGCCGCATCGCCGATCGCACAAGCGCGGATGGCGAAGGCCTCGTGCGCACCAGCCGGCTCACCGCGCGCATCGACAACAACGCCATCGCCGACGGCTTTCAGATCTACCTGCACTCCTTCGTCGTCACCCGCGAGGGCGAGTGGGCGGTGGTCCAGCAGGGGATGAACGAGGGGATGCGGCTGGCGCGCCGCTATCACTGGCACTCGGCAGCGGTGCGCGATTTTACCGCCGACCCACACACCGCCATCGTCGGCGAGTCGCGTGGCGAAATTCGCAATTTGGTGGATGGTCGCGCCGGGCCGGCGCAGAACGCCCTGCTCGCGATCGCCAGGGAGGACCCGGCACGAACGCTCGCAGAGGTGCGCCGCCTCGAGATGCCGGCGCATCACGACGTCTGCCGGGCGGATGTCAACGAGCGGCGGCTGGGCGCGGTGCTCGCACTCGCCCACGAGCGCGATGTCAGCGACTTTGCCTCGTTCCTGCTCCTGGAACAGCTCGGGCCGCGCACGCTGCAGTCGCTCGCGCTGGTCGCGGAGGTCGTCCACGGTGCCCCTGCACGGTTCACCGATCCGGCGCGTTTCGCATTCGCGCACGGCGGCAAGGACGGGCATCCCTTTCCGGTGCCGCTGAAGGTGTACGACGAATCGCTCGGCTTCCTGAGGCGGGCGCTCGAGGCAGCGAGGCTCGGCGACAACGAGAAGATGCACGGGTTCGCGCGTCTCGACAGCTTCACGCGGCTGGTCGAAGAGCGGTTGTCGCCGGAGGCCGACGTCGGCGCCGCGATCGCGCACGAAAGGGCCGTGTCGCCATCACTTGGCGGACGAACGGTGTTCGACGACGCCAAGCCGCGCGACCCTGGCCGCCGGCGAACGTCACCACAGCTGGAGCTGTTCCCACCAATCAGACGCGGGTAACGCGTCAGTCTCCCTTGACGTTCACGAACTGCTTGAGAACGTGCTTCACCTCGACAAGGTCCCTGGCGTTCTCCATCACCTCGTCGATGTCTTTATAGGCTCCGGGGATCTCGTCGAGCAGCACCTTGGAATGACGGTATTCGATGCCCTTCATGGCCTGGCTCAGATCGTCCATGCTGAACAAACTGCGCGCCTTGGTGCGTGAATAGCGGCGCCCGGCCCCGTGGGGCGCGGAATGAAAGCTCTCAGGGTTTTCCTTGCCGACGACGATGTAGCTGCGGGTGCCCATCGATCCGGGAATCATCGCCCAGCTGTCGCGCGTTGCCTTGATCGCGCCCTTTCGCGTGACCCAGATGTCCTCGCCGAAGTGGACTTCCTTCTGCGTGAAATTGTGGTGGGAGTTGATTCGTTGCAGTTCCAACTTCGCCTGGTGCCCGTCCTCGCCATAAACCGAATAACTCACCTCGGTGAGCACGCGGTCCATCATTTCATTGCGGTTGTGAAAGGCGAATTGCTGCGCCCAGTTGAGGTCGCGGATGTAGGCGGCAAAAGCGGGGTGATCTTCGGGAAGGTACGCGAGGTCCCGGTCGGGCAGAGTGACACCCATCTTCCTGCACAATTCCTGCGCGACCTTGATGTAGTGCATGCCGATCTTGTTGCCCACTCCCCTCGACCCTGAGTGCAGCGTCACCCATACCGTTCCGTCCAGGTCCTCGGCGAGTTCGATGAAGTGGTTGCCGCCGCCGAGTGTGCCGAGTGCCAGCTTCCACTTCCTGTCGTACTGATCCGGCGTGGCCCGCGTGTCCTTGGCGAGTTGCACCAGGGTATCGACGCGGACGCTGGCCGTCGGGGTCAGTTGGGTGTTGTTCTTGCCGGCGCTCATCGGTATCCGGCGTTCGATGCCAGCGCGGACGGCCGCCGAATCGGGAATGTCGGAGCGTTTCAGGGGCGTGCGGACAGCGATCATTCCGCAGCCGATGTCGACGCCGACCGCCGCCGGGATGATGGCCCCCTTGGTTGGGAGCACGGTGCCGATCGTGGCACCTCGCCCGAAGTGACAATCGGGCATGACCGCGATGTGGTGAAAGACGAAGGGCATCTTCGCGGTGTTGAGAATTTGATTCTTCGCCTCCGCCTCGATCGTGTCCCACGGTAGAAACACCACCGCCTTCTCGTTCACGCGCTGCATCGTCATACGGCATCCGTTTGCAAGGACTGGCCCTCGGGGCCAGCAGAGCCGGCACCGTGGATGAGCTATGCTCTCCCGCCGGCCCAATCAGGGGCGCGCCTGAACACCACGAGGAGACCCCGATGCGTTGCAGTACGACACGCCGGATAGTGCTCGGTCTGATCGCTGTGCTGGTAGTGGCCTCAGAGGCGTTGGCCCAGTCGCCTGCGCTGAGGCGCGCGACGCCGGCCGACGCGCCGCGCTGGTCGATCACCCATATCAGTGGCGGCGTCTACCGGGCGATGGCCAACAATCATGGCGCCGTGTTCCTGGTCACCGCTGACGGGATCATCCTGGCGGATCCAATCAGTCCCGAATTCGCGCGGTGGCTCAAGGCGGAATTCGCCACGCGCTTCAAGGTGCCCGTCAGGTACGTCATCTACAGTCACTACCACTGGGACCATGCTTCCGGCGGGGACGTTTTCGCGGACACGGCCCGGTTCGTCGGCCACGCGAACATGCTCTCGCACCTGGCGCTTCCGCCACCGTCCACCACGCTCGCGCAAGTGGTCGGGCAGTACGAGCCGGTGGCGAAGCTCGACGCCAATCGCAACGGCGTGGTTGAAAAGAGCGAGGCGCCCGCCGACCTCCAGCGCTTCCCCGGCTCGACACAGAGCCAGTTCGACGGCTTCGATGCGAACCGGGACGGCGCGCTCAGTGGCGCCGAGGTCGTGCGCGGACCGATCAGCTTCGTGCGGCCACCTGATATCACCTACACGGACCGGATGCAGATCAGCCTGGGCGGGAAACGGGTGGACGTCAGCTGGGTTGGCGAGATGAACCACTCGAACGACTCGAGCCTGATTGCGTTTCCGGACGACAGCGTGCTGTTCATGGTCGACTTCGTGACGTTCGGGCGGCTTCCGAATCGGGAGATGGACTACGAGCTCGGGCAGTTCGAGGGGTGGATGACCGCCATCAGGAAGGCAGAGGCACTCGCCGCCGGCTTCACGTTCGTGGCGACCGGGCATGGACCGGTGGGCACCGCGAAAGAGGTCACCGCGTGGCGGGAATACTTCGACACACTCCGGGCCGAGGTTGCCGCCGGAATCGCGGCAGGGCAGACGCTGGAGCAGATGCAGCGGAGCATCACGATGAGCAAATACAGTCACTGGGGAGACTTCGACTGGGTCAGCCTCAATGTGCTCGGGATGTACCACTTCCTGACTGATGCGCGGTAAGCTGGCACTTTGTTGAAGGCGTCGCCGATCGACAGGACTCGGCGCTGCTGACACACACGGAGGATGCGATGCCGGATCAGGACCCCGCGGAGAAGAAGAAAGACACGCCTCGTGAGGCGGACAGCGGTGGAAATGCGGGCGCTGGAAAGTCGGGGAAAGAGGGCATGGGAAGCGAGAAGCCGAGCGACGATCCCGGTCTCGGCAGCCAGAAACCAGGCCAGTCCAAATCCTAGGCGCGCGCCTTCCTGTTCATCTCGGCGGCGCGCCACACGAGCCAGATCAAGAGCGCCTGCAGCGGCAGTCGCAGCCACAGGATGATCTGCCACCAGACCGGCGCGGATGACTGCTGCGCGCCGATGAGCATCTGGATGTTCGCCGGAAACACCGCGACCAGCAGCGCGATTAACCCCCAGCCAGCCCAGTAACGACTGGGCGCCCACGCGAGGCCAGCCGCGCCCGCGAGTTCAGCGGCCCCGCTCACCGCCACGAGCAGGTCAGCTCGCGGCATCCAGGCCGGAACGATCCCCGTGAATCGATGCGGTGTCAGGAAATGGAACAGGCCTGCTGTGGCGAAGAGTGCGATCAGGACGGCTCGCGTGCGGGGCGCGCCCGATCGGTGAGGTGCTGTCGCGGAAGCCACGCTACGGTTCTACCGTAGAACGAAGGAACGCCAGCACCGCTGCGCCGGCCGCTCGATCGTCGCGGCTCAGCGTCGGGACAATTCGGGTATGTGAGAGGCCGGGCGCGACGATCACGGTCGGTGTCTCTCCGGCACGCGTGAGTGCCTCGACCAACAACTGGCTCTGGCGCTGAAGCGCCTTGGTCTCCCCGCCTGCGTAGATGACCAGTGCAGGCGGCGGCTTCGCCGCGGTTCCGAGGAGCGGCAGCACCGAGCCCGCTGCGCGCCAGTCGCCTTCGTTGACCCCTCGCTGAAACCGTGCGGCATAGAATGCCGGCTCGGCGCCAAGACGATACGTCTCCTCGTCTGTCATGTCATAACCGGCGCCGCTTACGGCGATCAGGCCGCGAATCGCCGACGCCGGCACGCCAGCGCGTGACAGTAGCTGCGGGTCCAGTACGGCACGAGCGGCCAGCTGGGCGCCCGATGAATGCCCCATCAGCACGAGGGCGCCGTCGAGGGCGCTGTCGAGCGCGCCGTACTGTGGCGCGTTCTCGTGCATCCACTTGATCGCTTTGCCCACGTCTTCAGCCTGCGTGGGCCAATCGACGTCGGGGATCAGTCGATAACTGATGACGGCGGTGCCGTATCCGTGCTGGGCAAGGAACCGTCCGATATTGCCGTAGACGTCGGCGCCGCCCACTTCGAGCGACCGATCGCCCGACGTCCAGCTGCCGCCATGGATGAAGACGACCGCGGGCCAGGGTCTGGATCCCGGCGCGGGCAGGTAGAGGTCAAGGCGCTGCTTCGGGGAGCCCGTCGCCGGGTCGTAGGAAATATCTCGGAGGATCTGCGATTCGGGCAGCGGCGCGCGCTTGTAGAACAAGCGCACGCCGACGAACTGCAGCGGAGCACACGAAGCCGACGCCAGCAGGAGCGCGAGGACGACGAGGCCGCTAACGGGCGCCGCTGAGAACCGGAGCAAACTTTTGGATCCGTTTTCCCATATCGACTTCGCCCACGAAGACGTTTCCTCGCGTATCGATGCCGATGGCGTTCGGGAAGGTCATCTGGCCGGCGTAGCGGCCACTGCCGCCGAAGTAGCCGAGGGTCTTGCCGCTCTGCCGCTCGACGGTCCAGATGACGTCGTTATGCGCGTCCGCGACGAAGAGATACTTCTGCTGCGGGTCCTTCGAGATGATCATCTTGTACATGGTGCCGCAGATCGACTGGTAGAAGGTCATGGGAGCGGTCATCGCCGGAGCATTGGGCACGTTCAGGCCGCCGCACCCGCCGCGCTGCGCCGGTGAGTTCGGCGACACGTAGATGTCCTGCAGCCACTTGCCTTCGGTGGTGAACACCTGGATCCGGTTCTGTCCGCGCTCGCCGATGTAGACGCGCCGGTCTTTCGAGATTTCGACGAAGTGCAGGTTGGGGACGAAGTTCTTCTCTTCCGGAGGCGGACCGCCGGTCCATTTGTAGCCGGCGATCGCCTCGTTGGTGACCTCGCTGAGCGGCATCCCGTGGCCGCCCCACCCGCGCTTGAACGCGCCGGTCGACGCGTCGTACACCAGCACCCGCTTCAGGTTGATGATGTAGATCTCGTTGGCCACCTCGTCGAGCTGGAAGCGGCCCTTGTTGAGGAGATAGCTCGTCTCCTGGTTGGTCTCCGGGAGCTTGGCCTGCTCCGCCGTCGGACGATGCTCGAAGTCCCACACAAGTTTTCCGTCGCGCGTGAACTTGAGGATGCTGTCGTCGTTGTGTTCGCCGGCGATCCAGACGAATTCTCCCTTCGAATCGACGATCACCGTCTGCAGCGTCTTGGGCCACTTCGGGTGAAATTTCGGGCCGCCCCAGGAACTGACGACGTTGCCCTGCGGATCGAGCTGGATCAGCTCGGGCCCCCGCACGCAGCACACTGCCGGTGATGGGTCGCCCTCGGCGACCAGCTCGATGGGGAGCGCGGCCACGCCGCGATTGAGGAACCAGACGTGATCCTTCTGGTCCACCCAGATCCCGACCACCTGCTGCATGCTCCATTTGTTGGGGAGCGGCTTGGGCCAGAACGGGTCGACACGGTATTGGGGCGCGCCGTTCTTGTCCATGACCTGTTTCGCCACGACCTGCGCGTTGCTGGTGGCGTTCGCGGCGAACAACACAACGGCGCAGAGACCAACGAGGGCGGCACATATGCGGGGCTTCGTCATGGCCCGATACCATGCCACAACGCCCTCTTCTTTCAAAATGCATTCGCGGGTAACCTTCTCGGGCCAGTTCACCATCATCGGCGGCACAGGACGGTTCCAGGACGTCCGCGGCGGCGGCTCGATCGAAGGCTCGGGCGTGCTCGCACCGCCATTCGATGTGTTCGCAAACATCAACCGGCGCGTTATGTATCAACGATGGATGTTCACTTTCACCCGGCAGCGCCCGCTCCGGCGGTGCTGTCGGTCACGAGAACGCTTCCCGATAAATACTGTCCGCAGGAAGAGTTCATCGACTTCTTCAAGCGCACCTGGGCGACGAAGTTCTACAACCTGGATCGCCTCGAGGATCTGCACCGCAAGGTCAGCGTCGCCGGACGTCACGTCGCGGTGGGGCTGGCCGACCTCGACGCGTTGGATACGTTCGGCAAGCGCAACGACGCCTACATCACCCACGCGGTGGATCTCGGCGAACGCGCAATCCTCGAGGCTCTCGCGCAGGCCGGGCTGACGCCCGCGGACGTCGACCACATCTTCTTCGTCACGGTCACCGGACTGGCGACGCCAAGCATCGACGCCCGGCTGGTCAACCGCCTGGGCCTGCGTCCCGACGTCAAGCGCACCCCGATCTGGGGACTGGGATGCCTGGCCGGCGCCGCCGGTCTCGCCCGCACCGCCGACTATCTCCGCGCCTTCCCCAACGAAGTCGCGGTGCTCCTGTCGGTCGAGCTCTGCGTCCTCACCCACCAGAAAGAAGACCTCTCAATCGCCAACATCGTCGCCAGCGGACTCTTCGGCGACGGCGCGTCCGCAGCGGTGCTGGTCGGCTGTGCGCGCGCGAAAGCGGGGACGGCTCGCGTGCTGACGAGCCGATCGAGCTTCTATCCCGACACCGAGGATGTGATGGGCTGGGACATCAGCGAGACCGGCTTCCGCGTGATCCTGTCGCCCGACGTGCCGGCCATGGTGACCAGGCATTTCCGTGCCGACGTTGACGGATTCCTGTCGTCGCATGGCCTCGAACGCGCCGACATCGCCCACTGGCTGTTGCACACGGGAGGTCCCAAGGTGCTGGCGGCGTTTCAATCGACCCTCGAACTGCCCGAGGGGGCGCTGTCACGAACCTGGGCGTCGCTCGAGCAGTACGGCAACCTGTCTTCGGCGTCGGTGATGTTCGTGTTATCGGAACTGATGGAATCGGGCGCGGCCGCTCCTGGTGACTACGGCCTGCTGGCCGCCATGGGCCCTGGATTCTGCGCGGAGCTCGTGCTTCTTCAGCAACAATGATGTCGTCCGTTGCCCTCTACCTCACCTTCATCGGACTGCTGGTCGTCGAGCGCCTGTTTGAGCTCGTGCTCTCGACGCGCAACGCCCGCCGCGTCTTCGCGCTTGGCGGCAAGGAGCTCGGCCAACGCCATTTCCGGGTGATGACCGTGCTGCACACGGCCTTCCTGGTTTCGTGCGTCGCCGAAGTGCTGCTGCTGCAGCGTCCGTTTCCCGGCACCCTCGGATGGGCGGCGCTGGCGGTCGCGCTGCTCGCGCAGGCCCTTCGCTACTGGGCCATCCTGACCCTCGGCCACCGCTGGAACACCCGCATCATCTTTCTGCCCGGAGCGACACCGGTCACCTCGGGCCCGTACCGCTTCATCCGCCATCCCAACTACCTCGCGGTGATCCTCGAGCTCGCGGCTGTCCCTCTCATCCACGGGGCCTACCTGACGTCGATCAGCTTCTCGCTCGCCAACGCACTGATGCTGCTGGTGAGGATACGCGCCGAGGAGGCCGCGCTCGGCGCCGAGTACGCGCGCGCGTTTTCCAACCACGGCCGCTTCATCCCCGGTCAGCGATGATGCTGACGGCGGCCGACGTACTCGATACGGTGCGCGATCTCGCGAAGCGCGAGCTCGGCCTGACTCGCGCGGTGGAGCTCTCTGACGATCTGATGGCCGATCTCGAGCTCGACTCGCTGTCGCTCGTCACCCTGCTGGCCTCGGTCGAGAACGCCTTCCGCGTGAAGCTGCCAACCGACACCGCTTCGCTGCGCACGGTCAACGACGTCGCGCGGCTGGTGGTGCAGCTGTCAGCGTCACCGGGCGTGACATGGCAAGGCGTCGCTGCTCCGCAACCAGGCGTCCACACGCTGCACGCCGTCCTCGCGGCCGCCGCCGCGACCGACGCCGGCATCGTCTTCGTTGACAGCCGGGAGCAGGAGACGAGGCTGTCGTATCGTGAGCTGTATGCGCGGGCACGGCGTGTCGCGCACGCGCTCGGGGAGCGTGGCGTGGCGCCCGGGGACCGCGTCGGCATCACCATCCCGACGTCGGTTGATTTCATGGACGCGTTCTTCGGCGTCATCCTCGCCGGCGGCGTGGCCGCGCCGCTCTGTTCGGCGCCGCGCTTCAAGCGGGACCCCCTCTACGCCGCAGGTGTGGCGCGCCAGCTCGCCTCGGTCGGCGCGCGTCTCTGCCTTGCGGATGTTCGCACGGCTGCCGCGCTCGACAGCGCCGACGTCGTCATCCGGGGTATCCGGGTCGATACGCCGGACGAACTGCTCCAGCGCTCGCACGCGGAGGCGGAGGTCGTGGTCGCGCCCGACGCCCTCGCGCTGATCCAGTTTTCCTCTGGTTCGACAAGTACGCCGAAAGGCGTCGCGCTCAGCCACGACGCGCTGGTGATGCAAACGGCAATGCTCGACGTGATTTTCCGCGAGCCGGCGCCGGTCGACCACGTGATGGTGAGCTGGCTGCCGCTCTACCATGACATGGGTCTCATCGGCACGCTGCTGCTGCCGCTCTTCATGAAGATCCCGGCAGTGCTGCTGACGCCGGAGGCGTTCATCACCAGGCCGGTGACCTGGCTGCGCGCCATCACGCGGCATCGCGGCACGATTACCACGGCGCCGAACTTCGCCTACGACTTGTGCCTGCAGCGGATCGCCGATCCCTGGTCCGCGGGCATCCGGCTCGACACGCTGCGACGGGCGCTCAACGGCGCCGAACCGGTATCGGCCAGCGTCATGGAACGGTTTCACCAGCGCTTCAGCACCTGCGGCCTCCGCGCGGGCGCGCTGCGGCCGGTCTACGGCCTCGCGGAGGCGGCGCTTGCGGTCACCCATCCGGTCATCCCACGCGATCCGGTGCGCGTCGTCCCGATTGACGCCGGCACGCTCGCGCGAGACGCGTGTGTCGTTCCAGGCACGCGGCGCATTGTCTCGGTCGGCCAGCCGATGCCCGGGGTCAGCATCGAAATTCGCGACCAGCACGGCCGCGCGCTCGCCGAGCGGCAGGTTGGACGCATCTTTGTCAGCTCGCCGTCGTTGATGAGCGGCTACGTCGACAATCCCACGGCGACCGCGCAGGTGCTGTCATCGGGATGGCTCGACACGTGCGATATCGGCTTCGTCGACGATGGCGAGCTGTTTGTGGCGGGACGCGCGAAAGACCTGGTGATTATTCGCGGCGCCAATCACCCGCCGCAGGACTTCGAAGAGTGCCTCGACTCCTGCGACGGCATCCGTCGCGGACGCGTCGTCGCCGCGGGATTCATCCCCGAAGGCGAAGAGATGGAAGCGCTGCTGATCCTGGCCGAGCGATCGAACCCACACGTGGACCATCAGCAGGTTGAGAAGCAGATCCGCACGGCCATCCTCGAGCGGATGGGAATCCGGGCCCACTCGGTGATCCTGCTGCCGAAAGGCACGCTGCCGCTGACGACCAGCGGCAAGCTACGGCGCCGCGATGCCGTGCAGCGGTTCCTGAGCGGCGAGATCGGCGTCGGCGACGCGCCGTCGATGCAGGACGCATGAGCACCGCGACGACGTTGCAGGGGTGGGT
Organism: Acidobacteriota bacterium; assembly: GCA_947465645.1. Next base: position 83,357 of record CANIBQ010000010.1, on the reverse strand, counting down.
CGATCGCAAGCGGCCCTATTGGATGGTCGGAGCGGGGATGCCGTTCCTGCCGTTGGCAGGCTACGGGCTGGTGCAGGCAACGGGCTCGTCGCTGTGGTGGTGGTTCGGGCCGGTCGTAATCTTCATCATCACGCCCATCCTCGACCACATCATCGGCAGCGACGCGAGCAACCCGCCGGAGTCTGCCGTCCAGGAGCTCGAAGCCGACCCCTACTACCGCTACGCGCTCTATGCGGCGATCCCGCCGCTCTATTTCAACTTCGTCTGGTCAGCGTGGATGCTGGCACACGGAGGCCTCGACTGGATCGGGTTGTCCGGACTCACCGCTACCATCGGCATCGTCAGCGGCGGCGTGGGGATCTCGGTCGCGCACGAGCTCGGGCACAAGCACGCGCTGCTGCAGCGGGTGCTGGCCAAGCTCGCACTCATGCCGGTGGCCTACGGCCACTTCTTCGTCGAGCACAACCGCGGTCATCACGTCCGCGTGGCGACGCCTGAGGATCCGGCAAGCGCGCGCTACGGCGAATCGTTCTACGCGTTCTTTCCGCGCGTGTGGATCGGCAGCATCCGGTCCGCCTGGGAGCTCGAGAGATCACGGCTGGCGAAACGCGGCCACTCGCCGTGGCATTGGCAGAACGACAACCTGCAGGCGTGGATGGGAACGGCGGTGCTCTATGGCGCGCTGACCGCGTGGCTTGGCTGGCGCGTGCTGCCCTTCCTCATCGTCCAGGCCATCTATGGCGCGAGCCTGCTCGAGTCGGTCAACTACGTGGAGCACTACGGCCTGCTGCGCGGGAAGCTGCCGGACGGACGCTACGAGCCCTGCCGCCCCGAGCATTCGTGGAACAACAACCACGTGGTGACCAATCTCTCGCTCTACCACCTGCAGCGCCACTCCGATCACCACGCCCATGCGTCGCGGGCGTACCAGGCGCTGCGCCATTTCGACGAAAGTCCGATGCTCCCGGCCGGGTACGGCACGATGATCGTCCTCGCCTACCTGCCGCCCCTGTGGTTCAAGGTGATGAACCCGATTGTCCGCACGCACTACGGTGGCGATATGACGCGGGTCAATCGCCAGCCCGGTCGCGGAGCCGAACGGTAAACGTCGGCGCTGACCCCTCGTGTCCCTTATTGCCCGCCAGCTCAGCGGTTGCGCAGCTCTTTGATCATCTCGATCCAGAGTTCAAACGTCAGATCTTCCCGCTCTGGATTCGCCAACTGCCAGCGCAACTCATCGCGGTATCGCTGTTCAAGGATTGCGACGTCAAGTCCAGGACCTTGTGCCAGCCGCCTGACGTCCTCGCGATCGTAGTCCTGGTTGCGACCAAGCTTCGCCAGAGCCAGGTCGTGTCTCTCGAACACTCTGATGCTCAGATTCCGAAACTCCCCGACATACACATCAATCAATCGCTCTTCGTACCGCTCGGGAACATCAGCCACCGTCACGATATCGATGTAGACCTTGTGCTTCTTGGCGAGAGGACTGCCTTTGCCGCCGACCCGCTGCAGATCTTCAACATCCGACGCCCCGCGAACCTGAATGACGTCGATGTCGGAGGTCGGTCGCGCCAGACCGTAATACTCGGCGACGACAAAGCCACCCAAGCAGTGGATTTCCGTCGGCCCTGAGAGCTGAGCATCGAGGTCGTGAAGGAACGACCGCCACGGTTCGTGGAGTTGCTCAGCCGGCATTCAGTAGCCGATCAACATTCAGGGTGGCGAGCAGGTTCCAACGCTTGGCTTCTGGAGAACGGTTCGCCACCAGCCATCGCCGTTCGGCTTGGGTCAGCGAGGTTCTCGAAAACGCGTCGTCATGTTGCAGCAGCGATCGCTGTAGTGATTGCTCGCGTCGTTCCAGCAGTTCCGCCGTGGCAGCATCGCCATTGGCTACGGCCAACCGGTGTGCCAGCGCGACGAGGAATCCCAACCGGTTCTGTGCGTCGTGCTGCTTCGCGTACGTCACGAGCCGAGCCCAGTCCACATCGGGGTACCGAAGCAGCAGCCACGGCAGGCCCTCGACGACACGCGCGTCGACATCGTCGGCGAGCAGAGCCCCGAGTAACACCTCCATGGGATTTACCTTGGCGCCGTTGCTGAGATAGGCGAAGCCCGGATATCCCAGGCGGCCCAGCGCACGAGCGACCTGCTCGTTCGGAAGCGCCTTCGGTGTTGGCACCGGAAGGGCACTCGGCGACAGCGAGAGGAGCGACACGAGCTTCGCCGCTAGGCGTTTCGAAACAGACCGCCGGCCGCTCTCCAGCAGAGACACGTATCCCTGCGACACTCCCAGCCGCTCCGCCAACTGTTCTTGTTGCCAGCCCCGGCGCTCACGCGCTGCGCGGACATCCGCCCCGCTCATGGTTCTATATTACATGATTTGTAATATAGAGGCGGCCTTTACGCGAGGAGTCTGCGCCTCCTCCTAGCTACCGCAACACCTTGCACGCTATTGCCCGCTGAAGCGCTCGCGACCGCCCCATTCCAATTGGCATATACTCGTGTATACGGCACTCCACCCGGAGGGAGGATTCGGCCATGCAGCGACGAGCCAAGGTGTTCCTGAACAATCGCAGCCAAGCGGTGCGGTTGCCGAAGGAGTTTCAGTTCAACACCGACGAAGTCTTCATCCGCAAGGAAGGTGAGGACGTGATTCTCTCCCCACGTCCAGCGGACTGGAGCTCCTATCTCGAGAGCGGTCCGGTTGCGTCTGACGCGTTCATGGACAATGTCGAGGACTTGCCCGTCCAGGAGCGCGAGCCCTGATGCCGCGCTTCATGCTGGACACGGATACCTGTTCGTACATCATGAAGCGATCGAACCCGGCCGTGTTGAACCGGCTTCAAGCGACACCGATCGATGACGTGTGCATGTCGGTGGTGACCAAGTCGGAGCTGCTCTACGGCGTAGAGGTCTCACCACGGCGGGCGCAGGATGCGACCGCGCTCAGCGCATTCCTTACCTACGTTCACGCACTCGACTTCCACGACGATGCGGCGCTGCACTACGCGCAGATTCGAGCCGATCTGAAGAAGCGCGGCCAGATGATTGGCGCCAACGATCTGTTCATTGCCGGGCACGCACGCAGCCTCGGGCTACGACTGGTGACCAACAACACGAGTGAGTTCGGTCGTGTAAAGGGGCTGACGCTCGAGAATTGGACGATCGCGATCCGGCGTGCTCGCGCCAAAGATAACAAGTAGTCCCGATCTTCCCACTTCACAGCAGGATGACCGTTCGTCGTGCTCGCTCGAGAAACGACGAATAGCCGGCTCCGACGAGACCTTGCCCCGCGATGCCGCCGAAGCAGATCCCGCGGTTCACGGTCGAGCAGGGCCGGTATCTTGCGTTCATCTACTACTACACGAGGATTCACGGGACGCCGCCGGCTGAATCAGACTTTCGCGATTTGCTGGCTCGGAGAACCGAACGTGAGGAGGTGACGTTCCGGCGCCCAGACCATCGGCAGCCGCCGGGACAACCGGCCATCCACAACGCGACGATGTCGCGGTGAAGTCGACAGAGCTGGCCCTCGTCTCTATTCTTCATTTGATAGATCCCGCAAACGCGCGTCACGGCGGCCACGGCGGCATCGGGCGGAAGACCCCGCGTTGACGCGACCCGCGCAGCCCCATCCCCCAGCCGCGACGATCGAGCTCACCGGATGGCGACTCCGTCCAGCACGATGAAGACGCCAAACGCCACGAGGAAAAACAGCGCGACGGCGCCGTGATAGGCCGGATGGCGCGTCCACGCGGCAATCCCGGCAATCACGATGAACACGTAGGGCACGAACTGGATTGGATTCAGGAAGCCGGTGTTGAACATGGCAGTGTTGAGCAGCACCGCCAGCAGGCTCGTGACCAGGACGATGGCGAAGAAATAGCGGTGCACGTTGTAGTAGTGGACCCGCAAATCAATACGCTCGGTGGCACCGTTTGGCCTCGGGAGCGCCAGGCGGGTCAACAGATAGATCGCCGCCATGTAGATGACGATGAGCATGAACCCGACGATGTTCCATTCCGATACGCCCCGCAGGTCCCAGAGGCCCCACCACGCTTGTGCCTGCATGAGCAGGAGGGTGACGACCCAGACCACCTGCACCCAGTAACTCCGCACGCGGTGGCGGTGCTCGATGAGGTCCGCGATCGCGGTCATCAACTGGCCGACGGACATGCCGAGAACCACCGAAAAGAACACCGTGACGAACTCAAATGCGCTCATGCGGCGACCATGGTAACCGTCCCGGTCTCATCGCGGCGGGCGCAGGACGCCAACGCGCTCGGTGCAGCCGATGATTGACGCCAACGATCTGTTCATCGCGGCGCAGGCTCGGGCTGGCGATGAATTGCGAAGTTGGCGGAGAGAGTGGGATTCGGTGCCGATAGCGACGTGCGAAGCACGTCGCTTCAAACAGGGAGACCACTCGAACCGCCACCGACGGAGCGCCAGCGACGGAAGGTGGCGGAGAGAGTGGGATTCGAACCCACGGTAGAGTTTCCCCTACACACGCTTTCCAAGCGTGCTCCTTCAACCACTCGGACATCTCTCCTATTGAGTGGAATCAACAGCTTACCGCGATCAACCGACCCCAGCCAAACCGACTGTAGGAATCCAGCCCGATGTCCGGTCTCGCCTCCATCGTCTCGGTGATCACGTGCGAGCCGAGCCTTCGGGCCAATGCCGCTGGAATGGCTTCCGCGAAGAAGAACCAGACGTGTGCGCCTTGTCCGGAGCGGGAGCGCTCGATGGCGGTTGGGAGGTTCAGCCGACGACAGGCGTCGAGAAATGCCGCCGCATCTTCTTGCCATCCGGCCTTGTCGAAATCAACGGCAAGGAAGAAACACGTTTCGTCCCGCAGTAGCGGATAGACGCCGGCGACGAAGGGCTGCCCATCGCGGGGTCATGGCTCGAGAGGTGCCACCGAATCACGTCGTCGGTCACCGGAAGGAATCGACGGTTGGGACATTCGGCGCTTTCGAACCGGCGCGGATAGATGTCGTCACGGCCGCGGAACAGCGAGCGGAACAGGGCGATCTTGGCCTGGGAGGATGACGTCCGATCAACAGGGCCGGCGAGAAGCACATCATAGGCCCCAATCGGTTTTTCGATGGCCTCGAGCTCCGCGCGGACCGTTCCTGCCGTGCGCGCGTCGTCCTCGTCAAACAGCGTCCACTCCAGCGGGCCGGCAAAGAACGCTTCGAGCCGCTGCGTGTTGCTGTCCTTACGCTGGCTCTTCGCGACGCCGTACCACAGCTCGAATGCGACGATCGACGACAGCAGGATTATGCTCTTCCGAGCCGCCGCTCGCTGGAATCGCCGACGCACGTTGGCCTCGGAGCCGTTGATCAACGCGATGTACGCGTTCGTGTCGATCAATACTTCGCCATTCGAACACATCTCGCTCGGGCGTCGGGGGCTGCTGTCGTCCTTCCGGCATGAAGGCTTCATCCGACAATCGATCGAGTTCGGCGAACCATGCCGAGACGTCCGTGAACACCGGCTCTACGAGCAGACCTCGCCCGGCGCGGCGCACCCTGACGCGGTCTCCCTCGAACCTGAACTCGCGCGGCAAGCGCACGGCCTGGCTTCGCCCGTTCTTGAATAGCTTGGCGGTCGCGGTCACAGGCTCCTCCTTGATATATACCCAATCAGATTCGGACGCCGCCGCCCGCGCAATCAGTGGTCGCGTGAGCCGCTTCAGTAGTTCGAGCCCAGGACCTCGTCGCCGCCGGCCTGCTCGAACGCCGCGCGAGCTTTCCGATAGCCAGCATCGGCGTCAGCCTTCACCCCCGCGAACCGTGGCGAGCCGCGCAGCGGGTCGAGCCACGGGTCGCACGCCATCGCGCGGCTTGCGTTGAAGCCTCCCGCCAATGCCGATGCCAGGGCGTCGTTGGCCGCGTCGATCTCGCCCAGTCGCGCCAGGTAGCGCGCGACGAAATAATAGCCCTCCGGATCGCGCGTCGGGTTGTCGCGCAGGACGCCGACGGCGGCCAACGCCGCGGCGCGGTCGCCTTCGAGCACCGTGCGCAGCGCCAGGGTGTACTGGCGCATCACCGGATGCGGCATCCGACCTTCCTGGTCCCTGAGATCGGCAATCGCTTCATCGTCGCGCCCCGCGAGCGCCAGAACCATCCCGCGAAGCGAGCCGCCCGCAAGCTTCGCGCTCTCCGCCAGCGCCAGCGCCACGTCACCGCGCATCCAATACGCCTGGGCGACGCTCGTGGGGACGAGCGGATCGAGCTCGATTGCGCGCAGGTGGGCGGCGACCGCTGCGTCGAGCAGGCCGGCGTAGCGGCACGCAGTGACCAGCCCGGCGAACCGCTCGGGGTCGTGGCGCTGCAGTTTCGCGCGCGCCAGCAGGCGAGCCATCGCATCCCCCGCGCGTCCGAGGTCCACCTCGATCGCTGCGTACTGTGTCTGCGCGAACGACAGATCGGGATTGAGCGCCACGGCCCGCGCGAGCGCGTCCTGCGCCTGACGCAGCTGTGCCGTCGGATCACCACTGTACTTCCCCATCACGCGGTACAGGCGTCCAAGCCGCGCCCACGCGGGGGCGAATCCGGGATCGGCTTCGACGCAGGCGAGATACAACTGCAACGCCTGCTGATAATCGGCGGGCCGGTGCGAGAGACGATTGGCGCGCAAGTACCACCCGTACGCCTGCGCGTGCAACGGGACATCGCCCTTCACGGCGCGCTGCTCGCGCGGGCCGAGCGGCGGCACGAGCGCGGCGACGATTTGCATCACGAGCTGGTCCTGCAGCTGAAACAGGTCGCCGATCGCGCCGTCCGACGACGCGGTCGACAGCACCGTCCCGCCCGGCGCCTCGAGCAGCTGCGCAGTGACGCGCACGCGATCGCCCGACCGGAGGATCGTCCCCGCGATGATCCGATTCACGTCCGCCTCCGAGGCGATGCGATCGAGATCCGGTGGATTCCCGGCGAACCGTGCTGCGACCAGCGTCGAGCGGACGACAGCCGCCTCGATGCCGCCGAGCGACGAGGCAATCGCCTCCGGCAGGCTGAACGCGAGGATCTCCAGGTCGCTGTCAGCGCATGCGAGTCGAAACGGCAGCACCATCAGCCGCGTCGTCGCCTGGCGTGTCAGCCCGGCAGGCGCCGTCGCGATCGCGCGCACCGCTGCGGTGAAGCGGTAGCCGCGCTTCGGCACCGTCTCGATGTATGCCTCGCCGCCGAACGCCTGCCGCAGCGTCCAGATATGCCGCGCGACGTTCGCCTCCTCGACGAACGTATCCGGCCACAGCTCTCGCATCAGCGTGTCGCGATCCACCAGGCCGCCGGCGCGCCGCACCAGCAACGTCAGCACCTCGAAGGTCTTGGGCGGCAGCGCCACGGCCGTCCCCTGGCGGCGAAGCTGCGCCTCGGCGACATCGAGGCGGTAGGGCCCGAACTCGTAAAGAAAATTTGGAGAAGTCGTCAAAGACCTGCCATGCCGGCGCGCCCTATTCTCGCCCAACAGGAGGAAATGCAATGAAGCGACTGAATTCGATCGGCGTGGCGGTGGTGACGGTGTGCCTGGCCCTGGGAGCGTCCGCCATGGTCGATGCCCGGGGATCGCGGCCGTTCAAGGCGTCCATCCACGGCTTTGCCGCTCCGACGCCAACCCCGGATCCGTGCGTGCTCTCCAATGCGGAAACGGCAAGGGTGCAGGCGACCCACCTGGGCAGGGCGACGATGGAGTCGAACGAGCTGGTGAACATGTGCTCGAACCCCGAGGGCGCCGACATCGACGGCCAGTTCACGATGACCGCCGCAAACGGCGACCAGCTCTTCGGAACTTACCAGACGCTCGGCCATCTCGACTTCGCCAACGACGATGTGACGTTCGCGGGGCAGTTCACCATCACCGGCGGTACAGGACGATTCCAGGACGCGACCGGCGGCGGCTCGATCGAGGGGGCGGGCGCGCTGTCACCGCCTTTCGACCTCTTCGCCCAGATGAACGGACGGATTTCGTACTGAGGCCTGAACCACATCCACCCATGAACGGGAGGATCCCGGTAGAATCGGCCAGTTGGTCAACCTGAATCCGATCGTCCGCCAGCTCAACGAACAACGGCGCGAGCTGCTCGAGCAGCTCGCCGCCGTGGACGCGGCGATCGCCGCTCTTGCCCACCTCACTACTGCGGGGCCCGCGGCGCCCCCACCGGAACCGGATGCTCCGATCGCACTCGCGGCCGTCGAAGCCGTCCCAGAGGCCTCCGGAGAAATTGTCCCGACGCGGGTCAAGGCGAAGCGCGTGCTGAGCGATGACCACAAGCATGCGCTGGTCGTCAGCAAGCGCCGCGCGCGCGGGGTCAAGGAAGCGGCCAAGGGCCTCGCGCGGGACCTGCAGGAGGATTCATTCGTCCCGGGGATTGGCAAACGCGGCGACCGCCAGGCACCCCGGCTCGTGAAACGTCCCCCACGAAGATAACGGCGCCTGGAACCGCGTCAGCCACGGTCCGGCTGAAGCCGGACACTACGTACTTTCAGGAGACGTACTCTCAAGGAAACGCGTCAGCGAGTGAGCAGCGCGGCGATCGTCTGCTCGTAAATCGCTGACAGCGGCGCGATGTCAGCCACGAGCACGCGCTCGTCCACGGCGTGGATCGACGCGTTGACGGGACCGAACTCCACCAGCTCGGTGGAGATGGCGGCGAGGAAACGGCCATCGGAGGTGCCGCCGCCCGTTGACATCTCCGGCGTAACCCCCGTGACGCCCGCGACAGCGCGGCTCAGCGACTCGACCAGCTTTCCGGCCGGGAAGATGAACGGCAGGCTCGCCACGGTCCACGCCAGGTCGTACTCGACCCGGTGCCGATCCAGGATCTCGTGCACCCGCGTCTTCAGCGATTCGACCGGCGATGCGGGCGAAAACCGGAAGTTGAAGACGACGTCCATGGTGCCGGGAATCACGTTGCTGGCGCCGGCACCAGCCTGCACATTCGACATCTGGAAACTGGTGGGCGAAAACGATCCGTCGCCGCGATCCCATTCGGTAGCGACCAGCTCCGCGAGCGCCGCCGCGGCGCTGTGAATCGGGTTGCGCGCCAGCTCGGGATAGGCGACGTGCCCCTGCTTCCCCTTGACCGTCAGGACGCCGTGGAGCGACCCGCGGCGCCCGTTCTTCAACGCATCACCGAGTGTCCCGGTCGATGTCGGCTCTCCGATGATGCACGCGTCGAGAGACTGCCCGCGCGAACGCAGGACATCCACCACCGCCGCGGTGCCGTCCACCGCATCCCCTTCCTCATCCGACGTGAACAGCAGCGCGATCGAGCCGCGATGATCGCGATCCGCGGCGACGAACCGCTCGGCGGCGGTCACCAGGGCAGCGACCGAGACCTTCATGTCGGCGACGCCGCGACCGTAGAGATACCCGTCGCGCTCGGTTGGAACAAAGGGATCGCTGGTCCAGCGCTCGATCGGGCCTGGCGGCACGACGTCAACGTGCCCCGCCAGGCAGACGAGCGGTGCGGCATCGCCGTGCCGTGCCCAGAGGTTGCGGACGACACCACGATCGACGCGCTCGCACGTGAAGCCGGCAGCGGCCAGCCGCGACGCGATCAGATCGAGGCAACCGGCGTCATCAGGCGTGAGCGAGCGACACGCGACCAGCCTCTTCGCGAGGTCGAGCGTCTCGCCGTTCACGTCCGCAGCAGCTCGTTGATCGATGTCTTCGCGCGCGTGGTTTCGTCCACCCGCTTCACGATCACCGCGCACGCCAGCGAGTGGCTGCCGTCGCTCGCCGGCAGGCTTCCCGGCACCACGACCGATCCCGACGGCACCCGCCCGTAGTGCACCTCGCCGGTCGCGCGGTCGTAGATTTTCGTGCTCTGCCCGATGAACACGCCCATCGACACGACCGAATGCGCCTCGACGATCACGCCTTCGACGATTTCGGAACGGGCGCCGATAAAACAGCCGTCCTCGATGATCGTGGGATTGGCTTGCAGCGGCTCGAGCACGCCGCCGATGCCGACGCCGCCCGAGAGGTGCACGTTTTTCCCGATCTGCGCGCACGATCCCACCGTCGCCCACGTATCCACCATCGTCCCCTCGTCCACGTAGGCGCCGATGTTGACGTAGGACGGCATCAGGATTACGTTCCTGCCGATGAACGTCCCGGTCCGGACGGTGGCCGTCGGCACGGCGCGGAAGCCGGCTTCGCGAAACTGCGTCTCGCCGTAGCCCTGGAAACGGAGCGGCACCTTGTCGAACCACGCGGCTCCTCCCCCCGAGGGCATCACCACGTTGTCGTGCGTGCGGAAGTACAGCAGCACCGCCTTCTTGATCCACTGGTGCGTGGTCCAGGTGCCGTCGATTTTCTCCGCGACGCGAAGGCGCCCGGCGTTGAGCTCCAGGACGATGCGGTCGAGCGCATCGAGCAGCTCGGGCTGCGCGTTGCCGGGGTTGATGTCGGCACGGCGCTCGAACGCGGCGTCGACGAGGGACTCGAGCGGGTGTGTGGTCATCGTTGTGTGGATGGTCATTGGCAGAACTCGACGATGCGGCGGGCGCCTTCGACGCAGTCAGGGAGATCGGCCACCAGCGCCATGCGCACGTAGCCGCAGCCCGGGTTGACGCCGTGCGCTTCGCGCGCGAGATAGCTCCCGGGGAGAACCGTCACGTGGGTCGCCGCGAACAGGTCTCGCGCGAAGCGCTGGTCGTCGTCGCCCGGCACGCGGGCCCACAGATAGAAGCCAGCGTCCGGCTCGCGCACGTCGAGCACCGGCTGGAGCATCGGCACGACGGCACCGAATTTTTCGCGGTAGCGTTCGCGGTTCTCGCGTACCGACGCCTCGTCGTTCCACGCGGCGATGCTCGCGTGCTGCGTGGGAAGGCTCATCGCGCATCCATGATACGTGCGATACAGCAGAAACTGGCGCAGCAGCGCGGCGTCGCCGGCCACGGCGCCGGATCGCAGTCCCGGGGCGTTCGACCGCTTCGACAGGCTGGTGAAGACCACCAGGTTGCGGAAGTCATCGCGGCCGAGGCGATGCGCGGCTTCGAGCGCGCCGAGCGGCGCGTGGGCCTCGTCGGGGTAGAGCTCCGAGTAGCACTCGTCCGATGCGATCACGAACCCGTGTCGATCGGCACGATCGAAGATCGCGCGCCAGGCGTCGAGTGTAAGGACGCGGCCGGTCGGGTTGCCCGGCGTACACACGAACATCAGCTGCGTGCGGCGCCACTGGTCGTCGGTCAGCGAATCCAGGTCGAGGTCGAAGCCGTTCGACGCGGTCTGGTTGAGGAACACCGGATCGGCGCCCGCCAGCAGCGCCGCGCCCTCGTAGATCTGGTAGAACGGGTTCGGCGAGACAACCAGCGGCGCGGGCCGCGACGTGTCAACCACCGCCTGGGCAAACGCGAACAGCGCCTCGCGCGTGCCGTTCACGGGCAGAACCTGGCTGGCGGCATCAAGCTGCGGCAACGAGTAACGCCGCGCGAACCATGCGGCCAGCGCCCGGCGCAGCTCGTCGAGCCCCGCGGTCAGCGGATATGCCGCGAGGCCATCGAGATGCTCGACCAGCGCCCGCCGGACGAGTTCCGGCGTCGCGTGCTGCGGCTCGCCGATCGACAGGCGGATCGGAGAGATCGCCGGAGGCGTGATGCCCGCGAGGAGCGTACGCAGCCGGTCGAACGGGTACGGTTGAAGACGAGCGAGCAGAGGGTTCACCGGGTTCGAATTATCACACCGGTTGAGTGCACGACCGGTTTGGCGTATGGTCTGGGCTCCGGAGGCAGAGGCAGTTATGACTACACGAATGCGAATCGTCGCGGCGGCCGGCGTCGTGCTCGCTGGAATTGCCGCGCTCGGCAACCAGCTGGGCCAGGTCGAGGGACAGATGAAGCCGGGCGCCGGGTTCGCCGCGATCCCGGGCACCAAGGGCGGGCAGGACATCTTCGGACCCTACGAAGCGGTCCCGAACTGGCCGCGGCCGATGTCCGAGAGCCTTCCCGGCCACGAGAACTGGACCTACTCGGTGAGCATGGACGTCTTCGCCGAGAGTCCCAACCGTGTCCTGATCGCATCCAAGGGCGAGCTGCCACTGATCACGAAGCGCCCCGAGTCGATCTGGCTGCCGCAGCTCGGGCCCGGCATGCACTATCCGGTGTTCCGGTTGCCGCTGCGCCAGGCGGGCGGCGTCATCCCCAACGGCGACGAGCTCGACAAGCCAGGCAACGGCAGGCCGGGCATCGACTGGCGCTGGGAGCACAGCATCCTCGTGGTCAACGCCGAGGGCAAGATCACCGAGGACTGGACCCAGTGGGACAAGATGTGGGTCCGTCCGCACGACATCGAAATCAGCCCCTACGATCCCCAGAAGCACGTCTGGATCGTGGATGCCGAAGGGCACGCCGTCTACAAGTTCTCCAACGACGGCAAGAAGCTGCTGCTGACGCTGGGCACCAAGGGCGTGGCGGGCGATGACGACACCCACTTCCGCCGGCCGACCTTCCTCGTCTTCATGGACGCGAACACGATGTACCTGGCCGACGGGTACGACAACACGCGCGTCATCAAGTACGACATGAACGGCAAGAAGCTGGCGCAGTGGGGCCAGAAAGGCGTCGGGCGGGGGAACGAAAAGCGACCGGGCTACTGGAACAACGTGCACGGCATCGCCGTGGACCCGACCACCCGCCGGGTCTACGTCAACGACCGCGAGAACAGCCGCGTCCAGATCTTCGACGAGAACGGCAAGTATCTCGACGAGTGGAATTTTGGACCGCGTCCGCCGATGGACATCCACAGCTTCATCGTGACGAGCGACCGGAAGCTCTGGGCGGCCGACCAGGGGACGCACAAGATCCTCGGCTACGACCTGAACGGAAACTTCCTCTACTCATGGGGCAGCTGGGGCGAGTACCCGGGCGGACAGTGGGGCGTCCACGGACTGTCCACCGACCAGGAAGGCAACTTCTACGTCGCCGAAGTGAACAACGGCCGCGTCCAGAAATACCGGCCGCGCGCCGGCGCCAACCCGGCGTTCATGGTGGGCAAACCCTGGAAGGGCGTTTGGTAAGACGAACCAGGAACTGAGAACGTAGAACGGCGCGCTTAACCGACCAGCGCCCCCTCCAGCGCATCGACATCCACCGGCTTCACCAGATGCCGGTGGAATCCCGCGGCTTCCGCCTTCTCTCGGTCGGACTGCTGCCCATACCCGGTAACAGCGACCAGCCGCACGTCCGAGAGACCTGGCAGGTCGCGAAGGCGTCCTGCCAGCTCGTAGCCATCCATCACAGGCAACCCGATATCGAGAAACGCGACTTGAGGCATGAACTCGGCCGCCACGCGAAGCGCGGCGGGGGCATCGTGCGCGGTCTGCGTCTGATAGCCCCGGGCCGAGAGAATCTCCGACAACATCTCCGCCGCGTCTTCGTTGTCGTCGACGATCAGAATCCTCGACACGTTCGCCGCCGCGCGCGCGGGAACAGCCGCCGGCCGCTCGGGGCGCGGCCCCGCGCTCCGGCTGTCCGCTCGCGGCAGGCGCACGACAAACTCGCTGCCGCGGCCCGGACCGTCGCTGTGCGCCGCGATCTGGCCGTGGTGACGCTCGACCAGGCTCCGCACGATCGTCAGCCCGAGCCCCAGCCCGCCGCGCGCGCGATCGATCGCCTGCCGTTCCTGCACGAACAAGTCGAAGATCCGCGGCAGCACGTCGGGGGCGATTCCCATGCCGTTGTCGCGCACCCGGATGACGACCTCGCCGCCCTCTCCCGCTGCGGAGACCTGTATCTGGCCGCCCGGGCTCGTGTACTTGGCGGCGTTCGTGAGCAGGTTGGCAATCACCTGGTTCAGGCGGATCGAATCGCCGTCAACGGCGAGCCCCCGGCGCGGCACATCCACCGTCAGCGTATGCGTGCGCTCCTCGAGCAGCGGGCTGGCGATCTCGATCGCCTTGGCAATCACCTCGGCGACGTCCACCACCTCGTGCTCGAGCTCCACCTTGCCGCGGGCGATGCGCGACACGTCCAGCAGGTCGTCGACGAGCCGCGTCAGGTGCCTGACCTGCCGTTCGATGACGGTGCGCTCGCGTTCGGTTCCGTCGCTGCCGCGCAGCTTCATCAGCTGCAGGGCTGTCAGGATCGGTGACAAGGGGTTGCGAAGCTCGTGCCCCAGCATCGCGAGGAATTCATCCTTGGTGCGGTTCGCTGCCTCCGCGGCGACCCGCAGCTGGGCGTTGGCTTCCATCGCGAGACGCTCGTTTTCCACGTCGGTGTTGGTACCGAACCAGTGGACCACCCGACCCTGCGAATCGCGCACCGGGTTCACCCGGGTCAGGAAGCGGCGGAACTGGCCGTCCGCGCCGCGCAGCGGAAACACCATTTCAAACGGCGACCCGGCCGCGATCGAGGCCTGCCACCTCTCCATCACGCTGGGCAGCATTTCGGGATCGTGGACGCTCTGCCATCCCCACCCTTCCATGTCGGCGGGCAGGGTGCCCGTGTACGCGTACCACTGGTCGTTGTACCAGTAGATCCAGCCGTCGGGGTTTGCCATCCACGCGAGGTTGGCAATCGAGTTCGCGAGGTCCCTGAACTGGCGTTCGCTTTCGACCAGGTGCAGGGTCACGCGCGCGCGTTCGATCGACTCCCACGACCGGCTGGCCACCTGCTGGACGAGCTCGACTTCGTCCGGGTGCCACGTGCGCGGCTCGGCGGAGTGGACCGCCATCGCCGCCACGAACTGACCCTTCTTCAGGATCGGGACGCAGATGACCGCCCGGATCGCCGTCAGGCGGTACGACGGAAGTTCTGCCGGAGTGACCCGCGGATCCCCCTCGCTGTCGGCCACCACGTACGGCTTTCCCGCCCGCATCAGGCGCAGGCACTCCTCGCCGAACTGCCTGAACTTGTACCGGCCGACGATGCTGCCGACGCCGTTGGTGTAGTTGCCGGTGAGCACGAACGTGTCCTGGTCGTCTTCGACGGTGGCGTAGGCGCAGCGGTTCACCTCCAGGTGCAGACCGAGCGCCGTGGCCGCGGCCAGCGTGATCTCCTCTGCGTCCACCAGCGGCCGGACGGCGTCGTCGAGCTCCACCAGAAAGCGATTCCTGGCGGCCAGGCGCAGGGACAGTTCGTCGGCCGCCTTCCGGTCGGTGACGTCGCGAGTGAAGCACTGCGTGTGCAGGAACTGCCCGCCATCCCACAGCACGTTCGAGTTGATCTGCACGTACCTGATCGAGCCGTCGCGATGACGCAGGCGCGCCTCGTGGCCGAGCAGCGTCTCGCCTCGAGTCAGCCGCCCCAGGATGTCTTCGATGACGGGACCGTCGACGTGGAACTCGGCGATGTTGTGGCCGATGTACTCATCGCTCGAGTAGCCGAGCATCTCGAGCTCGGTCTTATTGGCCCAGAGAATGGTGCCGTCCGCACCTACCCAGTGGAGGCCCTCGGCGGCGTGCTCGAGGTTTCGTTTCAGCTCGGCGCTGACCAGCTCGACGATCTTCTCGTCGGGCAGCGTCTTTGGTGTGGCGGCGTCGTGCTGTATCGGCAAGGGTCCAATGTTAATAGTTGGACGCCGATTCGAATCTCATCCGTGACTCCGGCTCAACCATAAACCGATAGACCGAGCCGGGCTCAACGGATCATCTTCCGGATCATTCCATCGCTCTTGCTGAGGATATAGATTTCGCCGTCGCCGCCGACAGCGAACCGGACGTCGGCGCGGCCACCACCGTACCCGGCGCCATAGGGATCGGCCTCGCCGCGTCGCGTGCCGGTGACGCCCCCCGGCAGCGCGCTGGTCGCCGCCGGCGTGCCGTTCTTACGGAGGTAGGCGTCGGCGACGATGTCGAACATGCGCACCTTCACGGCGGCCTGGGCGCCGGGCGCTTTGAAGACAACCTGGATCTCGTGGATCGCCGCGGTCTTCCCGGGGCTTCCCTGCGCGGCTCGCATCTCCGCGAGATCGGAGTAGAAGATCCTCCCGGTGACGATTTCAGAGAAGACGTACTTCCCCGCCAGCTGCGGCATCAGCTTTCCGCGGTAGACGAAGCCGCTGCCGATCGCCGTGCCCTCGCGATGGCTGAACACTGCTACCGGGTAAATCGGGGTGACTGGCTTATCCAGACCCTCGACGATCAGCGTATCCGGCGCCGGCAGGGCCACCGGCGGCTGCGCCTGGCTTCCGGTCTTCGAGTCGTTCGGCCCGCCGATGAAGACCGTCTCGGGACCCTCGCGCTCGGCCCACCCGTAGTTGCCGCCCCTGGTGACGATGTTGACCTCTTCCCACGAACGGTGGCCGACGTCATTGGCGATGAGGGTGTTGGTGACCGTGTCCCACGAGAGCCGGTGCGGATTGCGGAAGCCATAGGCGTAGATTTCCCCGCGGGCACCCGCGACCGACACGAATGGATTCGCGTTGGCGGCGGCGGACGGTATGCGGTACCGGCCATTGGCGCTGAGCGTGTCGGCCGTGCGAAGCGTGACGTCGGGGGTGATCCTGAGGATCTTTCCGGCCAGGCTGTCGAGACGCTGCGGCACGGGATGCGTGACGCCGGGACGCTCGCCAGCGGTGCCGTCCCCCATGGCGATGTACAGGTTGCCGTAGTCGGCATCGCCGCGACGGGCCAGCGGGTTGAAGAGGATGTCGCCCATCGGGTGGAGCGGAAAGTTCAGTCCCACCCTCATCACTTCGCGCGCGGTGCCCTCGAACGTCTGGTTCCTGATGTTGGTGTCGGTCCATTCGACCAGCAGCGATTCGTGCGACACGTTGCCGACCGGCGGGTTGATCGCTGGTGTCACCGCGAAGCCGGCGAGGTTCAGTCCCGGCAGCGACGTGCTGACCGGGGCGGCGGCAGCGGGCATGACGGGACGCTCGTTGTGCACGGTGTAGAACCGGCCGTTGCGCGCGTAGGCCGGGTCGAAGGCGATCGAGGCGACCCCCATTCCCAGGCTGCCGGTGTTGGTGAACTTGCCGAACACGCGCCCGATGTCGATGTAAGGCGTGAACGCCTTCGTCCCCCTGTCCAGCGTGAAGAGGATGCCGTTCTGGTCGACGACGAAGAAGCGCGCCGCCGATTGCGGAGCATCGGACGGCTCCGAGACGAGCCCGTTCACCCGCGCCAGCTGTCCGCGCGGGTCGATCGGCGCCGGGTACGGCTGGTCACGCATCAGGCTGGACGAGGGCACGCTCGCGTAGTCTTCGACGACGATGGAGGTGCCGTCCTTGGTGATCTGAAATGTAGCGGGGTACTGGCCGAGGGCCGCCGATCCGCTCGCCAGCAGCAGGATTGCCAGGCCCGCCACTGAGACATTTGTGTGACATCGCATAACACGGGGCCTCCGCGGAGCACACTGTAGCAGCGCCGGTTCGTTGTCAAGGTTCCTTGCGCGGGCGATTCACCGGCAGGTAGAATCCCCGAAGCTGTGACCGCGGCTCCGGTCTGAGTTTCCTCGACATGAATACAACGTTGCGCAGCGTCGCGCGTCTCGGCGGGGTCAGCGGACTGCTCGCCGCGCTCCTGGTGTCGGGTTGCGTGGGCCGGTATGAATCGGACTTTCCCGTCATTGTCGTGAACCGGACGGCCAACCCGATCCAGGCGCTGGCGAACGGGAACAATGTGGGCCAGGTCGCCGCGGGGCAGACGCAGACCTTCAGCCTCACCCTTCCCGAATCCAACGCCAACGTCTTCAACAACGGCACCGCGCCGACGCCGCAGGCGGACGTCACCTTCACGGCGCGCGATACCAGGACCGGCTCGCTGTCATCGGAGAAGAGCATCACGCTCTCGCAAGGCACGGCCACCTATGTCTCATTCGATGCCAGTGACTTCCCGAGTACCGTCGCGACTGTGGCTCGTTTTTCGAACTCGCCGACCAACCCGACCATCAATCAGGACGTCTCCTTCAACGCCTCCACCTCGAGTGCTAGCAACGGCACGTACGCATGGGACTTTGGAGACCAGACGCCGCCCGGCTCGGGCGTCACCACCACCCATCGCTACGCGCGGGGCGGGACGTTCACCGTCACGATGACGGTGACGAGCGACAACCGGGCCACGTCGACGTCTTCGAGGACGATTACCGTCTCGACGACGCTGCCGCCGGCGACGGCGAATTTCACGTTCTCGCCGAGAGCCCCGGCGATCAACCAGGATGTCATCTTCACCGCCAACGCCACGCCGATCCCCGGAGGGCCGGGAATCCCCGGCGCTCCCGCCCAGGGCGCGACCTATGCGTGGGACTTCGGCGACGGCACCACGGGCGCCGGCGCCTCGACGACCCACCGCTACACGCGGGGAGGTACGTTCGCGATCAGGCTCTCGGTCACGAGCGACACGGGGCTGACGGCCACGACCTCTCAGCAGATCACGATCTCGACGACACTGCCGGCCGGGTCCGCGAACTTCGTGTTCTCCCCAACCGACCCGCTGATCGACGACACGGTGTTCTTCAACGCCTCGTCATCGTCGATCAGCGGTGGAACGTATGCGTGGGATTTCGGGGATGGCACCGGGGGTTCCGGCGTGACGCCGACTCACAAGTACGCGCTGGCGAGGACCTACACGGTCACCTTGACGGTCATGAACTCGGGCGGACAGAGCCAGACCACGTCGAAGACGGTGACGGTGGCCGCTCCTCCCGCGGAGTGATCGCGTTTCTCAGCGAGGCTTCTCGGTAACGCTCTCAGCGGGGCGCCGCGCCCGTGGCGCGCAATGCCTTGAGGCGTGAGTCTGCCGGCGCCCAGCCGGGATTGCCCTGCAGCGCTTCGGCATAGAGCTGGCTGGCTTCGGCGCGGAGCCCGAGGGCTTCTTCAATCAGACCGAGGTGATACGCGATCCGCCAGCGGGGCGCGCCCAGCCGTCCCGCCATCGTCAGCTCGCCTCTCGCCTCCGCCATCTTTCCAGCCAGGTACAGCGCCGCAGCGTGGGTCTCGTGCAGCCCCGCGTGATCGGGCACCAGCTTGATCTGCTGCGCGAGCAGGCGCTGGGCGAACGGGATATTGCCTTCCTCGATCGCGATCCTCGCCCTGAGGACAGCCGCGTCCGGATAGCCGCGCGGCTGGGACAGGATCACGTCGAGCATCTGCTGTGAGTCTGCCGGCCGCTGCTTGTCGTACGCGATCACGGCGTTGGCCATCAGGGTCGGCGCGTGCGCCGAGCACACCACGCCGAGCGTGACGATCTCGCGCTCGAGTCGATCGCACTCCGCCCCACCCCGCTCGATGCTCTCGTCCACCGTGCAGTCCTTGGCGCGCAACTCCTGGTACGGTTGCAGGAGCCTCGCCAGGCGGGCGTCAGGGTTGTAGCACTGCTGGCGCAGGACCGGATTGGTCGCGCACGCCGCCGTCATCACGAGGCAGGCGACCGGGATAGCGGGGTGACGCATCATCGGCCTGAAGACCTCAGCACACCGTTGGCCACTTCCACCATCTGAAAGAGCACCGGTGCCAGCGTCGACACGAAGATGCCCGGCAGGAAGCAGACGACCAGCGGGAAGACCAGCTTGACGGGCAGCGCCTGCGCCCGCAGCAAGGCGTTCTCGCGGCGGCGCTGGCGGAGGTCCACCGCCTGGTGCTGCAGCGTCTCGGCCATGCTCGCGCCGACCTGCTCCGCCTGGATCAGCGCGGATGTGAAGCTCGTGAGCGAGGGAACGTCGACGCGCCGCGCAAGCTGGCGCAGCGCCTGGGTGCGCGACATGCCTGCCAGCATGTCGTGCTGAAAATTGACGAACTCGGAGACGAGCGGTCGATCGCTTCCCTGTGCCCGCACGATCTTCGCGAGCGCGGCGTCGAAGCCGAGGCCCGCCTCGGCCATCGTCGCGAACAGCTCCAGCGCCAGCGGCAGGTCCTGTTCGATCGCCAGCACCCGCGCCCGGCGCCTGGTCCGCACGGCGAGCGCGGGCGCCAGCGCCGTGATCATGAACAGAATCCACGGACCACCCTGGAGCGCCAGAGCGAGCATGTCGCCCGCGCTGCCCGGCACGTTCGAGATCGCGTTGAGCAACGGCCTGAAGAACACCACCCGGTAGACCTGGCTGACCGCGAGGCCGACCACCACTGCGGCGATCGTGGCAGCGACAAAGACCGTCTGCGCGTTCGGGCGGCGATAGCCGGCGCTCGCCAGCCACCGCCCGAGCCGCGTGTCGCGAGCTGAGGACTGGGCGCCGGTGGTGACGCGCGGATCGTCCACCGCGTACAGGCGGATCAGCGCGCGGCGCCGCACGCTCCAGCTCTTCATCATCACCGAGGCCAGCACGACCGCCGCGACGACGATCACCAGCGCGATCAGATTGGCCACAGCATCTCTCTCACAGGCGGTGCTCCCCTCAAAACGTGCTCTTGTTCAACCTGGCCATCCAGAGCAGGCCAATCGCCTGGAGCAGTATGACGATCGCGACGATCGCCGTACCAATGCCGGTCACCACGAACGCCTCGAGCCGGTCCGGGTTCGAACGCCACATCAGGAAGGCGAGCACGTAGGCAATGCCCAGGACCACCGCGACCGAGGCGTGCGATTCGACGCCCTGCGCGCGCACCCGCCGCGACAACTCGATGCGGTCGCGGACCGTCTGGCCGACGGTCGAGAGCGTCGTCGCCAGGCTGCCGCCCACCTCCCAGTGAATCGACAGCGAGGTCGAGAAGAGCCTGAACGTCTCCAGCGGCACGTGCACCTGCAGGTCGCTGACGGCCGCGCGCGGGTCGTCGCCAAGCCGGATCCGTCCGGCCACCTCCTGGAAATACGGCCGCAGCGGCGGCCCCACCTCCTCGAGCGCCGAATCGAAGGCGGCCAGCAGGCTGGCGCCGGCGCGCAGCGACCCGACCATCAGGTAGATCGCCGCGGCGAGCTGCGCTTCGATCGCCGCCGCCTGCTGCTCACCCCGGTAGTCCTCGATCAGGTGCGCGATCACTCCGGCGAGCACTCCGAAGGCGATGCCGACCTCCAGGGGCAGGTCGATCACAAGCCAGCACATCACGGCCGTCGCCACACCAATCGTCGGGGCAGCGAAGCGATAGCGGGGCGGAAACGATCGAATCCTTCGCGTCGGCTCCTCGCGAGTCTCGACGATGACGGCGGTGCCGATCAGCGCGCCAAGCCGCTCGTCGGCGAGGCGCCGCGCGTGCTGTCCGTACAGGAGATACAGCACGCCTGTCGCGAGCAGGGCGGTCAGGGCGGCGAGCGTCACTGGTCAGGATCCTCTGTTCGCTGGAACAGCGCGGCCGGCACCAGGATGCCCTCCTCGCGCAGGTCCTCGACCATGCGTGGAATCACCCCGGTCGCGGTGAAGTGGCCCAGCACCTTGCGGCCCTGCTTCCCCCGCCGCCGGAACGCGAACAGCTCCTGCATCTGTGGCGTCGCACCCTCGATCCCGGTGATCTCGGCCACCGATTCGATCCGCCGGACGCCGTCGTCGTAGCGGCGGACCTGCACGATCAGGTGGATCGCCGAGACGATCTGCTCGCGCACGGCGCGCGATGGCAGCTCGATGCCCGCCATCAGCACCATCGTCTCGAGCCGCGCCAGCGCATCGCGGGTCGAGTTCGCGTGAATGGTGCCGATGCCGCCGTCATGGCCGGTGTTGAGCGCCTGCAGCATGTCGAGCGCCTCGGCGCCCCGCACCTCGCCGACGATGATGCGATCGGGCCGCATGCGCAGCGCGTTGACCAGCAGGTCGCGGGCGAGGATCCGGCCGCGGCCCTCGATGTTGACCGGCCGCGTCTCCATGCGGACGACGTGCTCCTGGTCGAGGGCGAGCTCGGCGGTGTCCTCGATCGTGACGATGCGCTCGGTGTCGGGGATCGCCTCGGCGAGCACGCCCAGGAGCGTGGACTTGCCGGCGCCGGTGCCGCCCGAAATCAGGATGTTCTTGCGCGCGCGCACCGCGAAGACCAGGAACTCCAGGATCTCGGGAGAGAGCGTCCCGATGTTCAGCAGATCGTCACGCCGCAGCCGCCGCCGGCCGAAGCGGCGGATCGAGATCGTCGGGCTGTCGATCGTCACCGGCGGGAGGGTGGCGTTGACGCGGCTGCCGTCCGGCAGGCGGAGGTCAGCCATCGGCGAGGCGGTGTCGATCCGGCGGCCGACGCGCGCCGCGATACGCTCGATCACCCGCACGATGTGGTCGGTGTCCCGGAAGCGGACGTCGGTGCGTTCGAGCTTGCCGAACCGCTCCACGTAGACCTGGTCGGGGGCGTTGACGAGAATGTCGCTGACGGCGGGGTCGGCCAGCAGCGGCGCCAGCGGACCCATCCCGATGGTCTCGTCGGTGAGCTCCTCGGCCAGCCGGATGCGCTCGACCTCGTTGAGCCCGACATCCTCGGAGGCGATCGCCCGGGCGGCAAACTCGTGCACCGCCGCCGCCACGTCGACGCCCTCTGTCTCGAGCAGCCCGCGCTCGCCGATCTCGTCGAGCAGCCGCGCCTGCAAAGCCGCCTTGACCGCCAGGTAATCGCTTCGTCCGGGCTTGCCGGCCTTGGCCACCGGATCCGCATCCTCGCCCGCCAGGCGCCCGCCCTTGGCCGCGACGGTCTTCAGCCGCGCGGCGGCGTCCCCGGACGGCCGGGACAGCCGCCGGCGATCGATCGCGTTGAACTGCGAGGCGAGATCGTCCCGTCGATCGCTCACGACCACTCCTTCTGTTCGACGGGGCTCGCGCGGCGTTCGGCAGCCGCCTGCGGTGCAACCGCGTCGCTGGCCGCGTTCGGCGTCCAGGTGTCGAGATCCGAGACCAGGCGGTTGATCTCGCGCCCGAACCGGTCCCACCGTCTCGTATGCAGGATGTGCGGACTGCCGGTATTCATCGACGTCAGCACGCCGCGTTCGTACGGCACGACGTAATCGACCGTGCGCTCGAGCCGGTTGGCGATGTCCGACGGCTGGAGGTTGCCGAGAAACGGCTTGTAGTTGTAGTTGAGCACCAGGCGCTGCCGCGAGGCGGGCAGGCCGAGCCCTTCGAGCACCGGCAGCAGGCGCGCGATCCCCGCCACCGCGGGCGCCAGGCCCTGCGTAACGATGTAGGCGACGTCGGCCACGTCGAGAATCGCCATCAGCACGCTGTCGAGCATCGGAAAGGTGTCGACGATCACGTAGTTGAAGGAGCGGCGCGCCATGTTGAGGATCCGGGAGATCGCCTCGTCGTCGACTTCCGCGCCCTCGAGCGCATCGGTCGGCGCGGCCAGCAGGCGCAACCCGGTGCCGTGCCTGAGCGTCAGGTGGCGCAGCAGCGTCTTGTCGAGGCGATCCCGTTCGCGAATCGCGTCGACGATGCTGGTGGTGGGCTTGAGGTCGAGCAGCATCGAGCAGGTGCCGATCTGCAGCGAGGTGTCGATCAGCAGCACCTCGTCGGGATGCCGGAGCGCCAGCGCGCAGGCGACGTTCACCGCCAGCATCGACTTGCCGACGCCCCCCTTGTTGCTGATGAACGCGGCGACCCGGCCCTGGGCCGCGGGGGCTGCACCGGGCAGGCGTGAAAACAGGCGATCGAGCACGGCGCGCAGCTCGGTGGTCGACAGCGGCCGCCGCAGGAAGTCGCGCACCTGTGCGCGCAGCAGCTCGATGATCGTGGCGCCTTCCGACTGGCCGTGTTCGAGGTGGTCCGGGGTAAAGGCGCCCGCGATCGCCGATTCCGGCACCTGCGCCTGCAGGTCTTTCGCGAGCGCCGCGATCTCGCTCGCAGCGCGGTCGATCTCCACGACGATCAGGTGTGGCCGGCGCCGCCTGGCGACGTCGATGGCGTCACGATAGGTGTCGACGTAGTAAATGGTGCCCTGCCGATCCGGCACACGCGAGAGCGCGCTGCGGAACTCCTCTTCGAGGGCGGGATCGGCGCCAACGATCAGCACCCGCAGGTTCTTGTCGGCGTCGCTCGACGGCTGGGTAAACATGACGGGAACCGCTTACCGCGCCAGGACGGCCACGAGCACCGGACCGTAGTCAACGCCGGTGCGGCGCAGGTTCTTCTGGACGAGCTCCCCCACCAGGGCCGGCGGCACACCGGCGGCGAAGCCGCCCGAGAGAATCGCCGTGGCGTTGGCCGCGGCCACGGCCGACGGCAGCCGGGTGATCGTCGCGGTGAACGGCAGCGTCGGATTCAACGGGCAGATCGCAACCCGGGTGAAGGTGATGCGTGCGAACCCGATGATCCGATTTGGCCCGACCGACATCTGCGAGTACACAGCGCCGTATCGACCCGCGAACGAGGCGGCCGCCGCGCAGGTGGTCGCGACCCCCGCAAGAGGAGGCGCCTGCCCCACGCTTCGCAGGGTCGCCGCGTTGGCGACAAATCGACCCACCGCGGTCGTGGCTGGACACGGCCCAACTGCGGGCGCCGCGCGCGTCATCACGCCGGTCAGCGGGTTGATCGTCACGTTGATCGCGACCGGCGCGGTGGGCTGCGCTCCTGCCGGTGCCTGCACGCACGTATCGAGCACCACGAAGGGACTGAGACTCGGCGTCAACGGGTTGGTTTGCGGAACCCCGAGATGCAGCGCCGGCCGCGCGTCCGCAATCGCGGTGGCGCGCACCGTCAGGCCGTCGCGGCGAACGGAATAATCCGAATCCGGACTGTCGCCGTGAATCGTGGTACCCATGCCAAACGTCAGCGGCAGCGACGATCCGCTCGAACCCACGCCGGGTTCCATCTGCCCGTCGAGATCCTGGAAGTCGTTCGAGCGGCGCAACCGGACGAGAAATGCGCTGTCGTTGACGCTCGTCAGGGTCCCCGTACCGCCAAGCGGCCACGGGCTGGGTGGCACGTCATCGGGAGCCGGACATTCGCTGAGTGCCGCAGGGCCGCCCGGCGATGTCAGGTTCGGGTTGAAGTCGTTGCGGGAATACACGCCGGTGCCGCGCTGCGGCTCCTCGCAGACGATGTCCTGCAGCTCGTAGCCGCCGCCCTCGGAGGGAACGGGATCGGACGTGTAGCAGAACCGCCCGCTGACCATGTCGCCGTAGACCTGGTTCTGTTGATTGAGCTGCGGGTCAGGCTTGTAGACGTGAGCGTCGGGCACGCTGATCGTCTGAAGCGCGTGCACGCTGGTGACGCCCTCGGTCAGATCGACAACCGGCCCGGCGCCAAACTGGTAGCCGGGGTCGCCGTCCACGGGATCGAGGTTGTCGTCGAAGGTGCGGCGGATGATGCGGTTGGCCGCCGCCCGGCGAAGGCAGTCGCTCGCAAACGGATCGTTGACGGTCACGCCGGTGACAGGATTCCGCACCCCGACGTCGCGCTGCCGCAGTCCCTCGAGCGCCGCGGCATCGGCGGCGCTCTGCATCTGCCCCTGGGTGAGCCGCGCGTAGCCGATGTCCACCACCAGGGAGAGCACCCCGCAGAGTGCGAACACGATCAACGCGATCTGGACCAGCACGTCAGGAACTTTCCACTAAGGCCGTGGTACAGCGGTCAGCGATCGTTTTTGTCCCATGATGGTTTCGACCACCCTGAAGTCGTCGTCGTCGTCCGAGAGCCGCGAATCGAGGCCGCCCTGCTCGCCACCGCGGGACGTCGCGAAGGGGCTGAAGGGGCGCAGGTCGGGTGTCCTGCTGTCCAGCGGATCGTCGGGACGTCCCGATCGCGGAATCGTCGTGAGCCTCGCGTTGACGGCCATCGCCTCCGTCAGCAGCGCCACTTCCTCGGGCTCGATCGCGATCACCGTCTCCTGCACCTGCCGGCTTCGCGCCGCATTGCCCTCGGTCAGCGACCCCTGGACGGTCACCACCGCGCGCGAGGTCATCGGCTCGACGATCAGCGCGCTCTGCACGATCACCCGCACCGTCGCCTGCTTGTCCCAGTTCGACAGCTGCGCCTGGAGCGCCATCTCCTGGCTGTACGGGCCGGCGAAGTTGAACGTCCGGCTGCCCCCGGCCGCGTCGATCGGCATGGTGGCAAGGATGTCGAACCGGTCGCCGGCATGAAGCCCGTACAACCCATCAACTCGATCCGCCGAGATCCGGATCGCCCGCTTGCCGGCGGGTATGCCGGCGACGATGCCCTCGCGGGTCCCCCTGGGGAGGAAATCCGACTCGGTGAACACGTAGCCCGGCTCCTTGTCACCGTCGAGCACGCGGCCGATGACGTCGCCGATGTTGACCAGCATCTCCTTGGTCACCGCGCCAGGAGGCAGATAGATCACCGCCAGCTGGGCGTTGCGGCGATCCCACAGATGATCGCGGCGGATCCTCGTGTACGCGGGAATCACCGTGGCCGGAGTCGGCACGGCGATCAACCCGGCAGTGGAAGGCTGGTTGGATCTGAACCGCGACATGTCGACGACGCCGAGCGCGATCAGCGTGCCGAGGAGCACCACGACCGATGCGACGGCGATGAGGGCGATCATCGAGGGTGTCAGCGTCGACGGCGCACCCGGCCGCCGTGGGGAATAGGAACTCACTCAACCACCTCGCGGCGATAAATCGCCTGTACCGAGATCAGCTTTCGAAACGGCCGGACCGTGCGGCCGGCCAGCGCGTATTGCCGGCCCAGCCCGAACGCCCCCGCGTACGGGCCGATCGCACCATCGTCGATCGGGTTGCCGGGGGCCTGGTTGTTCTGCTGCACCGCGCCATCGTCGGCGGTGATGACGTTGGCGATGTTCGGCGGAAGGGGATCGAGGTCGGTTGGCGCGGAGGGTTGAAACCCGCTGAGCGTCGCCGCCTGGTAGGGATAGTTGATGCGCACCGCGGCCAGCCCGCGGTCGGGCAGCGGATCGGCGGCGAGCGCACCGCACGCGTCTTCGGCTGCGAGATAGACCAGGCTGAACGGTCCCCGTGCGGGACAGTCCGCGTCGAGTGCGGCGCGGATCTCCTGGACCACCGGCACCCAGGTAATCGATTCGGCGCCGTCGGCGCCGCGTGCATCGACGAACGGGATGCCCACGGTCAGCCCGGTCGCAGAGGCCTGCCCGTTCGGGCCGATCGCACTGCAGGCCAGGCCGCTGCCGTCGCTGAGCAGGGCGCCGGCGTAGCGCAGCAGGTTGGGCCGTGCCGGTTCGGTAATCATGAGCGTCCGCAGCGCGCGATTGACTACAGGCATGGCGGCGAAGTACCCATCGGGATCGGACGCCACGGCCGGATCGCTGAGATCCACGACCAGGCAGGCCGGGTCGAAGATGCGCGCTTTCAGGTCAACGAGACAGTCGGGGTCGGAGGCCGCGTCGCATGAGAGCGCGTAGTCGAACGTCGCGTCGGCCCTGACGGGGGCGACGGCGAGCTCCCGGGCGGCGACGCGCGCGACGTCCTGCAGGGCGTTGGCGTCGAACATCAGCCGGCCGAACTCGATCGTGCCGGCCAGCAGCAGGTACAACACCAGCGAGACGAGCGCGAACTCGACGAGCGCCGCCCCTCGCTCTCCCGCGTGACCCATGAAGGCGTCAGGAACCGCTTAGCGGTTCTTTGTTTCGAGGACGAGCGACGAGAGCGAGCCGTCCCCTCCCACGTTGTCGCCCAGGCGCTTCTGCCCGTTCGACTGCGTGATGGCGTTGACGTCGAGCCCGATACCCGTCGCGGAGTTGCCGTCGTCGAACCCCGGCGCGTTGGGAGAGGTTTCGATGATCTTGCCGCTCACGATCGGCGCGTTGGAGTCGGCATGAGCGCCCGGCAGGATGGCCGCCGCGGTGGCGAGCATGTCGGTCACCTTGTTGCCGAAGATCGACACCGCGGCTGCGCCGATGAGCGCCACACCCGCGATGATCAGTGCGTATTCCACCAGCGCCGCGCCGGTCTCGTTCTGCCGCAGCCGTCGCACGATTTTCAACATTGGAACTCCCCTGTCTACCTGACTATCTGAAGCTACTTCGCCACGCTATTTGATTAGGACGGCCGGTCCGGGCATGCTCGAACGGAGCAACTCCTCCCGGCTCGGGAACGACCACAGCGCAACATCTGGAACGGGTTCCCGGAGGATAACCGGGTTAACCACCACGATCAACTCAGTATCCTGGTCGTTCCGGTTGATCCCCTGGAACAGCCTGCCCACCAGCGGCAGCGCCCGCAACCCGGGCGTCGAGGCCGTATTGGTGGAGGAAATGTTCGACAGGAGGCCGGCGATCAGCAGCGCCTGGCCGTCCTGCAATCTCGAGCTGGTTCGCAACGCGCGTGTCTGGAACGCCGTCGTGGCGACTGCGGCACCGGTCGATTGGCGGATGGTGTTGGTCAACACCGAGTCGGGGGTGACCACCAGCGGCTGGACGTCGAGGGTGATGGTGTCGTCTTCACCCACCAGCGGCCGGATTTGAAGCTGGACGCCGAAGGGCACGAACTCGACCGAGCTGAAGACGCCGGGCGTGGCCGCCGCCGCCCCGCCGCCGCCAGCGTTGCCCGCGGCCGCCCCGCCGCCGAACGCCGGCGCGAACGCGGTGGGCACAGGAATCTCGCCGCCGATCTGCACCTGCGCCATCTCTCCCGACAGCACCGTGAGCGAGGGAGACGACAGGCTTTGCGCGATGCCCTCGCGCTCGAGGAACGACAGCGCGTTGTCAATGGCGAGGCCACCGCCTGAATACTGCAGCTCGTTCAGCAGCCCTCCGCTCAGGAACGACAGCACGTTCTGGATCGCCGCGCCGCCGCTGCCGACCCGGGCCGCCTGATTCCCCTGGACGGCAGCGGCCGACGAGGCGGGATTGAGCGACGGCTGGCGGAAGTCCGACGTCACCAGCACCGTGTTGGGATCGAGTGCGCGCAGCTTGGTCCGGTCGACTTCGATGAGGCGGATATCGACGCGGACCTGCGGCAGATCGACGACCTGGATGAACGAGAGGATGCGGCCGCCCGCCGCCTCGATGGCCGTCGCCCGGCCGAAGTTGGTGCGCACTTCGTTGCTCAGCCTGCTCGACCTGGCGCCGCCAAACAGCGAGGACGTCGCACCGCCGCCTCCCAGTTGCGACTGGGTCGCCTGCGACTGCATCTGATCCGCGAGTCCCCCGGCTTCGTCAGCCAGCACCCGGATATTCGCAGCGGTGAGGGTCTGACCCGCGAACAACTGCGCCGACAGCACCAGCACCCGCATCAGCGCGGTCTGGTTCGGCACGCGGCCCTCGAGCACGAGCGTGTCAACCAGGTCGTCGCGAACGTTGCCGCGCAACATGCGGCGGATGGTGACATCCTGGCCGCCGATGGCTCGAATCGCGTCGCGGATCTTCTCTTCGGTCTGTTGCGGCAGCCGATCGAGCTGAATGAGATTGATCACGCTGCCCGACGTCTGCCCCGCGCCCTGCGACTGCTGGACGGGCGGCGCCGGCGCCGCGTCCGGCGTCACTCCCGGTGCGGCGGGAGCCGCGAGCAGGGGCTGTGCCGGGCCGCGCGTGCTGTTGCCCGCGTCCAGGTAATTGCGCACGATCGCTTCCGCCGTCAGCGACGTACTGAGGTCGGGCACGATCCCCGTCAGGATGAGGGCATCGCGATCGGGGGCGCTCTCGACGGCAATGGAAGGATGCACGCTCCTGAGGGCGCGCTCGAGGACCGACAGATCGCGCTGCACGGCGAAGGCGAATTCGCGGGACGAGCCGTTGGTAAACCAGACGATAACCGTGGTGCGGCCGGTTTCGCGACCGAGCACCAGCACCTCGCGGCTGGTAATCAGCTCCGCGGTCAGGATCTCCGTGTCGGCAACCGCGAGGCGTTGAATGTCCTGGTTAAACGGCAGGCGCCGGTACTGCGACCGGATGACCACGTTCGGGGCCTCGCCAGCCGGCGGCGCGAGCTGCGCGCCGGACGCGAGACCCGACGCCAGGTGGAAGGCCACCCACGCCAGCATGCCGAAGCTGGTGACCGCGCGACGTCGGAGCAATATCATGGGCTGCCGCAGACCTGACGATCCGCGTGGGTGATTATAGGGCGGTGGACAGCCGGGATACCGGCTGTCACACAAGTGTCTTAAAAAAGCCCAGAGGCAGCCGAAAGACGCTGCCCGGGGCTGTCAAGGAATCGCCAGGTGGCGGCGAAGCGACCTGAACGCCGCCAGCATTTCCGCGTAGGTGAAGTTCGCGTTGCGGCCGCTGGGATTCGGGAGCACGAACACCGCCGACCCGCCGACGGTCTGCGCCTGCAGGCCGAGCGCCACCGCGCCCTTGTGCTCCGGAAACATGGCGCGAAAGACGGTGACGCCGACCATCGCGACCACCTGCGGCTGGTAGCGCCCGACCTTGGCGCGCAGCTTCGTACGGCCGGTCACGTACTCCCCCTTCTCGAGCGTGTCGATTCCCGGCGTCGCGCGCGCGACGATGTTGGTGATGCCGTAGCCCCACTCGTGCAGCCGATCGTCCTCTTCGAAGGTGATCGGCTCCGGGACCAGCTTCGATTCGTAGAGCAGCTTCCAGAACCGGTTGGAGAAGCCGGCGAAGTGATGGCCGGTCATGGCCGAGCGAACGCCGGGATTGATCCCGACAAACAGCACCCGCACACCGGGGCGGATCCGGTCACGAAGGGGCGGGAGTACTGTCGATATAATTCGAGGCATGGCGCAGTGGCTGGTGAAGGAAGAACCGGAGCATTACGGATACGACCAGCTCGAGCGCGATCGCAAGACCGTCTGGGCCGGCGTGAAGAACCCGCTCGCCCAGAAGCACCTCCGTTCGATCCGCAAGGGCGACCGCATCTTCTACTATCACACCGGCAAACAGAAGGCGGTGGTCGCCGTTGCGAAGGCGCTGACCGATGCGTACCCGGATCCGGACGACGCCGCCGGCAAGCTGCATGTCGTCGAGGTCGGCGCGGAGAAGAAGCTGACACGGCCGGTCACCCTCGCCGAGATCAAGGCCGACCGCGCGTTTGCCGAATTTCCACTGGTCCGGATGTCGAGGCTCTCGGTGATGCCGGTCACGGATGCCGAATGGGCCCGGATCGAGAAGATCAGTCGTTCGTGACGTTCGGGTCGTTCGGATCGTTCGGGTCGTTCGTCCTTTCCTGGTTCGCCGCCGTTCTCGTTCTCCTCATCGCCGCCGCAGCGTCTGCGGCGCAGGAACCCTCACCGATTCTGATGTCGCGGCAACTCGCCGAGCAGGAGAAGCTGGCGGTTGGCGCGGTGGTGCAGCTCGCGCCGGAGGCCAGCGGCGCGCGCGCGCGGGCGTTCAGGATTGCCGGCATCTACGAACCGACACCCGACCCGATGCGGCTCGGCAGCGTTCCGCGCGAGGTACGGCTTCACCTGCCCGATCTGCTCTCGCTGACCAGGGATCCGGCCGTGCCCGAAGGCACCGAGCACGTCGAAGCGGTGAACGTGAAGCTGCGCGACGCTGCCGATGCGGGCGCGTTCGCGCGCGACGTCAACGGCCGCATGCCCGGCGTCTTCGCCAGGCCCACCGCCGACGCCGCCGCGGCCGCGGGCCCGTTCGTGGTGATCGAGCGGTTTCACCTCGCGATCGCCCTGGTCACGATCGTCGCGGCGACCGTCTTCCTGCTGGCGCTGACGATCATGCTCGTGGACGAGCGCCGCGAGACGGTGGGCGTGCTGCGCCTGATCGGCCTTCCGGTTCGCCGCATCCTGGTGCAGATTTTTTTCGAGGGCGTGCTGATCGCCGGAGTGGGCTCGCTGTTCGGCCTGCTGCTCGCGGTGGCCTCGGAACGCCTGATCAATGCCTTCTTCCAGTGGCGTTATGACACCGCCCTGATCTTCGTGCGGATTACGCCGGACGTCGCGGCCACGTGCCTCGCGATCGCGGTGCCGCTTGGGGCGGTCGCCACCGTGGTGGCGTCGTGGGCCCTGCTGCGCCGCGGCGCGCTGAGGCTGGCGCGGAGATGAATGCCCTCGCCTTCGCGTGGCGGAGCCTGGTGCGACAGCCGGCCCGCGCCACGCTCGGCATCCTCGGCGTGGCCGCCGTCGGCGCGCTGCTGTTCGACATGCTGCTGCTCTCACAGGGCCTGGTCATCTCGATGCGCGACCTGCTGGAGCGCAGCGGCTTCGACATCCGCGTGTCGGCCAGCGATGGCCTCGGTGGCGGGCCGCCCATCGCCGACGCCGCCGATGCCGCCGCGACGATTGCCGCGCTGTCGTCGGTGAGCGCGGCGGTCACCCTGCGGTTCGCGGATTTCACGGTCGATGTACAGCCGGGTTCACAGGAGCCCGCCTACGACGGGCGCGGCACAACCGAACGAGGGGACTCGGTGATCCGCGGCAGGCTCCAGGGCGTCGGGCCCGGACCGTTGCGCCCGTGGACCATCCTTCGCGGCGCCGACGCGAGCGGCAGCCGCGACCTGGTAATCAACGACAACGCCGCGCAGCGACTCGGCGCCGCTCCGGGCGGATCGGTGACGCTGCGCGCGTCGTGCTCCGGGGATCGCGACGCGCTGCCGCCGGTGACGTTCCGCGTCGCGGGAGTGGCGGCGTTCCCGTTCGACACGCCCGACGCGATGACCGCCGCGATGACCGCGGCCGGCCTCGCCGACGCATGCGGCGAGGAGGTTCCGATGTCGGCCGACGTCATCATGGTGACCGCCAAGGACGACCCGACCGTGGTGGTGGACCAGATCGCCCAGCGGCGGCCCGACCTGCGCGCGTTCACCAACGAGCAGGCGATCGGCCGGCTGGAAGAGGGCGGCTTCACGTACTTCCGCCAGATCTCCACGGTGCTGACGACCGTCACGGTGTCGTTCGCGCTGCTGCTGATCACCGTGCTGCTGACCGTGTCGGTCAACCAGCGGCTCGGGGAGATCGCCGCCCTGCGCGCGCTCGGCTTCTCCCGCAGGCGCGTGGTGGCCGACGTCCTCGCCGAATCCGTCCTGATCGTCGGCATCGGCGGCGTGCTGTCGCTGCCGCTCGGGTTCATGCTGGCCGAGGGCCTCGACCGCATCCTGAAACGGATGCCGCAGATTCCGGAGAACCTGCACTTCTTCGTCTTCGAACCCCAGGCGCTCGGCATACACGCGGCCCTGCTGATCACGACGGCGATCGTGGCGGCGCTCTACCCGATGAGGATTGTGGCCACGCTGCCGATTGCGACGACCTTGCGAAACGAGGTCGTCTCGTGAGGTTGACAGTCGTAGTGTCCGGCTTTAGCCGGACCGAACGTAGAAGCGAACGCGAACACGAACCAAGAAGCGAGAACCAAGAAGCGTGAACACCCCGATCACCGAAAGCGTGAACACCACCATCATTAGCGCGGCGAGCGTGAGCCGGGCGTTCTCCATGCCGGCCGGCCCGATCGTGGCTGTACGCGACGTCACGATCGCCATCGACCAGGGTGAGCACATTGCGATCAAGGGCCCCTCGGGATGCGGGAAGTCGACGTTGCTGCACATGCTCGGCTGCGTGGACGCGCCTTCGACGGGGACGCTGCGATTCGACGGCAGGGACATCGCCTCGTTGAACGATCACGCGCGCAGCCTGCTCCGCCTCACGCAGATCGGCTTCGTGTTCCAGCGGTTCTTCCTGCTGCCGATGCTGACCGCGGCCGAGAACGTCGAGCTGCCGCAGTCCGAGGCTGGCGCATCCAGGGAGGCGCGGCGTTCGCGCACGCGCGAGCTGCTCGACTACGTCGGGCTGTCCGCGCGCGCGGATCATCGGCCGTCGCAGCTCTCGGGCGGTGAGATGCAGCGGGTGGCCATCGCCCGGGCGCTCGCCAACCGTCCGCGGCTGCTGCTGGCAGACGAGCCGACCGGTGAGCTCGACCAGGCCACCGGCGAACAGATCGCCGCGCTGCTCGGCCGCGTCAACGCGGACGGTACGGCGCTCGTGATCGTGACCCACGATCCCGCGCTCGCCGACCGCGCGCGGCGCGTGCTGACGATGAGGGATGGGCGGATCGAGGGCGAGGCGACGCGGTGATCGGGAGGCTGGCGATACGCTCGCTCACCGCGCACCCGGTGCGGAGCGCGGTACTGGCGGCGGGCTTCGGCGCGGGCGTCGCCGTGATGGCCATCCTCCTCGGCGTCGCGCAAATCGTGCTCGAGCAATCGCTGGCCCCGGCGCTCGTGGGCGGCGGCGACGTGTTGATCCGTCTCGCACCGCAGGTCCCGGCGCGGCTCCTGCTCTCCGGGACGCTTCAGGCCGAGACCATGCGCAGCCGCGTCGCGGTCGCGGCGCCCACGCACACCACTCCCCTGTACCTGGTTCGCGACGGCCGGGCGACGCGGATCGCGGCACGCGGCGGGATTCCCAGTCTCGAGACGGCCCTCGAAGACGACGAGACCACGCAGGTGGCAGCGTGGCGGGATACGGCGGCGGACGTCGAGTGGACACGGGACAGTCCCGAGCGCGTGCTGCGCGAAATCGACCGCTTTCATCAGGTTCCGGATGCGCCGGCGTGGGGCCAGTCGTGGGCCGAGTGGCTCTACTTCAACGGGCGCGCGGCGGATTCGCGCTTCTACCTGACGTTCCTGGTCGGCCCGAAGCGGCCTGACGGTCAGCGGGCCGCGGGGGTGCGGCTGCAGCTCGAACGCGACGGGCGCATGGAAACCTACGCCGAGGGCGCGCCGATCCTCGAGGCCGACGCGCTTCGCGCCCCCGACCTGACGATTGGCCGGAATTCGGTGCGGCTCGAGGGCGTGAGATACCACGTGTCGCTGGATCTGCCGGGACCCGGCGGCCAGCGCGTCCGGGGCACCTTCACGCTGGATGCGTCGGCCGGGCGCATGTTGCCGCCGATCGAGATCACCGGCGCGCGCGGCTGGCGGTCAGGGTACGTGGTGCCGGTGATGTCGGGGCCGCTGGGCGGCGAGCTGGTGGCCGGCGGCACGCCCATCTCATTCGCCGGCGGCACCGGCTACCACGATCACAACTGGGGATTCTGGCAGGGCGTCTCGTGGCAGTGGGGGCAGGTGCAGCACGAGGACCTGTCGTTCATCTACGGACGCGTCTTCCCGCCGCGCGAGGCCGCGGACCCCGACCGCATTCCCGGCTTCGTCGGCGCCCTGGGCCCGGATGGGCCGCTCGCGTACGCCACCAACGTGACAATCGCCGAGACCAACGACGAGCGCGGCCGCCCGCGCACCATCTCAGTGACCACCCGCAGCGCGGCGCTCGACCTCCGCCTGCAATTCGACGTCGGGTCGGCGATCACGACCCCCGGCCCGCTCGGCACGGAGCTCGACTTCCTGCAGATGCGCGGCGCTTACACCGTGACCGGCCGCGCGGGCAACCGGACACTTGACTTCACCGCCCCGGGGAGCGCGGAGACGTTTCGAGGTAGGTAGGTAGCTGGCTGGCTGGGTGGCTAGGTCGCTGGGGTGAAAAGCCTCTTACCTAACAACCCAGCTACCCAGCGCACCTAGCAACCCAGTGCGTGCCTCGCCGCGATCTGCGCTCGCCGCCGCCGGCGATCCAGCTCTTCCAGCGTCTTCTCGAGCGGCAGGCCGACCTGCGTGGCGTTCCAGCCGCGCCTCAGGTGCGCGGCCACGGCCTGGCGGCGGCCGAGCTCGACGCGGAAGCACCCGAAACAAAGCGTCCGCGGCCGGTCGGTCGCGGGGTCATCGTCTTCGTCGCGGAAACCGTAGCGGGCTTCGCGGGCGCGGCACCCGGCGCAGATCGGAACGGCGGGAACAGCGCGGCTGCGCGAGACGGGAGGAACTGCCAGGGTCGAATCTTCGTACAAGGCAAGTTGTGCGTTCATGAGAGCAGCGTAAGCGGCGCCTATGACAGACTAGGTCACGCGTGTCGCAGGCCTCGGACGTCGACAATCTGTTCAAGCTCCCCCCCGGTGAGTTCACCGCCGCCCGCAACACCCTCGCAGCCAAGCTGAAAAAGGCCGGGCATCCCGAGGCCGCCGACCGCGTCAAGGCGCTGCCGAAACCCCCTGTGTCGGCGTGGGTCGTCAACCAGCTCTATTGGCGCCATCGCAAGGCGTTCGACCAGCTCCTCGCCGCCGGCGAGCGCTTCCGCAGCGTGCAGGCGGCGCAGCTCGCGGGCAAGGGCGGGGACATGCGCGCCCCGCTCGATGCCCGGCGCGAGTCGTTGTCGGAGCTATCGCGCGTCGCCGGACAGATGCTTCGGGAGGCGGGCAACAACCCGACGCCCGACACGATGCGCCGCGTCAACACGACGCTCGAGGCGCTGGCGACCTACGGCTCGCATCCGGAGGCGCCACCCGCCGGGCGACTCACCGACGACATCGACGCACCTGGATTCGAAGCGCTCGCGGCGCTGATCCCGCGCGGCGGACTCGGCAAGCGATCGAGCGCCGAACCCAGCCGGGTCATCCCGTTTCAGCGCAAGGCGCAGGAAGCACGGCCGGCGCGCCGGAAGAAGCTGGATCCGGAAGAAGAGGCCAGGCAGCTCGAGGACGAACGCAAGAAGCAGCTCGCGGCCGCGCGCGCGGCCGTCCAGGACGCCGAGCGCACCCTGCGCGACAGCCGGAAGGCCGCGGCAACGGCTGAAGGCGCGCTCAAGAAAGCGGCGGCGCAGGCCAAGGACACCGAGCGGGTTCGCAACGAGCTGGAGAAGAAGCTGGAGAAAGCGGCGGCTGATGCCGATGCCGCGCGCCAGGAGGCGCGGCGCGTGGCGTCCGAAGCCGAGGACGCCGCACAGGCCGTCGACGAAGCCGAGCGCGCCCTCGAGAAGGCCAGGAACGAAGTGGCGAAGCTGACCGAATAGGCCCTTTGACCTTTGACCTTTACCCTCTGACCTAGTCCCCTCCCCCCACGCCCATCTCCCCCGTCCACCGCGCGGCATCGGCCACCTCGATGCCGAACTGATCCATCATCCGCGTCACCGTGTGATCGACGATGTCGGCGATCGATTCGGGCTTGTGGTAGAAGGCGGGCAGCGGCGGCAGCATGACCGCGCCCATGCGTGAGAGCTTCAGCATGTTCTCGAGGTGGATGTCGCTCAGCGGCGCTTCGCGCACCGACATCACCAGCTTCCGCCGTTCCTTGAGCACGACGTCGGCGGCGCGGTGGATCAGGCTGTCGCCGTACCCGTGCGCGATGGCGGCGAGCGTCTTGGCGCTGCACGGCGCGATGATCATGCCCGCGGTCTGAAACGATCCGCTCGAAATCGCCGCGCCCATGTCCCCGGGCGCGTAGGTCACGTGCGCCAGCGCTTCCACCTGCTCGCGGGAATACGTTGTCTCGTGGAGCATCGTGCGCCCGCCCCACCGGCTGATCACGAGATGCGTTTCGACGCCGCTCTCCCGCAGCCGCTCCAGCAACCGGATTCCGTAGATGACGCCTGTCGCGCCCGAGATGCCGACGATTAGCCGCATTGGTGTGAACTCCCAACTCCGCAACTCCCAACTCCCAATTCGGGAGTGG
This sequence comes from Acidobacteriota bacterium, assembly GCA_947465645.1. The sequence goes on along the minus strand of CANIBQ010000010.1, from coordinate 46,225 downwards.
GCTCTTTGGGAGTTGGGCGTTTGTAAAGGCTATCATCACAGGCGTGCTGAAGCGTCAGCGGGAAGGATCGGTCATCTGCACGTCGTGCGGCGTGCTGGTGGGCGTCAACGACGATCGCTGCTACAACTGCAACCGCCGCAACCCCGGACTCTGGGGCTTCGCGCCGATGTTGCGATCGCTTGGCGGCGACCTCGGGTTCGTGCCGTTCGTGATCGGCACCTGCGCCACGATCTTCGTGCTCACGCTGCTCGCCTCGCGCGGCGACATCGGCATGGGGGGCCTGTTCTCGATGTTCTCCCCGAACCGCCAGGCGCTGTTCCTGTTCGGCGCCAGTGGCTCGGTGCCGGTGTTCGCGGCCGGGCGCTGGTGGACGGTGCTGAGCGCGGCCTGGCTCCACGCGGGGGTGCTGCACATCGTCTTCAACATGATGGCGGTGCGGCAGCTCGCACCGATGACCGCGGATCTGTTCGGCCCTGGGCGGATGGTGATCATCTACACCGCCGGTGCTGTCGGCGGCTTCGCGCTGAGCTCGTTTGCGGGCGCGTATCTTCCGGGCTTCTTCTTCCTGCGCGGCGGGCAGTTCACCGTCGGCGCCTCGGCATCCATCGCCGGCCTGATCGGCGCCATGCTCGCCTACGGGCACCGCACCGGCAGCAGCATGGCGCGCAGCCAGGCGAGCAGTTACATCCTGATGCTCGCGGTCTACGGCTTCCTGCTGCCGGGAATCGACAACTACGCGCACGGCGGCGGGTTCGCCGGCGGCTACCTCGCGGCGCGGGTACTCGACCCGATGAAGCCCGAGCGCGTCGATCACATCGCGATCGCCGTCGGCTGCCTCGCCCTCTCCCTTCTCTCCATCGCCGCCTCCGTCCTGCACGGCTGGCAGTTTCTAGGCTGACGCCCCACTCAACTCCCAATTTCCAACCACCAATACCCAAGCGTTGGGAGTTGGCGTTTGGGGGTTGGGAGTTTGGTTGATAGCATGCCGCCGTGGCCGTTGATCCACTCTGGACCGAGTATTACCGCGACGAGATGGACGCCGCGTGGCTGTATCGCCAGCTTGCCGCCGCCGAGCGGGACGAGACACGGCGATCGATATTCGAGCGGCTCGCCCACGTGGAAGACGCGCACGTCGAGCGATGGCGCGGCTTGTTCCAGGCGGCTGGCGCGTCGGTGCCCGACCACTCGCCCTCCTTCCAGACGCGGATGCTGGCCTGGGCCGGGCAACGCTTCGGATCCTCGGCCGTGCTGCCGATCATCGTCCGCCAGGAGGCGCAGGAAGTCGGCGCCTACCTCCGTCTCGCCCGCAAGTCCAAGCAGAAATCGACCCGGGAGGCGGCGATGGCGATCGCCACCGAGTCGGCCGAGCACGCGCAGAATCTCTCCGAGTCGATGGGGCGCGAAGGCGAGCCGTGGCATGTCACCACCGGTTCCGGCTACCTTCGCAGCGTCGTCTATGGGTTCAACGACGGCCTGACGGCCAACTTCGGGTTGGTGGCGGGGGTCGTCGGCGCCGACGTCGCGCCGCACCTGGTGGTCGTCACGGGCATGGCCGGGGCGATGGCGGATGCGCTGTCGATGGGATCGAGTGGATTCCTCGCGGCCAAGAGCGAGGCCGAGGTCGCGGCGCGGCAGATCGCCATCGAGAAGGAAGAGATGCGGCTGATGCCGGATCTCGAAGAGCAGGAACTGGCGATCATTCTCGAGGCGAAGGGGCTGACGGCCGAGCGCGCGCGCGAGACCGCGAAGGCGATGATGAAGAATCCGGAGCAGGCGCTCGCGACCAAGGTGCAGGAGGAGCTGGGGATCCATCCGCCGGCCGTCACGCCGCTCGCCGACGGCCTGGTGACCGGCAGCGCCACCGCCGTGGGCGCGGTGATTCCGATCGTGCCGTTCCTGATGATGGAGCCCGGGGCGGCAATCTGGGTGTCGCTGACGGTCAGCATGCTGGCGCACTTCGGCGTCGGCGCCGCCCGCAGCGTCTTCACCGGCCGTGGCCTCTGGGCGAGCGGGCGCGACATGTTCCTGGTGGGCTTCGGCGTGGCCGCCGCCGGGTATGTCCTCGGCGATCTCCTGGGCAGGCTGTGACCCTCATCCGCAGCGTCGTCGCCGTCCTCGCTGGTCTCGGGCTGATTTCTCTGGTCGTCGAGCCGCTCGAGTTCACGCTGGTGAAGGCCGTGGCGGGCGGGGAGGTCAACGACATGGCGGGGTACTTCGCGATTCGCAACCAACCCGGTATCCTTGCGGCCAAGCTCGTGTACAACACGCTCGCCGCGATCCTCGGCGGCTACCTGACGGCGAAGGTGGCGCAGACCAACGAGATGCGGCACGCCGCGATTGCCGCGGCGGCACAGACGCTGTCGTTCATCTGGGGCTTTACCGTCGGCGAGTTTGCGGCGTTCACGCCGGTCTGGATGCGGGTGGCCCTGGTCGTGCTGACGGGACCGGCGATGCTGCTCGGCGGATCGATCCGCGCCCGCGCCGCCGCGAGCGACGGAAGTAGTGTCCGGCTTCAGCCGGACCAAGAGTAGAGACGTCGTGTGGGGCGGGCCTTGTGTGGGGCGAGCCTTGTCAGGCTCGCCGGGCGGACCTGACAAGGTCCGCCCCACAAGAGAGAAAAGAACGGAGAACAAGACGTGAGACTGGCTTATCAGGGTGAACCGGGCGCCTACAGCGAAGCGGCGGCGCGGCAGTACGCGCCGCACGCGGACACGCTGCCGTGCATGACCTTTGACGAGGTGTTCGACGCGGTGCTGAAGAAGCGCGCGACGCACGGCGTCGTGCCGATGGAAAACTCCATCGGCGGCACGATTCACCGCAACTACGACCTGCTGGTGGACCACGACATCCCGATCACCGGCGAGATCGAGCTCGACGTCGTCCATTGCCTGCAGGCGCTGCCCGGGACCAAGCTCCAGGACATCAAGATCGTCTACTCGCATCCCCAGGCGCTGGCCCAGTGCGAGCGGTTCCTGAAGGATCTCGGCGTCACCGTGGAAGCGGTCTACGACACCGCCGGCGGCGCCAAGCTGGTGGCCGAGCAGAAGCTGGCGGGCGCCGCGGCGCTGGCCTCGCGCCGCGCGGCCGACGTGTTCGGCCTCGAGGTGATCCAGGAAGCCGTGCAGGACTTCGAGTTCAACATCACGCGCTTCTTCGTGATCGGCGGCACCACGTCGGACGACGCCAACAAGACGACGATCGTCTTCGCGCTGCCCAGCACGCCCGGATCGCTGTTCAAGGCGCTGAGCGTGTTCGCGCTGCGCGACATCAACCTGACCAAGCTCGAGAGCCGGCCGATCCGCGGCACGCCGTGGGAATACCTGTTTTACGTGGACATCGACGCGCGAAGGGAAGACCTCCCCACCGCCCGCGCCCTCACCCAGCTCGGCGAGTTCGCGAAATGGGTCCGCGTGCTCGGGACCTACAAAGGCTGGGAACGCGCGAAGCCCGCCCGGGTCTGAGCGCCTCGTACGTAGCGTCCGGCTTCAGCCGGACTTCCGCGTGACGTACGTAGTGTCCGGCTTCAGCCGGACCGTCTGACGTACGTAGTGTCCCGGCTTTAGCCGGACCTAGACGGCCCAACGCTTGCCGCCGTCGCCTCATGCTCACGGGCAAGCCGGACCATCTCAAACACTTTGACTACATCGGTCTCCATCGGTATTTCTTGACGTTCTGCACCTATCGGCGACATCTCCTCTTTGTCACCCGGGAGCGTGTCGACGTTGCTCTCGCGCAAATTCTGCGCGCAGCGGCCGACGAACATTTCGCACTTATTGCGTACTGCTTCATGCCCGACCACCTCCATCTTCTGATCGAGGGCCAGCGTGACGATTCGGACGGCCGACGATTCATCGCCCGCGCGAAACAATTCTCGGGCTTCTACTACAAGAAAACGTTTGGCGCGGTGCTGTGGCAGCGGTATGGCTTCGAACGGACGTTGCGAGAGGAAGATGCGACGCTCGGTGTCGCGCGGTACATTCTCGAGAACCCGGTCCGGGCGCATCTTGCCTCGCGGGTCGGGGAATACCCGTTCTTTGGATCCAGTGTGTATACCGTCGACGAGATCGTTGAGGGGGTGCAGCTGAACGAACGCTGGATGAGGTCCGGCTAAAGCCGGACACTACGGGATGCTTCGCAGCTGGCGCTGCAGCGATTGCAGGCTCGCCTCCGCCAGCCGCGTCTGCAGCTGCGCCGTCGTCAGCTCCCGCTCCTGCGACTCGTGGTGAAAATCGATCGCGTGGCTGAGGCCGACGATGGCCCAGTAGGTCATCATCTCCCAGTCGAAATAGAGGAAGAACAGCTCCTGGAACCCCATGAGAAAGCTCGCGGGGCGCTCGAAGTACAGCTGGATCGGCACGCGCATCCCGATCGTCAGCACCGAGTGCATGAACGTACACCCGACGACGCCGAGCATGTGGAAGGCGATCGCGCGGCGCCACGTCTCGCGCCCGAAGGGGTAACGGCGCGCCATCCAGATGATCCCGGGGACGAGCACCGCCCACGCATACCAGTAGGTCACGTTGAGCGCGAGCAGCATCGGGAACGAGGGGTCGCGCTCGGTGAACAGCGAGACGTAGTTGTACGCCTGGAAGGTCGAGAAGATCCCGAGCGCGGTGGAGACGCCGGCGATCAGCCGGAAGCTGACACGCCGGGACGCAGGGTCCATCATGGCAATATCGGTGGTGAAGGTCATGGCGTCAAGCGTTCATCAGCGGTTCGTCACCGGTGGGACGCGTTTGGTCCCATTGGACGCAAAGGCAGCTAGCATTTGACGGTGTCTCCTCGGGATAAACACTGGGATGTCGTCGGAGTCGGGGCCAACTCGGTGGACTACGTCTACCGCCTTCCCGGGTATCCACAGCCCGACGGTCCCACCGCCAAGATGCGGATCGGCAGCCGGCTGGTATCGTGCGGCGGCCAGACGACGACCACGTTGAGCGCATGCGCGGCGATGGGGTTGCGGACGACCTACGTCGGCGTGTTCGGCGCGGACGAGAACGGCGCGCTGATGCGCGACGAGCTCACGCGCCGCAACGTCGGCCTCGAGCACGCCGTCACCGGCAGCGCGCCCAACCCTTACGCGGTCATCCTCCTCGATCAGCACCACGGCGAGCGCGTCGTCCTCTGGGATCGGGATCCATCGCTGGTGCTCGACCCCATCCAGCCGGGCGCGGCGCTGATCGCACGCGCGCGGCTGGTGCACGTGGACGACGTGGATCAGGATGCGGCGATGCGGGCGGCGAGATTGGGGCGCGAGGCCGGGATACCGGTAACCAGCGACATCGAGCAGCTCACCAGCCGCACCGCGGAGCTGATCGCGTCGGTGACGGTGCCGATTTTCGCGGAGCACACGCTCCAGGCGGTGACCGGGGAGGCTGATTTCGAGCGAGCGCTTCGCAAGGTGCGCCGCGAGCATGAGGGCATGCTGTGCGTGACGCTCGGCCCGAGGGGAGCGATGCTCCTCGCGGGAGACCGCCTGCATCACGAGCCCGCGCGGCAGGTGAAGGTCGCCGATACGACCGGGGCGGGCGATGTCTTCCGCGCGGGCTTTATCTACGCGCTGCTGCGCGGCGATGCGCCGGCCGACATCCTGCGGTTTGCGAACGCGGCGGCCGCCATCAGCTGCACCAAACTCGGGGCGATGGCCTCGGTCCCGACACTGGAGGACATCGAGGGAATCTAGCTTTTTCCCTGTAGTACACTTTGCGGGTCTTGCGACTCTTTGTCCCGTTCGTCGTGACCGCGCTGCTGGCGGTGTCCTGTGCGCCGCGTACTCTCGGCCAAAACACTGCTGGGCCGGGCACGACGGCCGCGTCCCCCGCCCCCGCGGCCGCCGCGGCGCGCGCCCTGCCGCGAACCGCCGACGGCAGGCCCGACCTGCAGGGGATCTGGCAGGTGCGCAACCGCGCCGCCTACGGCCTCGAGGATCACGCCGCCCGGCACCTGATGCCGCCCGGCAAGGGCGTGGTGCAGGGCGGAACGATTCCCTATCTGCCGGCGGCGGCGAAACAGCGCGAGCAGAATTTCGCCATGCGCTACGAGGCCGATCCGCTCGCCAGCTGTTACCTCCCGGGCGTGCCGCGGATCATGTACATGGAGCACCCCTTCCAGATCTTCCAGACCGCGGAGACGGTGGCGATGACCTTCGAGTGGTCGCTGGTGCACCGGATCATCCACACCAACGGCAGCAAGCCGGCCGACGGCATCGACTTCTGGATGGGCGACGCGCGCGGGGCGTGGCAGGGCGACTCGCTGGTCGTGAACGTGACCAACCACAACGACCGCACCTGGTTCGACATGGCGGGCAACTTCCACAGCGAAGCGATGACCCTGGTCGAGCGCTACACCATGCGCGACCCGGATACCATTCAGTACGAGGTCACCGTGACGGATCCGAAAACCTTCTCCCGGCCCTGGACGATGAGCATGCCGCTCTACCGGCACAAGGACATGGACCGGCTGCTCGAGTATCACTGCCAGGCGGAGCTCGAAGAAGTCAACGGCGCCTTCGAGCGCGATCCGCGCACATGGTACCCAGGCCGATGATTCTCCGCCTTCGCACATTCATCCATTGCATCGCGGCTCTGGCCCTGCTGCTTCCGGCGGCGATGGACGTCAGCGCCCAGGAGATGCCTGCGGCGGCGCGCAAGCCGGCGGGGCCGATCAAGAGGCTGCCCGACGGCAAGCCCGACTTCAACGGACACTTCGCCTCCGACAACGGCGGCGCCAACTGGGGGCTCGAGTTCCATCCGCCGCAGTTCGGCCTGCCGCCGGGACGCGGCGTGATCATCGATCCGGTGGACAAGAAGCTGCCGCTCCAGCCGTGGGCAGAGGCGGAGCGGAAAAGCCGCGGGCTGCCGGAGCGCGGCTACGACGACCCGACCGCGCACTGTTTCGTCGCCGGCGGCGTCCCGCGCTCGTTCTACGTCCCCTCGCCCTTTCACATCGTCCAGACCGGCGGGCACATCGCGTTCCTCTTCGAACGCATGGCGTGGCGCGTCGTCCCGCTGACCTCGCGCCCGCACATTCCCGACAACGTCCGCCTGTGGCAGGGCGACTCGGTCGGCCGCTGGGAAGGCGACACGCTGGTGGTCGAGACGAAGAACTTCAACGGCAAGACCTGGCTGAACGAGGTCGGGGACATCGTCAGTCACGCCGAGCAGGTGGTCGAGCGCTTCACGCCGGTGGACGCGGACACCATCAACTACCGGGCGACGGTGACCGATCCCGTCGTCTACACCAGGCCGTGGACGATCGAGATGCCGTTCCACCGCCAGACGGGTGACATCCTCGAGGTGGCGTGCCACGAGGACAACCAGGACCTGCAGCACCTGAAAGACATCCGCGACGAGGCCAGGGCCAAGGCGAAGCAGCAGCAACAGGGGAGATAGGTGATGAGCACAAAGCTGTGCGCGGCGATCGCGGTAGTGGCGCTGGGACTCGCAATCCCCGCGGCGGCCCATCACTCGTTTGCGGCGGAGTTCGACGAGAACCGGCCGCTCAAGCTCACCGGGAAGGTGACCAGCATGCGGTGGTCGAACCCGCACGGCTGGATCTACGTTGACGTCACGGGTGCTGACGGCAAGGTGGTGAACTGGGCGTTCGAGACCGCCGCGGTCAACGGGCTCTATCGCCGGGGCTGGAGGAAGGAAGATCTCGTACCGGGAACGGTGCTCGTGATCGACGGCTGGCAGGCGCGCAACGGCACGCCGACCGCGAACACATCGACGATCCTGCTACCCGACGGCCGCCGCCTCTTCGCCGGCGTCGCACCGGGGCCCGGCGAGAAACCTTAGCCCCGGAGGCCTGAAGGCTTAGGCGCCGAGACACCGGGAACTTCATCAAGTGGTTTCAAATCACAATCGGCGAAATCACGGTAGAAGTGTCGCCGGCACGCATCTGCGGCCTCCTAATTCGTCGGGACGCGCTGCCGGAGCTCCTCGAACCAGTTCAGCACCACATTGATTTGTGTCGGGGCGCCTTCCTGCGCCTCGCTCGCTTTGAGCATGAGGAACCGCTGGCCGTCCGGTGACACATCATAGTTGGCACTTGAGCCCCGCGTCGGTTCGTACTGTCCTTCGAACAGCAGCTTCGGTCTACCGGCGGAAAAGTTCGGCAGCGTCGTGATGTCCACGGTCATCATCCTGTTGCCGTTGCGGTAGAACAGCTCCCGCCCGTTGCGGTTCCACATCGGCTCGGTGCCACCCTCCGTCGAGATTTGCCACTTCCCGCCAGGGGCCGGATACGCCTGCACGTAGATTTCCCAGCGGCCGGATTCGTTTGAGGCGTACGCCAGCCCACGCCCGTCGGGCGAAAACATGGCCGCCCCTTCGCCGAATGGTGTACTGGCCAGGAACTCCAGGTCGCGGCCACCCCGCCGCACCACATAGAGATCGCCCCCTACGAATCCACCCCCGGCCATGAGTTGGCCGTCCGGAGACCACGACGACGGGCCGAAGGTACCGGGGTTTTCGCAGCACAACCGCTCCAGCCCGCCACTGCCATCGGCCAGTTGCCAGAAGAGACCCTCATGTGGCTGGCCGACTGACTGAAACGCGATCCGCTGGCCATCCGGCGTCCAAAACGGGTTGTAGTTGGTGGTTCCCTCGAACGTAAACCGGCTCAACGCTTCCCGAGTCAGGTCGTACAGCCAGACGTGCATCTGCTGTTCATCGATGGCCACGGCTATTCGCCGGCCGTCGGGAGAAATCCGGGGATTTCGGTACGGACGCGCCGGAGCGTTCAGGAACTGCTCTGTGCCGTTACGGCTGACCCACACGAGCCTTTGCTGGAATCCCTGGCCACTCGCCGGCAGATAGACCAGCGATCCCGTGTTGGAAAAGCCGTATTGCCCATTGCCGTTCAAGGGAGAGGTTGTGAAAATACCCTCAACGACAGGTACCGCCGCCCCGGTGACTGTCAGCCGCTCGGTATCGAACGGCACGGCCATGAGTGTTTGCCCCCGCATATACACGAGATGCCCGGACGGCGTGTACCGCGGATTCGATCCTCCTTCGACCAGATCCCGTCGTTCGCCGGTGTCCAGCGACTGGACGGCGATCGTGGCGTTCTCCCAATTGGAGCCACTCTGCAACGCGGCAAACAGCACTCTGTTGGCGCCGGGCAGGAACGCCGGCCAGCGGTGACTGCCTTCGTTGTCGCCGAAACGAGTGACCGCCTGCACCGAGCCTCCCGCGTCCGATACTTGCTGGAGCAGGGAGTCCCGTGTCGGGACGAATACGATCGTCCCTCTGCTGCCCCAACTGGCGCCGCGCGGGTCAGCAGCATCACCGAGGGTTACTGCTGTTCCACCGGTCGTCGAGACCTTCTTCATCTTGCCGTCGGCGTAGAAGCCGAGCCATTGGCCATCGGCGGAAAAGAAGGGTGCGGTACCGCCTTCGGTGCCCGGAACGGGTTTGGCGTCCAGGCCCTGCAGCGGACGCAGATAAATCTGCTGGTCGCTGCCTGGCTGATTGGCCACATACGCCAGGCGAGTGCCATCAGGCGCGATGGCGACGGCAGGACCGCCGGTCACGGTCGCCACAAGCTGCCCCGGTGGCAGCGAAATGGCGATGCGCGAGACTGACGCCGACGCTGCGGGAGACGGGGGCCTCAGACTCCAGATCACCTGGCCGACCGCGATCGCCGCGACGACGCCGGCCGCCGGCAGCCAGAAGAATCGCTGTGTGCGCGCCGCGCGGGTCGACGTTGGGGCCGACCGCGTGCGGTGTTCGCCGGATGCCGGCCCGATGGCGTGCGTGAGCTCGAGCCGGGCGTCGCCGATGTCACGCAGCCGCTGTTTCGGATCCTTCTGCAGGCAGCGGTGCACCAGGAGACGGATCGGCTCAGGCGCCGCGTTCGGGAGCGCGCTCCAGTCAGGCTCGCGCTCCAGGATTGCCGCCAGCGTATCCGCCATCGCCTCGCCCGCAAACGCCATGCGGCCCGTGAGCATTTCGTACAGCACGCACCCGAAGGCCCAGATATCGGTGCGCGTGTCCGTGGACTGGCCGCGGGCCTGCTCTGGGCTCATGTAGGCGGCGGTTCCGAGAATCGTCCCCTCGCGTGTGCCCCCGGCCGCGGGGACCGGTGCCTGCGTCACCGCCTGGTCAGCATGGGCGCCGACTCCCTTGGCCAGGCCGAAATCGAGCAGTTTCACCACGCCGTCTCGGGTGATCTTGATGTTGGCGGGCTTGAGGTCGCGATGGATGATGCCGCGGGCGTGCGCAGCCTCGAGTCCCTCGGCGATCTGTCTGGCAATCCCCAGCGCGATGTCGAGGGGGATTGGCCCCTGACGGATGCGTTCGGCGAGCTCCTGTCCCTCGACGAGTTCCAGCACCAGCGCACCGACGCCATCGGTCGTCTCGAAGCCGTAGATGCTTGCGATGTTCGGGTGATTGAGCGCGGCGAGCATCCGCGCCTCGCGGTCGAAGCGGGCAAGCCGATCGGGATGAGTGGTGAACGCCCGCGGCAGGATCTTGAGCGCGACGTCGCGATGGAGCTTTGTGTCGCGCGCCCGGTAGACCTCGCCCATGCCCCCGGCGCCAAGAGACCCGAGGACCTCGTACGTGCCGAGCCGCCGCCCGGCCGGCAGTTGCGTGTCCTGCGAACCCATCAACCCGGCCGCCACGGCGATGGCTGGTGCCGCCAGGAAGTCGCCACCCCCCGACTGGCGGAGCAATGTCTCCACTTCATGCCGCAGGGGCTCGTCGCCGGCGCACGCCTCCTGCAGGAACGCGCCGCGCTCGGTTGCGTGACGCGCGAGAGCGGCGTGATACAGCCGCTCGACCTGCGCCCACCGATCAGGAGTCATCGCGGCCAGTAGTACGCAAACGTTGTGGTGTAAGGCGTTAGCAACACGAGTTCGCCATGCGGGCAGTGATTATAGGGCCCGGTGACAGTTTCGTCCCGCGTTTCCCGCCTCCTCCAGCGAGGGGGGAAACGACATGGCGAAGCATTCACGAAACCTGGCAGCTATCCTCGCAGTGGTTGGAACGATGGCAGCGTCGACGATGGCCCGGGCGGAAGGTGTACCCATCACCGCTCCGTCGATCCCGAGCCGCGTTCGCTCGTCGGCTCCGGCAGTCGCGGCAATGATTCGCGAAGCCTCGGCACGATCAGCCACGTTTCGCGGTCTGGTCGAAAAGATCGAGGCGACCGACGGCATTGTCTATGTCGAGCACGGTGTCTGTGGCCGAGGAGTGCGCGCGTGTCTCGTGGGCATCACGACTGCTGGAGCGAACCGGATGGTGTGGCTGAAAGTCGATGCGCGCAAGGTCGGATTAGAGCTGGCGGTCTCGGTTGGCCACGAACTCCGGCACGCGGTGGAAGTGCTGGTTGATTCCGACGTGACGAACACGAAGGCCATGTATTCTTTTTACGTTCGCCAGACCCAGAGGGGCATGACGGGTGCCTTCGAGACCGATGCCGCCCTGGCAGCGGGAAACGCGGTACGCGCGGAATTGGGCCGCTCTGGAATGCAATGACTCATTCAGGAAGCGTGACAGGATTACTGGTCGCGTGGGGTAACGGCGACGAGGCCGCTCTCACGGAGCTGGTGCCTCTGGTCGAACAGGAGCTGCACCGCATTGCCAGGCGCTGCATGGCAGGGGAGCGCGCCGGCCACAGCCTGCAGGCCACCGCGCTGGTGAACGAGGCGTACCTCCGTCTCATCGACACACAGCAGGTCAACTGGCAGGATCGCGCGCATTTTCTGGCGATGTCCGCGAGGCTGATGCGGCGCATCCTCGTGGATCGCGCCCGCTCGAAGGGCTATCAGAAACGCGGCGGCGGTGCGGTGAAGGTCACCTTCGACGAGGCGCTGCCCGTCGCAAACGAGCGGGGGCATGACCTCATTGCGCTGGACGACGCCCTCGTGGCGCTCGCTGCCTTCGATCAGCGCAAGAGCAAGGTGATCGAGCTGCGCTTCTTCGGCGGCCTGAGCGTGGAGGAGACCGCCGCGATCCTCGAGGTCTCCGCGGAGACCGTCATGCGGGACTGGAAGTTCGCTAAAGCCTGGCTCCTCCGTCAAATGCGCGGCGGCGGGGAGGCCGGATCCCCGGGACCCGAAAAGCCCTAACTCCGTTTAAGAAGTACAAATCCGAGCGGGGGGACCTTCAGGGTCACGGAGTAGTTGAAGCCGTGCATCGGGTTCCCTTCGGCGAGCACGCCGCCGGCGTTCCCGATGTTGCTCCCTCCGTAGATCTCCCCGTCACTGTTCAGCACTTCGCGATACCAGCCGCCCTCGGGCACGCCGATGCGGTAGGCCGGGCGGGGCACGGGCGTGAAGTTGGCCGCGATCACCGTGAAGTCGTTCGGGTCGCGCGCCCGCCGCACCAGCGACACCACGCTGTTCTCGTTGTCGTTGCAGTCGATCCACTGGAAGCCCGCCGCCTCGAAATCCACCTCGTGCAGGGAGGGCTCGTGCTGGTAGGCGTGATTGAGGTCCCGCACCCAGCGGCGCAGGCCCTCGTGCATCCGGTCATCGAGCAGGTGCCAGTCGAGGCTCGCGTCGTGGTTCCACTCGCGCCACTGGCCGAACTCGCATCCCATGAACATCAGCTTCTTGCCCGGGTGGCCGAACATGTAGCCGTAGAGCGCGCGCAGCGACGCGTGCTTCTGCCACAGGTCGCCCGGCATCTTGTCGAGCATCGATCGCTTGCCGTGCACGACTTCGTCATGCGAGAACGGCAGGATGAAGTTCTCCGTGAACGCGTAGAGCATCGAGAAGGTGATCTGGCCGTGGTGCCATCGCCGGTGCACGGGATCCTGCGCGAAGTACTCGAGGATGTCGTGCATCCACCCCATGTTCCACTTGTAGCTGAAGCCCAGCCCGCCGACGTAGACCGGCTTGCTGACGCCCGGCCATGCCGTCGACTCCTCCGCGACCGTCATCGACCCGAGCACCCGTCCATGCGTCACGGTGTTGAGCTGCTGGAAGAACTCGACCGCTTCGAGGTTTTCCCGGCCGCCGTACTGGTTGGGGATCCACTGCCCGTCGGTGCGCGAGTAGTCGAGATACAGCATCGACGCGACCGCGTCCACGCGCAGGCCGTCGATGTGGAACTCGTCGAGCCAGAAAAGGGCGTTGCTCAGAAGGAAGGTGCGGACCTCGTCGCGGCCGTAGTTGAAGATCAGGGTGCCCCAGTCCTGATGCTCCCCCTTCCGTGGATCGGCGTGCTCGTACAGCGCGGTGCCGTCGAACCGCGCCAGGCCGTGGCTGTCCTTCGGAAAGTGCCCCGGCACCCAGTCGAGAATCACCCCCAGCCCGTAGCGATGGCACTCGTCCACGAAGAACCGGAAGTCGTCCGGCGTGCCGAAGCGGCTGGTGGGCGCGTAGAACCCGATCACCTGGTAGCCCCACGACCCCGAAAACGGATGCTCCATGATCGGCATCAGCTCGATGTGCGTGTAGCCCATCTCGCGCACGTACGGCACCAGGGTCGCGGCCAGCTCCCGGTAGGTCAGGTAGCGATCGCCCTCTGCGGGGACCCGGCGCCACGACCCGAGATGCACTTCGTAGACCGACATCGGCCGGTCGTGCCAGCCGGGAGACGAGGCGCGGTCGCGCATCCAGTCGTCATCACGCCACTGATGCCGGCCGTCGGCGTAGATCACCGACGCCGTGTTCGGCGGCACCTCGAAATAGCGCGCGTACGGATCGACCTTCTGCAGCAGGTGACCGTCCGGCGTCCGGATCTCGAACTTGTAGCAGGCGCCGTCGGGCAGCTCGGGTATGAAGATCTCCCAGATGCCCGCAGGGACAATGCGCCGCATGACGTGGGCGCGGCCGTCCCACCGATTGAGATCGCCGATGACGCTGACCCGCTGCGCATTCGGCGCCCAGACGGCAAAGTGCACCCCCTCCACGCTGCCGATGGTCATGCGATGCGCGCCGAGCTTCTCCCAGGCGCGATAGTGCGTGCCTTCGGCGAAGAGGTGAATGTCGAACTCCGTCAGGACCTGACCAAACTGATAGGGGTCGATCAGGTCGCGGGTCCCGCCGCCCTCGTGGACCCGCAGGCAGTAGGCCAGGTCCTCCGCGCGGGAGCCGTCGAGCGGGATGGTCGCCTCGAACAGCCCTTCGGGGCGCCGGCGCGTCATGAGGAACACCCGCTCGGCCGTGACGAGCTCGACCGAATCGGCCGATGGTTGAACCGTCCGGATCACCACCGCCGGGCGCCCATTCAGCGTCGTTTCGTGGCGGCCCAGCAGCGCGAACGGATCGTCGTACACCCCGGACGCGACACCATCGAGCGCGTCATCCTCTGCCGTTCGTAATCCGGGAGTCATCGACGGGATTGTACCGCGATGGAGTGGTATCCTCAGGACTTCACAGGTCATCAACAAGGAGCTTGACGTTGCCGGGAGTTTACGCGCAGTTTGTCACCAGCGAGGGGAACTTCACCGTCCGCCTGTACGACCAGGAGGCGCCGAAGACGGTTGAGAATTTCATCGGTCTCGCCGAAGGCACCAAGGAGTGGACCGACCCGCGCACCAGCCAGAAGGTCAAGAAGCCTTATTACGACGGCGTCACCTTCCATCGCGTGATCGAGAACTTCATGATCCAGGGTGGCGACCCGCTCGGCCAGGGCATCGGCGGACCGGGGTACACCTTCGGCGACGAGTTCCATCCGAAGGCGCGGCACGACAAGGCGGGCATCCTCTCCATGGCCAACCGGGGGCCCAACACCAACGGCGGACAGTTCTTCATCACGCTCGGGCCGACGCCCCACCTCGACGACCGCCATTCGGTCTTCGGTGAAGTCGTCGAAGGCATGGACGTCATCAAGAAGATTGGCAGCACGGCCACCAGCGAGCGCGACCGTCCCCTCACCGACATCGTCGTCGAGACGGTGACAATAGAACGACGGTGAGACATACCTTTACCTTTTGACCTTTTACCTTTGACCTAGTCGCGTGAACAACCAGCGCGACGTGGCGAAGCTGATGCCGCTCGTCTACGACGAGCTGCGGCGGATCGCGGCACGCTACGTCAGCCGCGAGCGGCCGGGACAGACCCTCCAGGCCACCGCGCTGGTCAATGAAGCGTTCGTCAGCATGGCGAACGAGCGCGCCCGCCCCTTCCAGAACCGGACCCACTTTCTCGCGATTGCGGCGCTCTCCATGCGCCAGATCCTGGTGCAGCGCGCGCGGGCGCGGAATGCCGCCAAGCGCGGCGGGGCACCGAAGAAGGTCACGCTCGACGATGCGAATCTTGGCGCCGCGGGGGCAGGCCTTCACCGGCGGGGAGAGATCGACGTCGAGGCGCTCGACCAGGCGTTGAACCGGCTCGCGGAACTGGATCCCGAACAGGCACGGATCGTCGAGCTCCGCTACTTCGGCGGCCTGACGGTCGAGGAGACCGCAGACGTCGTCGGGGTGTCACCCGCCACGATCAAGCGCCAGTGGGCGATGGCACGCGCGTGGCTGAAGCGGTCGCTCGACGCATGACGCCGGCACAGTGGGAGCGCCTCAAGGCGCTCTTTCTCGGCGCGATGGACCAGCCCGCGGCGAGCCGCGACGAGTGGCTCGCGCGCGCGGCAGGTGGTGATGGCGAGCTGCTCCGGGAGGCGGCCGCGCTGCTGGACGCGCACGACACGGCGCACGGCTTCCTGGAAGAACCCGCATCGATCGATCCCGCTGACGTCGCCGAACCGGAGCTCGTCGCAGGCAGCCGCCTTGGCGCGTACGTGCTCCAGCAGGAGATCGGGCGGGGCGGCATGGGCATCGTCTATCTTGCGGAAGACCAGCGGCTCGGGCGCCGCGTCGCGGTCAAGTCGCTGCCGCCGAGCGTCGCCGGGAACGCCCAGCTCCGCGAGCGCCTGCGGCGGGAGGCGCGCGCGGCGGCGACCATCGCGCATCCCAATATCGCGGTGGTCTACGCGCTCGAGGAGATCGACGATCATTTGCTCCTGGTCACGGAGTACATCCCCGGCGAGACGCTGCGCGCCGAGATGGACCGCGGGCAGATTGCCCCGGCCCGCGCGCTGGTCATCGCCACCGAGATCACCGCGGCGCTCGCGGCCGCCCACGACGTGGGCGTGGTGCATCGCGATCTCAAGCCGGAGAACGTGATGATCACCGCGGGCGGCGGCGTGAAGGTCGTCGACTTCGGGATTGCATCGGTGGAACACCCCGGCGGGACCCGGCTGACCGTCGAAGGTGCGCTGATCGGCACGCCGGCCTACATGGCCCCCGAGCAGCTCGCCGGCCGCGACGTCGATCCGCGAGCCGACATCTACGCGGCTGGCATCGTGCTGGTCGAGATGATCACCGGCCGCCACCCGCTGGCGCCAGACGGAGGGCTGTCGTCATTGCCGCCGGCGATCGCCGCGGTGGCCGCGCAGTGCCTGCAGCAGGAACCCGCCGCGCGGTACACCAACGCGCGCCATCTGGCCCTGGCGCTCGAGCAGGCCGGCGCCAGTGCTGCTGCTCCTGTGGCCGCGCGGGATCGCAGCGCTGCGCTCTGGTGGTGGGAATGTCACCAGGCCGTTACCGCGTTGACCTACTGGTTGCTGATGATTCCCGCGTGGATCGCGCGCGGCATGATCGGCGGCCTGGCCGGCCGCATCTTTTTCTTCGTCGCGCTCGCCGCGGTTGTCGTCGCCGGGAACCTCCGCTTGCATCTCTGGTTCACGTCGCGGTGGTACGCGGCGGAGCTGCGCTGGCTGCGTGGACGCGTGCGGCCGTGGATTGCCGCCGCCGACTGGGTCTTCGCGCTGGCGCTCATCGCCGGGGGGCTCATCGTTGGCGATGATCGCGCCGCGCTCGCCGTCGTCCTGCTGTCGTTCGGCCTCGGCGCGGCTGTGGGCTTCCTCTTCATCGAGCCTGCGACGGCACGGGCGGCCTTCCGAAAATAGGCGCCGCTACCCTACCCCCGCGCTGTGCTGGTTTGAACACCGCCCCGGACTCGTCGCGCGGTATGTTCCCGGGTGGTCCAGCGGCGCCCGGGACAGGGGGCCACATGGACCGAGCGTTGCAGCACGACGGCGAGGACAGGGGACCTATGGCAAAGATCATCCGTATCGTGGCAGTGGCGGTCGCAGTCGTGGGTTGTTCGCTCTTCACGGCCGAGGTAGCCCGCGCGCAGCAGGCGACCCTGGATGAGGCGCAGCGGCTCTATTTCAGCGGCCGGTTCGACGCCGCAGCGGAGCTCGCGCTCACGGTACGGTCCAACGAGATTGATCAACTGGCCGCATCCGAGTTGAGAAGTTCGGCGCTGCTGCTCCAGATTCGACGCGCGTTCGGGGAACCCAAAGACAAGGAAGCGGCGCTGAAACAGTGCGCGTCGTGCGAGCCGCTGACGGCCGCGTTCATGGCTGAGATTAAGAAGGGCCAGGCGCTGGCCCGGGCCCGGCTCGCCGCCGACCCCACCGACGAGGCGGCCCGGTTCTACCTCGGCAAGCTGGACCTCAACTACGTGTGGCTGCAGCTCGGCACATTCGGCCGCAAGACCGGCTGGGGCGAGTATTGGGAAGCGAGGAAATCGCTCGACGCGGTGCTCGAGGCGAATCCGGATCACATCCGCGCCCGGGTCTCCCGCGCGTGGATCGACTACATCGTCGACACCAAGCTGCCCCGCGGCACCAAGTGGCTCCTCGGCGGCGGCAACAAGAAGCGCGGCCTGGAGATCGTCAAGGCCGCCGCGCACACCGAGACCGGGTTCTTCGTCCAGGCCGAGGCAAACTTCGCGCTGCTCGATATGCAGAAGCGCGAAAAGCAGATTCCCGCGGCGGTCGCGACCGCCCGCGCGCTCCAGCGCGACTTCCCGGACAACGAGGATCTGCGGAAGTTCCTCGAAACCACCCACACGACGGCGCTGCGCTAGAACATCCAGCCCAGCCCGGCGGACGCGCGGATCAGCCACGCGTCGCCGGAGCCCGTCTTCATCCCCTGCATCCGAACGCCGGTGACCAGCAGGACGTGGTCCGCCAGCGACAACCGCGCGTCGATCCCCGCCATCGGCCCAATCCCGTACGCAGTGCTCGTGGTGGTCTGCGAACTCGGGGCGATGAGCGGCGCTGTGATGCCCGGCACGGTGACCGCAAGGCGCCGCATCGAGATGCTCTGCTCTGATTCCGTGCGTGAGAACGTCAGCCCTCCCAGATAGACGAGGTCGATCGAGCCCGAGAGGCTCTGGCGGACCCACGCCGCGGGACTGATGGTGACGTGTTCCTGTTCCAGCTGGTAGCTGTACTCGAGCGTGATCGGCGGGAAGATCAAGGGCTCCGGGACAAGGGCGACGGGAAAATTGAAGGGGGACCCCGTGGTTCCCGACAGGAGGTTGATGGGCGGTCGGAACGTCGTCTCCTGCTCGATCTCCCCGCCGAGTGCAAACTCGAGCTCGACGCCCCACCGTTCGCCGAGCGCCGTGCCCACGCGCAGCGCACTCGAGAGCGTTTGGCCATCGCCGTTCGGGATAGCAAGCGGCCCCGATTCGATCTGGGTCGATCGAATCACATCGGCTCCGAGCAGCCCCGCAATGTAGGTCTGGGCGGAAGCGGGCGTTGCGGAGACGCAGTAAACGAGGAGGACGGTCGCTAGGCGCATGGGGACCTCGATCCGATTCTATGTCTGGCCGGGTCCAACACTGACCCGGGCTCAGGGCTTCGAGGATGCGCGCGCGAAATATAACGAAATCCCACCGCTCAGGGCGAGGCTGGTCCCGCCCTCGGACGCCGGGGTCAAGGTGCGTCCCACGCTGGCGTATGCCGCAACGGCGTTGCGCACAGGATGCGCGATCCCCGCCGAGACATCCACGCGTTTTCCGCGGCCTGATGCATCAAACGTCGACGCATCACCGAGTGACGACGACTGGGTGATGGCCCCAGTCAGCACTGTCCCCGCCGGGGCGGTCCACTCGATGGCCCCGCCGGCGAACACCGCGCCCCTCGAAAAATAGCCGGCCGAACCATACACACGCGTGCTGCCGCTGCCTAGGTCGACGCTGACCGGAAGCGCCCAGTGCAGTCGATCCTCCATGAACCCGGCGCTCAATATTTCCAGGGTGGGACTGATCGCCAGGCCGAACCGCCGATCTCCGGATGGATCGAAGGCCGCGATTTTTGCGCTGAGATACACGTCGTCGAGGCCGCTCGCGGTCGCGCCCTGATAGCTCACTCGATAGAAAGGAACCGTCGCGGAGAGCTGCACGCGGTTGGCAACGCCGTAGGCGGCAGCAAGCATCGGCGCATCGATCTGGCTGCCGCCCTCGCTGCGCCAGTATCCGGCGCCCACGCTCATTGCGCCCTCGCCACGGGTCAAGACGCTCGCGTCGTCGAGCCACGACCCGAACTGCCGGAACGCGGTTGATGGAGCCTGTAGGTCGGCGCCCGACGTTGCCGCCGGCGCTGACCCCGATGCTGGAGTTGGCCGTCCGGTCCCCACGGCATCAGGACGCTTCGGCCGCCCTTTGCCTTGGGCTGCCGCGTCCTGTGGTGCCGTACAGATCAGCGCGAGCACTCCGAGCGCCAGCGCCCTTCGTACCACGATCGATCCTAGCGCGCGACGGTGGTGGTTGACGGCTTCAGCTTCTCGATCGCCTGGCCGAGACTCAGCGCATTCGCACCGGTCATCTCCGCCTTGAGCGCGGTGAACGAGATGTTCTGGTTTTTCGACGTCTCGAGCGCGGCGATGAACTGGCCCTGGTTCCGGAAGCCTGCAGCACCCTGCTCCAGCGTCATGCCCGACGGCAGCATCGCCTCGAGCCGCGTTTTCTGCTGCGGGTTCCTCGCGATGTTGGCAGCGATGTCCGTGTCGCGCGGCGTGCGGGCATCCTGATTTCCCTGATGTGCCTGATCAGCGCGTACGCGATCTGCCTTTCCCTGCGGGACCCCGGTGGACTTTCCCTGCGTAACTGGCGCGGGCTTCCCGGCACGCTGGCCGGCCGGCGCGACTTTCGGCCCCTTGTTCACGGCCCCTCCGCCGCGCTGCGCTTCCGCTGACGCAACCACAAGAGACATGATTGCCAGCACCGTGAGCACTCGGAACGTTTTCATTACAAATTCCTCCGCTGACCTCTCCCTCAATTCCCGTACCCAACGACCCGGCAGTAAACGCGCCTAAAACGGGTCAGTCTGCCAGGATTGGAGGCGGAATAGGACAGAGCCGTGTAACTTTGCCGGCTCGGCTGTTGCGAAAGCGTTCAAGCCCTATGACGAATCGCAGTCCCTCTCGTCGGGTTATTTTCCTCATCGCGCTCTTGAGCGCGGGCGCTGACGGGTGCCGTCGCGCGGCGCCCGGGCCTGAGCCTGCCGAGGACGATCACAATATCGTCCCGGTGACCGCGCGAGCCGCGAGCGTCGGCACCCTGCGCGCGGTCATCCACACCACCGGCATCGTCACCCCGGCCCAGGGCTCGGAGTTCATCGTCACGGCGCCCGAGACCGCGAGGGTCCTCGAGATCAGCAAGGCCGAAGGCGAGCCCGTGGCCAGCGGAGAGATGCTGGTGCGCTTCGACATCGCGTCGGCGACCGCCAACCTCGCGCGGCGGCGCGCGGAGCTCGCGGGCGCGCAGGCGCAGGCCGAGAACGCGCGGGCATCCCAGGCCAGGACCCGCGACTTCGTCGAGCGCGGCCTGATCGCGCGGCAGGACATGCAGCGCGCCGATCGCGAGCTGGCGGAGGCGCAGGACGCGCTTGCGCGGGCGCAATCCGCATTCACCGCCGCCGAGGCCGCTGCCGGCCGGGCGATCGTGCGCGCGCCGTTTGCCGGAACGGTCTCGAACCGGCTGAAGAACCCGGGCGACGTGGCATCCCCTGGAGAGCCCGTCGTGCGCGTCGTGGATCCGCGCCGGATGGAGGTCACCGCGTCGATTCCGCCGGCCGACATCGCCCGCGTCATTACTGGAGCGACCGCGCGTCTCGCCGGCGGCGGCGCCGAGGTCGTCCGGCTCACGGTGTCGGCCGCGTCCGGAAGCGTTGACGCGCGCACCGGCAACGCGCCGGTCCGCCTGGCGTTCGTCGAGCCGTCAACCGTACCCGTGGACACCGCCGTCGAAATCGACATCGACGCCGAGCAGCGGGTCAACGTGGTCTTCGTGCCCGCCGAGGCGCTGGTGCGCAACGGTCCCCAGCCGATCGTGTTCGTGGCGGCGGGAACCACCGCGCAGCGGCGCGTGGTGACGATTGGCGTCGAGACCGACGACCGGGTCGAGGTGACGTCAGGCGTGAAGGCGGGCGAACTTGTGATCACGCAGGGACAGACCGGCCTCCAGGACGGCGCGGCCATCACCGTCAATATCGCCGGGATGTGACAACCTCGCCCGCCTCCGGTCCCGCTAGTTGACGTGGGGCAAACCTTGTCAGGTTTGCCCGGCCGACCCGACAGGGTCGGCCCCACGAACGCTCAGCGCGGCTTGGTTTCGCCGGCGTATTTGATCAGCGCGGCGGCGCGATACAAGCCGTGGACGAACTTGCCGTACGGCAGGGTGAGGAACAGCGCCAGCACCGTGGCCAGGTGCACGATCAGCAGCGTGCCCATCGATGAATGGTGCCGGAGGACGAGCAGCAACAGTCCGGTGAGGCTGGTCAGGAACAACAGCGTGATGAACGCTTCGTCGAGCCCATGCTGATCCGGTGCGCTGATCGCCGGGTCGCGCTTTTTCCTCACTGCCAGAAGGCCGGCCGGTCCCACCACCAGGCCCACACCTCCGAGCGTGCCCAGGATGACCGGCAGACTCGTGTACGCATGCGGCGCCACCCAGCCGAACACGCTGTGATAAATCGCCGCGACGGTCGTCGAGGCGAAGCAGAGCATGAATCCGTAGAACGTGAGGTGGTGGAACCACCGCCGCCACGGGGTGCGCACCTCTTCCCCCGACGTGCAGTCAACGCCGCCGCCGTGCAGGTGCCGTAACGTCAGCACGTCCCGCAGGGCCTGTCTGAGGGACACCGGATTCGCGTCACCCTGCACATCCCGCCAGAAGCGCCGGAGCCCGATCGCGAACGCCAGCAGCACAAACAGCGACACGCCGCTGAAGAGCGTGACCATCGTGGTGTGCGGGACGACGGCGTAGAAGTTACCGGAGCCGTCCTCCTGCGACAACGACCCCGTGCCGAACGCCAGGGCTGACGCGAACATCACGGCGGCGAGCCCGAGCGTGAGGCCGACTGCGGTGGGAATGCCCTGGCGGCGGAACGCCCCGCCGAGCGCCCGCGGCCAGCAGTACTCCTCGTACGAATAGAGGCGAATCTCGGCGAGCGCCCTCGGGACGTTGATGCCGAACTCGTGCGGCGGCGCGTACTGGCAGGCGTAGAGGCACTCGCCGCAGTTGTGGCACAGGTTCGCGAGGTAGGTCAGGTCCGCCTTGCCGAACGTGAGCCGCTCCTCCATCGCCGGAAACACGGGACAGTACTGTTCGCAGTAGCGGCAGGCGTTGCAGACGGTCATCATGTGCTCGCCCTGCCGCAGCAGGTCGATCGAGCGGACCGTCTCCGTGCCGCTATGCATGACGGGCCGCCTCCTCGCCCGCGATCCGGCCGAACACGGTGCCGATGGTCATGCCGAACCCGGCGAGGTACCCCTTGCGAAGGATGTTGCCCGCCATGATCTCGCCGGCGGCGTAGATGTTCTTCGCCGGCGCGCCGTCCTGCATGATCACTCTCGCCCGCTCGTCCACTTTCAGTCCCAGGTAGGTGAAGGTGATCCCCGGCCGCAGCGGGTAGGCCAGGAACGGCGGGGTATCGAGACGCTGCGCCCAATGGCTCTTGGGCGGTGTCAGCCCCTCGGTGCGACAGTCGTCGAGGGACGCGTGATCGAACGACCCGGGGCGCACCGCCGCGTTGAACGCGGACACGGTCGCCTGCAGGCGATCGGCCGGGAGCGTCAGCGCCGCGGCCATCTCCGGGATCGAGTTCGCCACGATCGGCGGGAACACCGACGGCATGAACCGGCCGACGACCTTCGAATCGACGATCGAGTAGGCGATCTGATCCGCCTGCTGCGCGACCAGGCTTCCCCAGATCGCGTACCGCTTGGGCCAGAAGTCCTCGCCCTCGTCATAGAAACGCGCGGCGTCGCTGTTGACGACGATCCCGAAGGGGACGCAGTCGAGGCGGGTGACGATACCGCCGTCGAAACGGGGCGCCCGGGCATCGATCGCCACCGCGTGGCAGCCGCGCGGGTCGGCGACCGACTGCGCGCCGGCGTCGAGCATCATCCTCAGCAGCGCGCCCTTGTTGTACGGCGTCCCCCGGATCAGGAAGTTGTCGGCCGCGGGCCCCCAGATCTCGCGCAGCCAGTCGATGTTGGCCTCGAAGCCCCCCGACGCGATCACCACGACCTTCGCGCGGTGCAGCGTGGTCGTACCCGCGACCCTGACCGATGCGCCGCGGAACTCGCCATCGGCGAGGTCGAGGCCGGTGACTTCGGCGTCGTAGAGCACCTCGATCCCCAGGCGCGAGGCGGCGGAGTAATAGCTGTTCATCAGCGCCTTGCCACCGCCGAGAAAGAAGGCGTTGGTGCGTCCAAGGTGGAGCGTGCCCTTCAGGGACGACTGGAAGCGGGCGCCGAACTGGCGCATCCAGTCGGGGCAGCCGGCCGAGCGTTGAATGACCAGCCGGGCCAGCGCCTCGTCGGTCTCCTGGCCGTTGACGCGGAGCAGGTCGGTGAGGAATTCGTCCTCACCGTAGGCATCGGTCAGGAGGTCGGTGGGCGCCGCATGCGCGCTGCGGAGGTTGCGGGTGTGCCGGCTGTTGCCGCCCCTGAAATCGCGCGGCGCGCACTCGATCACCCGCACCGTGGCGCCGGCCTGCCGCGCGGTCAGCGCCGCGCACAGGGCGGCGTTGCCGCCCCCGATCACCAGGACGTCAGGCTGCGCGTTCATCGGGGAGCCATCGTTTGAGCAGCCAGGGACCGAGCAGGACGGCGAATGCCGACGCCAGCAGCACCGCCGAAATCGGGCGCGTGAAGAAGACCGACGCGTCGCCTTCGCTGATCGCCAGCGCGCGCCGGAACTGCTGCTCCGACAGCGGTCCCAGCACCAGGCCGAGCACCGCCGGCACCAGCGGGATCTCGTAGACCCGCATCACGCAGCCGATCGCGCCGACGCTGTAGAGGATCACCAGGTCGAGGATCGAGCGGTTGAGGCTGTAGGCGCCGAGCGAGGCCAGCACCAGGACGAAGCCAAACAGCAGCGGCCGTGGCACCAGCATCACGCGCGCCCAGACGCTGACCAGCGGCAGGTTCAGCACCAGCAGCATGACGTTGCCGATGTAGAGGCTGGCGATCAGCGTCCAGACCAGGTCGGGCCGTTGGGAAAAGAGCAACGGACCCGGCTGCAGGCCGTACTGCTGGAACGCGGCGAGCAGGACGGCGGCGGTCGCGGACGAAGGGAGGCCAAGCGTCAGCAGCGGCACCAGCACGCCTGCCGCGGCGGCGTTGTTGGCCGCCTCCGGGCCAGCCACGCCCTCGATCGCGCCATGGCCGAAGCGCTCCGGCGTGTCGCTCAGGCGCTTCTCGGTCATGTACGACAGGAACGTCGGGATCACCGTCCCCCCGATCGGCAGCACACCCAGCGGAAAGCCGATCGCGGTGCCGCGCAGCCACGGTTTCCACGACCGCTTCCAGTCGTCGCGGCTCATCCCCGTGAAATCGTGCAGGGTGACGACGTGGATCTCGTCCCGCCCGTGCCTCCACGCCTGGTACATCGTCTCGCCGACGGCGAAGAGCCCGATCACCAGGACCACGACGTCGATGCCGTCGAGCAGCTGCGGGATGCCGAACGAGAACCGCGCCTCGCCTGTGAGCTGGTCGATCCCGACCAGTCCGAGCGCAAGGCCGAGAAAGAGGCTGAAGAGCCCGCGCAGCATCGACGCGCCCAGCAGCACCGCGACCGCGGTGAAGGCGAGGATGGTCAGCGAGAAGTACTCGGCCGGGCCGAAGCGCAGCGCCACGTTCGCCAGCGGCGGCGCGAAGAACGTCAGGGCGATGGTCGCGAGCGTGCCCGCGACAAAGGAGCCGATCGCGGCGGTGGTGAGCGCCGCGGCGCCCCGCCCGTTTCTCGCCATCATGTGGCCGTCGATGGCGGTGGCGATCGACCCGGTCTCCCCCGGTGTGTTCAGCAGGATGCTGGTCGTTGACCCGCCGTACATCGCGCCGTAATAGATGCCGCCGAACATGATGAAGGCGCTGATCGGATCGAGGTTGAAGGTAATCGGCAGCAGCACCGCGACCGTCAGCGCGGGGCCGATGCCGGGGAGGACGCCGACCGCCGTGCCGAGCGTGACGCCGGCGAGCGCCCACAGCAGGTGGGGCACGGTGAGCGCGCTGGCGAAGCCGGCGCTGAGCGCCTGAAACGTTTCTAGCATCTGTCGGTACGCTTCACCGAGACGGGCCGCTCCGTTGTCGCGGCCCGAAGGTCGTGCTCAAACGCTCGTTGTTGCTGGTACTCCATTAGTTGGGAAGGGTCCACTAGTTCACAACCAGCCTGCGAGGACGCCGGCGGGCAGCGAGAGCTGGAGGACGCGCGCGAACAGGAGGTAGGCGCCGACGGAGATGACCAGCGAGAAGGCCGCGTCGCGATAGGGGCGACCGGAGTCGAACGCGCGGGCGGTGAACCAGAAGAGCAACGCCGAGGCGATCACGAACCCGGCGCGCTCGGCGAGCAGCACCTGGGCGACGACCCCCGCCGTCACCCAGCCGATGTGCGCCCACATGCGGCCGTGGGTCTCGCCTGCGGCGCCGGTCCCGGCTTCAGCCGCCGGTGGGACCCTTGGCCGGACGATCTGGAGCGCCGTCAGGAATCCAAATATGAGCACCCCGCCGACGACCACCAGCGGGTAGGGGCCCGCCGACATCAGCGTCCGCTCCTCATCGTCCCCGTTGCCGAACTGCCGGAGGATGCCGCGCACGCGCGCCTCCTCGGTCTCGACGTAGCGTGCGAACGCGTCACCGGCGAGGTAGCGATCGATCCAGCGGTAGCGCTCGAGCGCGGCGCGCCACGGCTCGGACTTCACCATCGCGTCGATGGTCATCTCGAGACGGGCGCGATCCTCGCGGCTGATGCCGGGCGGCGCCATCACCGAGCGCCAGTTCTCGAACTCGACGTCGACGCCCTGCTCCCGCAGCGTCGGCACGTCGAGGCCGGGCAGCCGCGCTCCGCTCGAGATCGCCAGCGCCCGCACCGAGCCGGCGTCGATCTGCGCGGCGAGCTCCGCGAGCCCGTTGATCCCCGCGGTGACCTGGCCGCCGACGATGGCGGAGAGCGACTCGCCGCCGCCGGAAAATGCGATGTAGTTGACACGGCTCGGGGAGATACCGACCGCCTCGGAGATGAGCCCGGCGAGTATCTGGTCGCTGCCGCCCGCGGAGCCGCCGCCCCAGGAAATCGCCTCGGGGCGCTGCTTGAACGCGGCGAGCAGCTCCTGCAGCGACTGATATGGCGACGCGGCCGGGACGACGATCACTTCGAACTCGCCTGTCAGCCGGGCCAGCGGCGTCGCGTCGCGCAGCATCACCGGCGAGTTGTTGGTGACGATCCCGCCGAGCATGATCAGGCCGGAGACGAGCACCGCGTCGCCCTTGCCGCGCTCGGCGCCGATGAAGCGGGCGAGGCCGATGGTGCCCGCCGCTCCCGGGATGTTCTCGACCGGCGCCGTCCGCACGATGCCGGCCTGCTGGAGCGCCTGCTGCATCACGCGCGCGGTCTGATCCCATCCGCCGCCGGGGGCCGCGGGGGCGATGATGCGCAGGTACGGGAGCGCCGACTGCGCCGGCGCGGGGGGCGGCAATACCAGCATGAACAGCGCAACCAGCGCCGCGGACTTCATGCGTGGCATTTTATGCGACGCCCGAGTCTGACGAGTACGCCGACCTGACACGGTCCGCGCCACGGCGTCGCGCGTCTGGGGTAGACTCACCGCTCACCCGTCACGCGATGGGCCTGCGGGCCCCCCAAAGGAGGACGTCATGCGCGTCAGCTTCTTCGTTCGTTCGACCGTAGGACTCGTGACGATCCTGGGCATCGCCAGCGCGGCGGCCGTGGTCCTGGACGGCGCCCAGCAGCCGGCGGCAGCGCAAGGCGGCGCGCGGGCCGGCGGCCCGGCCGCGCCGCGCCCGACACCGGCCGTTCTCGTGATGACGGTGAACTTTCAGCCGGCGATGCCGGGCAAGACCGAACAGCTGCCGTTCGTGCAGGAGAACGTCGTCGACAAGAATCTCGAGCTCAAGCAGTACGGCGGCGGCAAGGACGTGCTGACCAACGCGGGAAACCCGGCGCAGTTCATCCCGTTCAGCGCCTGGACCGGTACCGCGGGTCCGTTCGCGCTCACCTTCCGCGACAAGGCCAATTTTCTCGACCTCACGGGCCTCGCGAAAATCCGGTGGGCGACCAAGACCTCAGGCTTCCACGTCGTGCGGCCGGTCGTGAAGCTCGCGGACGGCAGCATGTTCGTCGGCGACGTCCACTCGGAGAACGTGGCGATGATGGCGGTCAGCGAATTCCCGGTCGCCACCATCAAGTGGGTGAAACTCGACCCGACGCGCGTGGTCACGCTGGGCAGCCCGGGACCGAACAACCAGATCTGGGTGACCCCCGACCTGAGCAAGGTTGACGAAATCGGCTTTGCCGACCTGATTCCCGGCAGCGGCCATGGCACCGGCGGGTGGGTCCATGTCGGCTCGGTCGAGGTCTACGGAAAGGCTGTCCCGAGGAGTTGAGGCTCCTCGTCGCCTATCTGCGCGGCTACTGGCAGCTGGTTGCGCTCGCGCTCGTACTCGCGGCGATCAACCAGGTGTTCTCGCTGCTCGATCCGCTGATCTTCCGGCACGTCATCGACGAGTACGCCACCCGGTTCCAGGACTACACCACCTCCGAGTTCTTCCGCGGCGTCAGCCTCCTGCTGGCGGCCGCGGTCGGCGTGGCCTTCGTCTCGCGGGTTGCGAAGAACTTCCAGGACTACTTCATCAACGTCATCACCCAGCGCCTGGGCGCGCAGATCTACTCCGACGGCATCCGGCATTCGCTGGAGCTTCCCTACTCGGTCTTCGAGGACCAGCGCAGCGGTGAAACGCTCGGCAAGCTGCAGAAGGTCCGGACCGACGTCGAGCGGCTGATCTCCGCGTCGATCAACGTCGTCTTCACGTCGCTGGTCGGCATCATCTTCGTGATGGTCTACGCGTTCAGCGTGCACTGGATCATTGCGCCGGCGTATTTCCTGACCGTGCCGATCCTCGGCATCCTGAGCTCGGTGTTGAGCAAGAAAATCAAGGTGATCCAGAAGGTCATCGTCGCCGAGACCACGGCACTGGCCGGCGCGACGACCGAGTCGCTGCGCAACATCGAGCTGGTGAAGAGCCTCGGGCTGGCGCAGCAGGAGATCGCGCGCCTCAACTCGACGACCGGGAAGATCCTGAAGCTGGAGCTCAAGAAGGTGCGCTACATCCGCAGCCTCAGCTTCGTCCAGGGGACCGCGGTCAACCTGCTGCGCACCAGCATCATGTTCCTGATGCTCTACCTGATCTTCACGCGGCAGATCACCATCGGGCAGTTCTTCTCGCTGTTCATCTACTCGTTCTTCATCTTCGGCCCGCTCCAGGAGCTGGGCAACGTGATCAACATCTACCGCGAGACCGAAGTGTCGATGAAGAACTTCGAGGACATCCTGCAGATCCCCAAGGAGCCGCGCCCCCTCAACCCGGTGCCGCTGCCGGAGCTGCGGCGCCTGGCCTTCGACCACGTCAGCTTCCAGCACCAGTCCGCGTCCTACCCCGCGCTCACCGACATCTCGTTCGAGGTCGGCCGCGGCGACACGATCGCGTTCGTCGGGCCCTCGGGCGCGGGCAAGACGACGCTGGTGAAGCTGCTGGTCGGCCTGTATCGGCCGCAGTCAGGGGAGATTCTCTACAACGGGCATCCGTCCGGCACGATCGACCTGAACCAGCTCCGCGAGCGGATCGGGTTCGTCACGCAGGACACGCAGCTCTTCTCCGGCACCATCCGCGAGAACCTGCTGTTCGTCAACCCGTCGGCCACCGACGAGGAGTGCCTGCTGGTGCTGCGGAAGGCGGCGTGCGACAGCCTGCTGTCCCGCGCGGACCGCGGGCTCGACACGGTCATCGGCGAGGGAGGGGTGAAGGTGTCGGGCGGGGAGAAGCAGCGGCTGTCGATCGCCCGGGCGCTGCTGCGCCATCCGCACCTGCTGGTGTTCGACGAAGCGACCTCGTCACTCGACTCGCTGACCGAAGAGGAGATCGGCGCGACCATCCGCGACGTGGCGACGAGCCAGGACGTCATCACCATCCTGATCGCGCACCGGCTGTCGACCATCATGCATGCCGACCGCATCTTCGTGCTCGAGCGCGGACGGGTGATCGAGTCCGGGTCGCATGCGGCGCTGCTCGAACAGAAGGGGTTGTACTACGCGATGTGGCGGCAGCAGATCGGCGAACGCCGTCCGCTGCCCGCCTCACCCGCGCCTGCGCAGCCCGTGATGGCTGGTCGCTAACTACATGCCTGGTCAACGCGTCGCGGTCGTCCAGGCCGGGTCGGTGCTCTTCGACACGCCGCGCACGCTCGACCGGATGCAGGTGCACTGCGAATCGGTCCAGCGCGAAGGCGCGCAGCTCGCGGTATTTCCAGAGGCGTACATCGGCGGCTACCCGAAAGGCATGGACTTCGGCGCCCGCGTCGGCGTCCGCACGCGGGAGGGACGCGACGACTTCCTGCGGTACTGGGAGTCGGCGATCGAGGTCCCCGGTCCGGAGGTGCGTCGCATCGCGTCCTTCGCCGCCGAGATGCGCTGCCATCTGGTCGTCGGCATCGTCGAACGCGAGGGCGGCACGCTCTACTGCACCGCGCTGATCATCGGCGCGGACGGGCAGGTGCTGGCGAAGCACCGCAAGCTGATGCCGACCGCCAGCGAACGGCTGGTCTGGGGGATGGGCGACGGCTCGCACCTCGCGGTGGTCGACACCAGCGTCGGCAAGGTCGGCGCGGCGATCTGCTGGGAGAACTACATGCCCGCGCTGCGGCTGGCGATGTACGCGAAGGGCATCAACCTCTGGTGCGCGCCGACCGTGGACGAGCGCGAGATCTGGCAGTCGTCGATGCGGCACATCGCCTACGAAGGCCGCTGCTTCGTGCTGAGCGCCTGCCAGTACACCGACCTCATTCGCGGCGGCAGCGTGATCGTCGGCCCGCTGGGCGACGTCCTCGCCGGGCCGGTCTATGGACAGGAAGCGATCCTCGCGGCGGAGATCGACCTCGACGATGCGATCAGGGGGAAGTACGACCTGGACGTCGCGGGGCACTACTCACGTCCGGACGTCTTCACGCTCACGGTCGATGAACGCCCGAAGAAAGCCGTCGCCGCCCCACCTTTGACCTTTAACCTTTAACCTTTGACCTAACCGTTGCCCTTTCGTCCGGCGCGCTCGATCAGGGCGAACAGCTCGTGGGGACGAAACGGTTTCCGGAGGACTTCTCCCATCCCGCTGCGGCGCGCCGGCGCCTCGCGGTGCGGAAAGCCGGTCGTGAACACGACCCCCACCGTCGGGTATTTCGCGCGCAGTTCGTTGGCGTAGTCGATGCCACTGGCGCCGGCCAGCGCGACGTCCACCAGCAGCACGTCAGGGTCGCGGCCGCCCTCGTCGAGCAGCGTCCACGCCGTGGCGGGATCGTGCGCGGCGATGATGTCGTGCCCCTGCGACCTGAGCATCGATTCGAAGACGTCGAGCACCAAGGGGTCGTCTTCGACGATCAGGATGGTCATGTGCGGATGAGGCACAGTATAGGGCGCCCGCACACCAGAAGCTCTGCAATTCGCCCAGCTTATGATTACGGGCTATGGCCGTAGATATTCCCACCGAGCCCATCGGAAGTCTCCCCCGTCCTCCCGCGTTGATCGACGCCATCGAGCAGCATGGCGACGAAAATTCGGTCCTCGACTCGCTCTACGAGGACGCGATTCGCGACAGCATCACGCGCTTTGAAGAGACCGGGTCGCCGGTCATCACCGACGGCGAGCAGCGGAAATACCACAATTTCTGGACCTACTGCGTCCATGGGCTGACCAACACGGACCCGGATGGGTTCAAGATCCCGTTTGCCGCGGGGCACACCCGCCGCATGCCGCGGCTGACCTCGGGTCCGTTCCGCTACAAGCGCTACGCCGACAGCTACCTGGAGGTCGCACAGAAATACGCGCGCATGCCGGTGAAGCAGGCGGTGATCTCCCCCTCGGCGTTGAGCCTGATGTATCCGGCTGACGGGGTCCCCGGCTACTCGCGTGAAGAGTTCATCAACGACCTGCTGTCAGAGCATGAAACGGAGATCCGCCGCTGCTTCGAGAAGGGCGCCTACAAGGTCCAGATCGACTTCACCGAGGGTCGTCTTGCGATGAAGATCGACCCGACCGGCCATCTCCTCCACAGCTTCATCGACCTGAACAACCTCGCGCTGTCTCGGTTCTCGCCGGAAGAGCGCCAGCGAATCGGCATCCACACCTGCCCGGGGGGCGACCGCGACTCGACCCACAGCGCCGACGTGGACTACGCCGAGCTGCTCCCCAGCCTGTTCCAGTTGAAGGCCGGAAATTTCTACATCGCGCTCGCCGGCGAGAAGGATCGCCGCCAGGTCCTGAAAATCATCCGCGAGTACATGAAGCCCGACCAGCGCGTCTTCGTGGGCGTCATCGCGACCATCGACCCGAGGATGGAGACGCCGGAGGAGGTGCGCGACCGCGTGCTCGAAGCGGCGGAATTCATCCCGGTGGCGCAACTGGGCACCACCGACGACTGCGGGTTCTCGCCGTTCTGCGACGACTCGTCCACCACCCGGGACACGGCGTTCGCCAAGATTCGCGCGCGGGTGGTCGGAACGCGCCTCGCAGCCGAGACCCTGGGCGCAGGACGGTAGGGATGTCACAGCTGGACGACGAGGACCTGCTCCTCAGGTCGGTCGCGCTGCAGAATGCCAACAGCATTCTTCTCGCCCGCCAGCGGGCCGAGGAGGAGCTCCTCCGGACCAAGGAGGCCCTGCGCGAGAACGTCCAGCGGCTCCAGGCGATCTTCAACCAGGCGGCGGTCGGAATCGCAATCGCGGCACTCGACGGTCATTTCCTCGACATGAACAGCAAGTTCGGGCACATCCTCCAATACAGCCCGGACGAGCTGCGCGGCCTGACCTTCAACGACATCACCCACCCCGACGACAGGGAGGAGACGGGCGTGTGGGTGCGCCGGCTGCTCTCCGGAGAGATCTCCGATTACGTGATCGAGAAGCGCTACCTCCGCAAGGATGGCACCGCTGTCTGGAGCCTGACCACGGTCACGCTGCTGAAGGACGCCTCGGGAAGGCCGCAGCAGTTCATCGGCGTGATCGAGGACATCACCTCGAGACGGCTCGCCGAGGAGGCGCTGCGCGAGGAGACGCGCGTGCTGGAACTGCTCAACCAGACGGGAATGGTGCTCGCCTCCAACCTCGATCTCCAGGCCGTCGTCCAGGCGGTCACCGACGCCGCGACGCAGTTGAGCGGCGCGGAGTTCGGTGCGTTCTTCTACAACGTCACCGACGACAACGGGGACGCCTTACTGCTCTTCACACTGTCAGGCGCGCCGCGCGAGGCGTTCGAGAAGTTTGGAAAGCCTCGCGCGACCGCGCTCTTCGGCCCGACATTCCGGGGCGAACCGCCGATCCGGGTGGACGACGTGCTCCAGGATCCCCGCTACGGAAGGATGGGCCCTCATCACGGGATGCCAAAGGGGCACCTGCCGGTGCGGAGCTACCTGGCGGTCGCGGTCAGGTCGCGCTCAGGCGAGGTGATTGGCGGGCTGTTCTTCGGCCACTCGACGCCCGGCGTCTTCACCGATCGCGCGGAGCGGCTGGTCGTCGGGGTCGCGGCGCAGGCGGGCATCGCCATCGACAACGCGCGCCTGTTCGAAGCGATCCAGAAGGCGGCCGAAGAGCGCAATGTCCTGCTCGAGAGCGAGCGGGCGGCGCGCAATGCCGCGGAGAGAATGAGCGAGGTCAAGGACGAGTTCCTGGCAACGCTCTCCCATGAGCTGCGGACGCCGCTCAACGCCATCCTCGGGTGGGCGCAGGTGCTGCGCGGCGGGTCGAGGGAGCAGGCTGACTACGTCAAAGGGCTCGAGACGATCGAGCGGAACGCGCGCGTCCAGACCCAGCTGATCGAAGACCTGCTGGACATGAGCCGGGTGACCTCGGGGAAGCTCCGGCTGGACATCCAGACGGTATATCCGGCGTCGATTGTCGACGCCGCGATCGAGACGATGAGGCCCGCCGCCGAGGCGAAGGCGATCAGGCTCGAGAAACTGCTCGATCCCGCCGCCGGTCCGATCTCGGGCGACCCGGGACGGCTGCAACAGATCATCTGGAACCTGCTCTCGAACGCGATCAAGTTCACTCCCAAGAACGGCAAGGTGCAGGTCCTGCTCGAGCGCGTGAACTCGCACATCGAGATCAGCGTGGCGGACACGGGGATCGGCATCAGCCCTGAGTTTCTACCCCACCTGTTCGAGCGCTTCAAGCAGGCGGATGCGTCGACCACCCGCCAGTACGGGGGACTCGGGCTGGGGCTGTCGATCGTCAAGAGCCTGGTCGAGCTGCACGGCGGCACCGTCGCCATCAAGAGTGCCGGCAGTGGGCTGGGAACCACCGTGAGCGTGCACCTCCCGCTGACCGTCGTTCAACGGAGTGCGGATCCTGCCGGGCGAGTCCACCCGCGGACACCGGCCGCGAGCACACTCGCCGCGATTGCCCCGGAGCTCTCCGGGCTCACCGTGCTGGTGGTTGACGATCAAGCTGATGCGCGCGACCTCGTCAGGCGGGTGCTGGAAGACTGCGCAGCGACCGTTCTGACGGCCGCGAGCGTCTTCGAGGCGCTGGCGTTGCTGGAAGCGGAGACACCGGATGTGCTGGTCACCGATATCGGCATGCCGGATGCGGATGGCTACGAGCTTCTGAGACGTATCCGGGCGCTCGCCCCCGAACAGGGCGGGCGCATCCCCGCGATTGCCCTGACCGCGTTTGCGCGCTCCGAAGATCGAACGCGGGCGCTGCGAGCGGGATTCGCGGTGCACGTCTCCAAGCCGGTCGATCCATCGGAGCTGGTCGCCACCGTCGCCAGCGTCGCGGGGCGTCTCGATGACCGCTGAAAGCCCGCGCGTCCTGCTGGTTGACGACAAGCCGGAGATTCTCACCACGCTCACGCGCTTCCTGGCGTTGAAGGGCTACAGCGTCGAGGTCGCGACCAGCATCGCGGAGGCGACTCCTCTGCTCGAGCAGCGCTCGTTCCAGGCGGTCGTGCTCGACCTGCGGCTTGGGCCGGACTCGGGCCTCGACCTGCTGCAGTTCATCCGCGAGCACGAGTCGCTGCGCGATCTCCCGGCGGTGATGCTGACCGGCGCGAGCCTGACGCGCGAGGAGCAGACGCTGGTCGCGCGCTACAAGGCGCACGTCTTCTTCAAGCCGCGCAGCTACGAGGCCCTGACCACCTACCTCGACCGGGTCACACGGAAGCCGCTCGCACCCAGCTGACACCTCGTCCGTTACGACGGGACTTGCGGCGCCTCGTATAATCGTTCGTGCAGCCATCATTCAGATTCAATGAGGAGCGGCTCCTCGTGTCCACGAAGCCTGTCGAGCAAGATTTTCCGGCGCTGATCGCCGAGCGGCTCCGCGTCGAACATGCTGAGCTGGCCGCGCGCTGGCTCTCCAGGCTCGTGGCACTGCTGCCGGTCGATCCCAACGAGGTCTTCCCCACCGATCACCTCCTCGACCACATCCCCGAGCTGATCGTCGAGATCGCCAACTACCTGGAATTTCCCGCCCGCGAGGAGATCGCCGCGAACGCGCAGGTGATCGGGAAAGCGCGGGAGCTGGGATTCCTGCGCTACACGCAGCAGGCCTCGGTCCACCAGATCGTCCGGGAGTACCGCCTGTTCGAGGGCGTGCTCTCGACGTTTATCAAGGAGGAGCTCTCCGCGGCGCAGGCGTCACCGTCGCCGGACGAGGTGGTGGAGGTCATGGCCCGGACGCACCAGGCAATCAACGTGCTGCAGCAGTCAACCCTGGAAGCGTTCATCGAGCAGTACACGGACCGGGTCGCGACCCAGCGAACCCAGCTCGAGGCATTCAACCGCATGGTGAGCCACGAACTGCGGCAGCCCCTGGGCACCCTGCAGTTCGCGCTGCGCCTGCTCAGGGCGCCGGAGGGCAGCCGGTCCGATCAGGATCGCGAGCGCCTGATGGCGTTGCTCGATCGAAACGTGCTGCGCAGCCTCGAGCTGACGAATCAGCTGACACGACTGTCGGGCCTGTACGCGACGGAGCACAACCTCCAGGTGCAGCGCGTCGCGCTCAAGACGATCGCCGAGGAAGCGGCGCGGCAGTTGCGCGACATGGCCGACGCCAAGGGCGTCACCACCCGCGTCTCCCCCCTTCTTCCAGAAACCGTCGTCGACGTCGCCGCGGTGGAGCTCATTCTGGTCAACCTGATTTCCAACGCCATCAAGTACAGCGATCCGGGCAAGAGCAGGCGGTTCGTCGAGATCAACCCGGTCCCGGCCCCATCCGGGCACGGCTGCGCGATCGAGGTCCGCGACAACGGGCTTGGCATTCCCGGCGAATTCAGCGAGGCGGTGTTCAACGCGAACTTCCGCGCCCACGCGGCGCAGGACGCGACGCTCGGGAACACCGGACTCGGACTCGGGCTGACGATCGTCAAGGATTGCCTGCGCACGCTGCGCGGCACCATCTCGGTCCAGTCGCGCGAAGGCGAGGGGACGGTGTTTACGGTGTGGTTCCCCGAAGGGACCCCCGCAGCGTGACGCCGCCGATCCTGGTCGTCGAAGACGATGCGGACTGCCGCGCGTTGCTCACCACCATGCTGGAATGCGAGGGAGAACGGGTGATCACCGCCGCCAACGGCGCGGACGGCATCCGGCTCGCCAAGTCCCATCAGCCGTTCCTCATCCTCCTCGACCTGATGATGCCGGTGATGGACGGGGAGGGGTTCCGCCGGACGCAGCTCGCGGATCCCGACATTCGTCAGATTCCGGTGTGCGTCACCTCTGCCCGCCACGATGCGTCGGCGATCGCCAAGCGTCTCGAGGCGGTTGCGTGCGTTGACAAGCCGATCGACATCGCCACGATGATGGGCATCGTCAGGCGGCATCGCCACACGCGGCAAGGTTAGCGTGACGGCGCGCCCGCCGGGACGCTCCTCGCCCTTTCGTGGGGACCGGCAGCGGTACGCGCGGGTGCTGCGGTGCGCGGAGATCAATTCGTCCTTCCACCGCGCAAGTACTGGTCGCGCTACGAAGCCGGCGCGATCGACGCGCTCGAGCTTCAGATTCAGATGACCTGAAGTACGTCAGACCCCTGGGGCCGCAGGCCCCGGCTGCTACGCAGCGGGCACGGCGACTGGCCCCGGGGCCGGGATCCGCGGAATGTCAACCAGGCCGCCCAGGTAGACCCTGGTGTCGAGGAGCGTGGACGCGACCAGATTCGCCCCCGTTTCACGCAGCACCTGCGTGCTCTCGTCCGCCAGCTCCGGTGGTCCCCAGCGCCCGACCATGATTCGCACATCCGGAAAAGCGGCGCGGAGCCTCTTGACCAGATAGCGCGTCTTCGATGGCGGGCTGGGTGGCAGGTCGGCGAGGCACACCACCGAGAAATTTTTCTCCCGCACGATCGAGATCAGCTCCGAGGCCTGCAAGCGGGTGCTGTTGATCTCGACGGCGATTGGCAGGTCGTCGAGCAGATGGGCGAGCATCGAGAGCGCGACCTCGTCGGCGACGCCGTTGGCGGCATAACCGAGCACGCGCAGCGGTTGGCGCGGCCCTGGAATCGACGGATCCTCGGGCGGTGCGGATGGCGGCGGATGCAGGCGGCGGATCGACTCCGCGGCGTCCGACAGCAGCTCGCGCGTCGTGTCGATGACGGCGGTTTCTTCGTCAGGCGACAGGCGCTCCTCCAGGCGATCGCGCTCCGCATAATTGAGCGCCGGCAGCAGCAGGGCGTCGTAGACCGAGCGCGGGGGCTGGGTCTGGATGTACCGTTCGATGAGGTCGGCCGCCTCGCTCTGATCGCGGGCGAGCAGACGCTGGTAATAGCCATGCTCGGGGGCCAGCGCGGGAGTGTCGGCCATCAGGGTGCCGACGAACGCGAGCCCGGGGACGTGCTTGCCGAGCACGACAAGGCAGACGGTCAGCGGCGTCGCCATCAGCAGGCCCAGCGGTCCCCACAGCCACGTCCAGAAGGCCACGGACACGAGCAGCGCCACCTGGGACACCCCCGCCGCCCCCGCATAGAGCACGGTCTCGAGCACAAGGTTGGTAAACAGCTCGAGCCCGGCGAACAGACCGACCACCCAGAGCGGGCCCGCCCATCCCTGGAGGGCGGCGAGGCTGACCAGGATAGGCGCGCCTGCGCCAAGCACGGGTCCGACATAGGGGATGAATCGCAACGCCGCACCGAGCGTTGCCCAGACCAGCGGGTACGGCACGCCGAGGAAGTACAGCCCCAGGCCGGCAACCACGCCGTAGACCAGATTGACCAGGGACTGCATCAACAGCTGCCGGCTGACACGGTTCCCCGCCTCGTCGAATGCCTTCGTCGTGACGGTCAGCCGGCCGTGCCCGAACAGCCCGATCAGCCGGTCGCGCAGATCCCGGCGCTCGAGCAGCATGAAGATGACCAGCGCCAGGACGAGCCCGGCCGTGCCCAGCGGGCCGAGAATCGGACCGAGCCACGTGAAGGCCGAGAAACCGGTGACCAGCTCGGACGTGACCACCACGGGCTGCGAGACCGTGCCCCTGGGCTCGACCGGTTTTCCGAGGTCGGTCTTGATCTCTTCGATCGTCTCCTGGAGCTGTTCGACCGAGCCCCCTTTCCCCACGCCTCGCACGTCCGCTATTTTTGCCAGGATGTTGACGCGGTAGCGCGGCAGGTCCTCGGCCAGGTGGTCCATCTGGCGCGCCAGGCCCCAGCCGGCGAGACCGATCACCGTGAAGACCAGCATGACGGTCGTGAGCACCGCTGGAATGCGGCCGATCCACCGCTCGAGCCAGGTGACGGGAGGAGCGAGTACGAACGTGAGCAGCATGGCGAGCGCGATCGGCACGAGGACGGCCTGCGCCCAGTACAGGATGACCACGACGAGCACACACCCCGCGAACGTCGCCCACGCTTTCAGCGTCTTCGAGTCATCCATCAGTCGAGCCCGTCCAGGGCCGGTGATGAAAGTACCCTTGTCTTTCGGCCGACGCTGTTCGCTATTGAACGGCGACCGGCCAGCTCAGCCTGATCTGAAAGGAACCGGCCTATGTCACGCGGTGTTCTGTTTGCGCTCCTGGCGGGCGCCTGCGCGGGGTTCGTGCCGATCTTCGGCAAGATCGGGGTAGCGGGGGTCAGCTCGAGCGTCGCGACCGCGATACGAAGCCTGGTGATGTTCGCGGTGCTGGCGGCGGTGGTCGCGGCGCGCGGCGAGATCGGCGCGGTCGGCGGCCTGACGCGACAGGGGCTGGTCGGCCTGGTGCTGTCGGGACTCGCAGGCGCGGCGTCGTGGTGGTTCTATTTCCGCGCGCTGCAGCTCGCGCCGGTCGTGCAGGTGGCGCCGCTGGATCGCCTCAGTGTGGTCGTCAGCATTGCCCTCGCCTTTCTCCTGCTGGGCGAACGCGTTTCACCGAACGTGCTGGCGGGCGCCGGCCTGATGGTCGCGGGCGGCATTCTCGTCATCAGGGGTTGAACGGCGGCGACCCGATCGAGGGCACAATAGGCGGCGAGGGACTGACTATGGATCCGATGAGACGCAAGATACTCACAACCGGCGCCGCGGCGACGGCGATGGCGGCCGCGAAGGGCGTGTTCGCCCAGGGGGCAGCGCAGGGAGCTGCCGGGTCCTTCTATCAGAGAGGCCCGGTTCGCATCCGTTACGAGGAAGCGGGCTCCGGCTTCCCGTTGTTGCTGATCGCCGGCGGGGGCCTGAACTCGACGATCGCCGGCCTGCACCGCGGCGATCCGTTCAACCCGTTCGCGGAGTTCAAGGGTGAGTTCCGATGCATCGGGGCGGATCTGCGCAATGCCAATGCCGGACAGTCCTCGGGTCCACTGGAGATTGACCGGCCGTGGGATTCATACACCGACGACCACCTCGGCCTGATGGATCACCTCGGTATCGACAAGTTCATGGTGATGGGCTTCTGCATCGGCGGCCCCTTCATCTGGAACCTCCTGGAGCGGGCGCCCAATCGCGTCGTCGCGGCGGTGCTGGCGCAGCCGAGCGGGTTCCGCAAGGAGCTGCCCACACTGAACTACGAGAACAACATCAAGGGCTGGGGCCCCGAGCTGGTCAAGCGCCGGCCCGAGATCACGATGGAGATGGTCGACAGGTTCCTGACGAACATGTACCGCACCAACTCCGACTTCGTCTGGACGGTGACCCGCGATTTCGTGCGCAATTGCCAGACGCCGCTGCTGATCCTGCCGGATGATGTCCCGGCGCATCCCTACGTCGTCGCCATGGAGGCCGCGATGCTCGCGCCCAAGTCGGAGGTGAGCTTGTATCCGTGGAAGGACACCAAGGAGAAGATTCCCCTGGCGGTGCGCCACATCCGCTCGTTCCTCCGAGCGCACCGGCCGGCGTCTGCTTAGCGACCGGCCACGTCGTTGATGCGGGGATAGACTTTCCGCGCGTTCGACTCGAAGATCTTCGCCTTGTCGGCGGCGCTCATCCACGGGATGCCGTCGATGTAGCGCTTGGTGTCGTCGAAGTGATGCCCGGTCTCGGGATCGATGCCGCGGACCGCTCCGACCATCTCCGACCCGAACAGGATGTTCTCGACCGGCACCACCTTCAGCAGCAGCTCGATCCCGGGCGCGTGATACACGCAGGTGTCGAAGAACACGTTGTCGCGAATCAGGTCCACCAGCAGCGGCCGTTTCATGTCCTGCGCCAGCCCGCGGTAGCGCCCCCAGTGATAGGGAACGGCGCCACCGCCGTGGGGGATGACGAAGCGTAACGCCGGGAAGTCGCGGAACAGATCCCCCGAGAGAAACTGCATGAAGGCGGTGGTGTCGGCGTTGATGTAGTGCGCGCCGGTGGCGTGAAAGCAGGGATTGCACGACGCGCTCACGTGCACCATCGCCGGGACGTCGAGCTCCACCAGCTTCTCGTAGAGCGGGTACCACGCGCGGTCCGTCAGCGGAGGCGCCGTCCAGTGCCCGCCCGACGGGTCGGGGTTGAGATTGCAGCCGATGAACCCGAGCTCGCTCACGCAGCGCTCGAGCTCGCCGACGCAATCGGCTGGCGCTCCCCCCGTCGTCTGCGGCAGCTGGCACACCCCCACGAACTGCTTCGGGAACAGCGTGCAGACGCGATGAATCAGGTCGTTGGAGTGCTGGGCCCAGTGCAGGTTGGCGGTCGCGTCGCCGGCGTGGTGACCCATCGCCGACGCCCGCGGAGAGAACACCGTCAGGTCGGTTCCGCGCGCAGCCTGGAACGCGAGCTGCGGCTGCACGCTCTCCCGGATCTGATCGTCGCTGATCTGAATCGGGGCTTTCAGCGGCGACGCCGCTCCGCGCGCCAGCGCCGCAAGCTGGGCGTCGCGAAACGCCTGGGCCTCTTTCGGAACGGTCGTGTAGTGCCCGTGGCAGTCAATCACCATGCGAATCTCACACCGCGGTCGCCGGCGCGTCGGCTCCGCCTCCGGCGCCACGGCGAAGCTCGAACTCGAACGTCGCCACATCGAGCGCCCGCTCCATGCGGGCGATCACCAGCGTCGCGATCGCGTTGCCGAGCACGTTGACCGGCACGAAGACCGATGACAGGAGGCGATGCACGCCGAGGATCAGGCCGACGGCCGCCACCGGGATCGTCCCCGTCGCGGCCAGCGTGGACGCGAGGACGACGATCGCCGAGCCCGCCACGCCGGCGCCGCCTTTCGACGTGACCAGCATGACTGCGAGCAGCCCGAGCTGCTGGCTGAGCGACAGCTCGATGCCAAGTGCCTGTGCCAGGAATACCGAGACGGTTGCAAAGTACAGGCAGGTGCCGTCGTGGTTGAATGCGTAGCCGGCGGGCAACACGAGCGCCACGACCGACTCGTCCACCCCGAGCTGCCGCAGTTTCGCGTGCAGCCTGGGAAACACCGACTCGCTCGAGCTGGTGCCGACGACGATCATCAGCTCGGTGCCGATGTAGCGGATCAGGCGCAGCATGTTGATGCCGAAGGCCCAGGCGATCGGCCAGAGCACGAACAGGACGAACAGCGCGCAGCAGACGTAGAACATCGCGACCAGGTTGCCGAGCGCGAGCAGGGACGCCGGCCCGAACCGGCCCACCGTGAACGCGATGGCGCCGAACGCGCCAATCGGCGCCACGTACATCGCGAACCCGATCATCTTGAACAACACCTGCGCCACCGACTGGATGGCATCGACCATCGGCTTCCCCTTCGGACCGAGGGCCAGCAGCGCAAAGCCGAACATCACCGAGAAGAACAGGACCGGCAGCACGTCCCCTTCGGCGAAGGCGCCGACCGCGCTGGTCGGCACCAGGCTGAGGAGGAACTGGCCGTAGCCGACCGGCCGCGCGGACTGCTGCGCGACCGCGGTGTCGCCGTCCGCCAGCGTGGCCGGGTCGATGTTCATGCCGACGCCCGGGCCCCACGCGTTCACCAGCACGAGCCCCAGCACCAGCGCGATCGTCGTCACGATCTCGAAGTAGATCAGCGCCCTCACGGCGACACGACCGACCTTCCTGGCTTCGCCGACGCTCGCGATCCCGTGCACGACGGTGCAGAAGATGATCGGCGCCACGATCATGCGCACCAGCCGGATGAACAGGTCGCCCAGCGGCCGCCACGAGTCGGCGCTCTGCGGCCACAGGTAGCCGACCAGAGCCCCGAGGAGCATCGCCACCAGGATCTGGAGGGAAAGATCCTTGTAGAGCGGACGCCGGCGTTTCGGCTGGGAGACCTGCACTGGCGCGCCCGGAAGCGGAACTGTCGCGTCCGTCATGTCACTCCCCTGCTGCGCCAAGGATGCGCCCGGCGTCGGCGAACAGTTCGTCAGCGGTGAAACGCCGCGAGATGAGACCTTGTTGACACGCGTAGCCGACCATCTGCTCGAGCGACCGGCGGTTTGCGGCGAAGCCGAAGCGCAGCGGGTCGTCCAGCCCGGTCGGCAGCGCGGCCGCGGCGCGGCTGTCCTTGAGCACCCGGTAGACCTCGCGAACCACGTCCGGCCGGGACTGGGCAATCGACTGGCGGATGACCGCCATATGGTTGATCGGCACACCGCCGTGCGCGCGCGCCCACGCGCGGCCGGCGGTCTCGTGGTCGGGAATGAGGTGCTTCAGCGGACCGTCCTCGGGGACGTCGCCCAGGATGGCCGCGTCGATCTCGCCGTCGAGCAACATCTGCTTGAGAACTTTTCCGCCGGCCGCCCGCTCGACATTGGCGGGTTCGCTGTACTCGGCCAGATGGGGATCCTCGAACGTGACCCACGTCACGCTCTGGAGATCGACGCCGTAATCCTCGGCGAGCACGCCGCGCACCCACGCCCCGGTCGTTTGGCTGTAGGCGCGCACGCCCACTCGTTTCCCGCTCAGCTCGGTGGGCGCGAGCGCGCCGCGATCGGCGTTGTAGAAGATGGTGTGATGCTGGCTCCGGCCGACAATCGTCGCCGGCAGCAGGATGTACGGCTTGCGATACTCATACCCCTGCAGGTAGGTGGCGATGGCGATTTCCCCGAGGTCGTGGGTGAGCTCGCGCATCATCGCCTTGAACCGGGTGTTCACCACCTTGACCTCGTCGTAGTCGAACGTGACCAGCGGCGAGGAGACCCGGTCCGCTTTCAGGGCCGCGGTCCCGGCGTGGTTGCCGAGCAGCGAGTGCAGCGTGACTGGTTCGCCCAGCGGCAGCGTTACCCGGGATGGCGTCACTGGCGATCGGCGAGCGCGGGATACAGCGTTTGCGCCGTGCGCGAGAAGATCCACCCGCGGTCGGCCTCCGGCAGGAAGGCCAGCGCGTCATTCGCCAGGGCAACAAGCT
Organism: Acidobacteriota bacterium; assembly: GCA_947465645.1. The sequence continues at coordinate 3,211 of CANIBQ010000010.1, read as the reverse complement.
CGGGCAACGATCGCTCCGACGCTGGAAAGTTCGAGCCCCAGGCGATGCGTGACGCGCCGAACTCAGATACCAGCCGTCCGAGGAACGATTCCGGCGTGGCCTTTCCGGACGAGGCGCCGACGACGTTGCGCTCGGTGAGCTTGACGTAGACGCCGGGAAAGCTGGCGAGCCGCCAGAGACTGTCGGCCGCGGCGTAGGGGGGGCCGTCCTCCTGGACCGGACGTGCAAGGTGATCGAGCACCACGCGCAGGCCGGGGAAGCGTGTCAGTACCTTTTCAAGTTGTGGCAGGCCCGCCGCCGTCATCTGCAGGCAGACCGGGAGGCCACTCTCTTCTGCTTTGCGCCAGGCGGGGAACGAACGCGGATCGTCGAGCCAGCCCGCCTGGCCCGGCATGGTGCTGCCGGTGGTGAAGAGCCTCAAGCCGGTCAAACCGCGCCCCATCCAATGGGCCATCGTCTCGCACGCATCGGGGGCGAGGATGTCGCACGAGAAGACGCCGGTGAACCGCTGTGGATAGGCCGCGACGGCGTCCGCGACGTAGGAGTTGTCGTGTCCGTAGCAGGTGGACGCCTGGACCAGCGCGGCTTTCCGGATGCCGGCCCGGTCCTGCTCCACGATCAGCTGCTCGACGCCGACCGGACGCTCCTGTGACCAGGCCGACTGGTGGCCGCCAAGGGGCGCGCGCGGATACCGCGCCGAATCGGCCGGCGCGATGATGTGCGGATGGATGTCGATGACGGGGACCTTCACCTGCGGCACCGACTACTTCTTGGTCTTTTCGATCTCGGTCAGCTTCTCGAGTTGCCCGACGTTTTCGTTGTTGGTGCAGTAGCTCTCGAGCAGATCTTCGTCGTTGGCCGAGAGCGAGAAGGTGGCCCACGCCGAGGTCCACGGGCGGGTCAGCACCTTCGGGTCCTCGATCGTGAACTGATACTCGAGAAAGTTCTTCGACGGCCGGCGGAGGCGCTCGATCACGTGCAGCTGGTCGCTGTGAAACCAGCCGTCACGGATGTGCGCGCGCTCGTCGATCGAGATCGAGTCGATGACCAGCGTGTCGCCTTCCCACCGCGCCGCCTGGTCGCCGTGGTAGAGCGGCTCCTGTTCTTCCTTCGGCTTGTGCGGCCGGCCGATTCGCAGCACATTCCACCGCCGGTTTCTCTCGATCAGGTGAATGAACTGCCCCGGCTTCATGCTGATCAGGTGCGCGTACTGGTTGTCCGAGAACATGCCTGGCGTGCCGACGGGGCGGCAATTGACGTTGGCGCTGCTCAACTCGACCTCGACCCGGCTCATCCCGTTGTGTTTCTCTGCGGCCCACGGCTGCCACGGGATGGGATCTTCCTTCGGTCCTGGCTCGGCATCGACGCTCCAGTTGTTGGCCTTGCCCGTCGGTCCGGGAAACCAGACGCCTGACAGGTCAGGTTTTCCATCCGAGAGGCGCGGCGTCGGGCCGCCGGGAGGCAGCCGCACCGACCGCACGCTGCCACGAGCCTCGATGAAGGGTTTCTGGCCTCCCCCGGGCGCAGCGGAACTATCCTGCGCGCCCGCCGCAGCAGGCACCATCAGCGCCGCGGCCAGAGCCAGGTAAGTGCACGTCCTCTTCATCAGGAGACCTCCATGGGCCCTGATTCTCCATCAGAAGCTATACTCGAAGCCACCCTCCCGGGCGTGTGGGCAGCCGGCTGAAGGCCTGCTTTAGCGCGGCGGGGCGGAGGGGCGCCGCTGACGCGCGGCGGGGCGGAGAGCGGTATTACCCGAAAACCTTATCGCCGGGACAATCATTCCCGACGCGTCGTAGAGAGTCGCTGATAACCAGCGTGTTCGAGCCTCGACAGCTTGCCGACCTGATCGACATACGCTTCCGCGAAGCCAGCTGAACGGCTTCCATTCCGCCGTCGGGCCGGAGCGCCGACGCGACGTGCCGTTTCTCGCTTGCCGCCGGTGTTACTCGCCACGTCGCGCTGCCCCTTCGCGACGTCACGATGGCTGCGCGCTTCCCGCGCTCGGCCCGCATCGGTTGTCGCCGCTCGGATGTCGGACCGCGGGGATGCTCCTGATCTCGTAGCGGAGCACTTTCACGCCCGACGCCTCCACCGACTGTCGAGCTCGCCGACCCAGGCGGGTTGATCGTTGTCCGTTCTTCGAACGGCGGATCCAGATCGATCTTGCCGCTCTCGCTCCGCAGCGTCGTCTGCGCCAGCACGTGAACGTAAAGAGATACCCCGAGATTCCTTACGAAGTTTGTCGAGGAAGGGCGCAGACCAGAACCAGATGATCCGCGCGCGGTGGGTCGCCAAGCTGATAGCGGGAAGGGCTTCATTCGGACGGCCGCCCCGCAAGAGGCGGGGCAGCCTTCCGGACCTTTGATCAATAGCGCTGGAACACGGTGTAAATTGCACGATAGATCGGCTCAAAGAATCGCGACGTCAATTCGGATACGATTTCGTTCGAACTCTTGAACGTTTTCTTGTTCAGAACGCCTCGGAGATCGCTCCAGCTCACGGCACCTTTGAGCGCTGAATAGATATCCGAGCGAAGGCGAGTGACGCCGATTCGGGCCACATACTTGGCAACGGCTGACCCGGCGACGTTGCTCGCTGCCGTCCACGCGCAGTTGTCCCACGTTTGAGAGGTCAAGCTGTTGGCTCGGATGGCACTGTACAAGGGTGGCGCGCAAACGCGAATGACCTCTACAACCGTATACGCGCGTATCGCCACAGCGGCTGCTGCGAGCACCGCAGGCAAGATAGTGGGTTTCCACCGCTCATCGGGTGACCCCACTAGTTCAGTGACTTGCCCATCCAGCAAAAAAACCGGTTCGGCTCCATCGGCCGTGCGGATGGAGAGCACCACCGGCGTCGGATTGTCAGGCCATGTAACTTCGAGGTCGGTCGAACTGGGGCCGATCTGAACCACCGAGACTGATTCGTGTCCCCCCGATGACGTCGGTCTCGAGCGAGGAGCCTCCTGCGCGTCGGCAGCGCCCGAAACGGATGGGGTCGCGTTGGCGACCGCTGTCGGAGACGTCGGAAGGCTTCCGTCACTGCACGCGATCAACGCGTGCGCGCGCCGCTCGGAAAGTAGGCCAGTACGCCGCTCAGAAAGTGATCCACCTGAGGGCGGTTCATTCTACGTGGTTGTACGCTGACGACCGTACATCTGCCCTTCTCCGTCGGGGTCTTCCAGACAGCGGGAGCCGGCCTGGGCCGG
>CANIBQ010000009.1 GCA_947465645.1 Acidobacteriota bacterium | reverse complement strand
GCCTACAACCTGATCCGGCTGCGCACGCTGCTGGCGAGACCCGCGTGAGTACCCCGACGACGCGGCCGCGTGGACCACGTGCCACCGCTGAAGCCTGCACATGGACATAGATATGTGGTCGCCAGTCATTTTTTCAGCAGCCTGCTAGACACCTTGCTCATGCCGCATGCGGTTTTTACGATTCCCGACCCGCAAACCGCTCACTTGGCGTTCATCAAACACTACGGGGGAAAGCCGTACCCAGTGATCGTGGCTATGCTCGGCAGGAGCGCCACAGACGGCTGCCTCGTCCCGGTAACGTGCTTTCCTACAAGGCTTGGGCGCGCGAAAAGCGAATACGATACCAGCGGGACTAACGTGCTGTGGCGGCGCGGCAATCCGCCGTTAGCACCCCTAAAAGACCAACAGCCGCCCTAGGGCGGCTGTTAGCTACGAACGGGGATTTCACCCGCATTCTTTTGGCCGCCGAAGCGGCAAGTCAGATAGTACCGACCGCCGATCGCCAGGTCAAGATAAATCCCCAACCCGTTGATGTGATGGCACTTACGTCGTCCATTCGCCAACGTGCCGCCAGCACCCATTAAGTATATCGGCCGCTCCTAACAGTTCATCAATTCCTGTCCGTTCACCGTTAGGCTCAATTCAATTGGGTTTGTGAACGCACTAATTACCAAGGGCAAAGGTCAAAGGGCAAAGCTAGAGGCCGGGTTTCAACGCCGGTGGCGGGCCGCCAGGACCGAGGGTCCGGCCGTCCGGCAGGGTCACCCGCACGAGGCTGCCGTTGGAGGCACCGCTCTTCGCGGGGTGGGTGACGATCGTCACCGCGTCTCCCGGTTTGAGCGTGCCGGGCTTCCACCCCGTGCGGAGCAGCATGCCTGGTGCGCCGGCCTCGATGCTCCACTCAGTCTGGCCGCCCTTGCCGCTCGGGACCAGCACCTGCAGCCACACGTGCGGATTGGTGAACTGCACCTCCTTGATCGTCCCAACCACGGTGATCTCACGGACGAGGTCGAACATCGCGAAGGAGTGATGGGCGAAGACCGGGTTGGCGGAGAGCAGGGCCGCTGCGAGGCAGAAAGACAGACGCTTCATTTCTGGCCCTCGGCATCGGGCCGGCTGTTGTCGTTGCAGGCGTATTCCTGCACGTCGATGTCAGGTCGCCGCTGCCAGTAGCGTCTGACCGTCCAGGGCTTGCGGTACACCTTAGGATCTTCCACGGTGATCACGTCCTCCAGGTACTGCCCGCCGCCAACCAGCCGGATACGTTCGATCACGTGCAACTGCTCGCTGGAAGGCAGGCGTGGCGCGGTGTCGACCCCGGAGGTGACGGCGCCCGAGACGTAGCCGTTGAGGGGCCGCGCCCGCCCGTTGGTGCCCACGGTGTCCACCACCAGGGTGTCGCCCTCCCAGCGGCCGATCGAATGGCCGATGAAACTGGGAAGCAGGTCGTCCGCTGCCGGATGCCGGCGGCCGTCCGTATAGATCCGCCGCGGTTGGGTGATCGCCTCATGGTGGATGACGATCAGGTTCGGCCCCTGTAGAACCTGGAGCGGGAAGAGACCGCTCGCGTTCATGAACATGACCGCCGGCCAGGGATTGCACTCGCCCGGCGTGATCGGGCTGGCGAGGCGCTTCGATTCCGCGGCACCCCATTCGGTGAAGTCCGGCTCAGGGAAGGGAGTGTTGCGGAAGCGCGGATCGGCATCGGACACGCCGCTCAGCCCCATCCACACTCCCCAGATGTCAGGAACGACCCGTGTCTGTGCCGCGAGCGGGGATGGGCACAAGGCGACGACGGCAGCCAGCGCGGCGCACAGTGCCAATTTCATCGGAGCAGAGTCTAGCAGAGGCGGCGTGTGTCACCATGTACTGGTTGCATGACAACGACAATGTCGTCACGGTCGTGCCTTGATCCCGTGTGCCCATTCCATGACCATCATCGGACCACGTCTGCATATCGTTGGCGACATTCAAAGCACCGAAGACCTGCTGATCGAAGGACGCGTTGAAGGGTCCATTCACGTCCCCGGTGCCATCCTGACCATCAGCCCCCAGGCGCGTATCGAAGCCGATCTCCGCGGCAAGCGGATCAAGATCGGCGGCACCGTGCGCGGGACGATCGCCGCGTCCGAACACATCGAGCTCGATGCGTCGGCCGCGGTCAGCGGTAACCTGAGTGCCAATCACGTCGTCCTCGCTGAAGGTGCGAACTTCAGCGGCCGGATAGACATGAACCAGCGGACGATTGCGGCCAAGGTGGCTCAATCGCAAGCGGCGCAACAGCCTCGTTAAGCGGGGTAGGGCAGGAGGGGAAGGCCGCCTTGCCGCGTGGCCAATCGTCCTCGAACCTGAGAGTTCTCCGCCGAGACATGCGGTGATTAGCCCCTTTATTCGACGCACATTCTGCGGCAAATACAGCTATAATCACCGCAGGACATGCGGCGAAAAACTCAATATATCCATCAATTACCTGGGTGGCCACGGCTGCATTGGAGCCGTGAAGCCCTCGGCAACACGCTCGCGGCGGTGCGGCACCGCCAAGGTCGCCTGCTCGGGCGGATGGAAGCCTTGGGCTTCCCGCTGCAGCAGGAGGCCGTTCTACAGACCCTTACAGAGGACGTGGTCAAGAGCAGCGACATCGAGGGCGAAAAGCTCGATGCAGATCAGGTTCGCTCTTCAATCGCGCGCCGACTCGGTATTGATGTGGGCGGCGTCCAAGTCGCCGACCGTCGGGTCGAGGGCGTGGTGGAGATGATGCTCGACGCCACGCGAAACCACGACAAGCCGCTCACGACTGATCGGCTGTTCGGATGGCACGCGTCGCTGTTTCCGGCGGGTCACAGCGGTATACGGAAGGTTCGCGTAGGCGGCTGGCGCGACGACAGCACTGGTCCCATGCAGGTTGTATCTGGTCCCGTTGGGCGCGAGCGCGTCCACTTTGAGGCACCGCCAGCAGATCGGCTCGACGGTGAGATGCAGGCCCTTCTCGGCTGGTTCAATGAAGAGAGTGTCGCCACCCATCTGGACGAAGTCCTGAAGGCCGGACTTGCGCATCTTTGGTTCGTGACGGTCCATCCATTCGACGACGGAAACGGCCGCATTGCTCGAGCGATTGCAGACATGACGCTGGCGCGCTCAGAAAACAGTTCTCAGCGCTTCTATAGCATGTCGGCGCAGATTCGACAGGAGCGAAACGACTACTACGAAATCCTCGAGCGCACTCAAAAGGGCACGCTCGACGTGACGCCCTGGATGGAATGGTTTCTCGGGTGTCTAGGTCGCGCAATCGACGGCGCGGAGACGACGCTCGCGGCGGTGCTTCGAAAGGCCCGATTCTGGCAAGCCAAGCGAGACGCACCGATCAACGATCGTCAGCGGCTCATACTCAATCGCCTCCTCGACCGATTCGAAGGACACCTCACGACATCGAAGTGGGCTGCACTGGCGAAGTGCTCCTCCGATACGGCCCTTCGCGACATCCTAGACCTCGTGGACCGCGGCTTTCTTGTGCGAAATCGTGGAGGAGGTCGCAGCACCAGCTACTCACTCGCGGACTTTGGATAGCAGCGAGGCGACGTCAAGAGGAGCGTCATGTGGCATCTGTGAAGGATGTGAGGCGATGAAGGCGCGAAGACTCTGAAATCTTTAGGAGTTGGCGCACCGTATGTGACGAGTTTCGCAACTGGGCGCTCAACGCCGCGTGACCACGGTGCGTGCTGTTCATGGGCCTCGGGCCCCGCGAAGTCTGGCTGCCTGGCGCAGAGACGCCGCAGCAGGACGCCGTTGTTTTCGGTATGGACACTGAGGAGCAGAAGGCATGCAACGAGGCGGACGACGACCACGCGGGGTCACGGCGGCGGACGCGCCGGTGAGTTGCGTTGGGCGCTGGGGGCGTCGACGGGGCCGGGTGAAACAGTGCTGGGCCACGCTGGCGGCCGAACGCGTCTATGACCGGCTACTCTGCGACGGAGTGCCCCTCACCCCGAGGTGGCACGGGGGGCTGACATGGACGCCGGGACCACCCGCGCACCGCTGGAGCGTCACCGCGGAAGTGCGGCCCAATGCCGTGTGGCGGTGCGGGAGGCTCTTTCTACGCTGTCCACGCTGCACGGGACGAGTCACACGTGTCTACCTGCCCACCACCGACGCGGACCCCCGTTGCCGTCGTTGCTTGGGCCTGAGCTACGAGAGCCGCTCGTGGAGCTACAAGCCTTGTGGCCTCTTGGGGCCATTCCTGGGCCCCGTGGCGTACGTGACGACCGGGGTGCGCCGGGACGAGCGGGTGGCGGTCTCCAGAACGCGGTATGCGGCGCGGCGGGCACGTCGCAGCTAGCGAGGCGCGGCGTCTTCCTTACGCGCCGGGTGGTAGCCGTGTGAATACGCCGGCGAAGAGCACTCGTGGCTTCGTCTTTGCGCTGGCGCTACAGGGAGATCCCGATCGAAGCCAGCACTCCATGCGCCCAGCGCGCGCGTGCTATCGCCCACACGGACATGTTCATCGCAACCCCGGCGTTCGCGTGCCGCACATTGGGAAGAAAGCTGCAGTACACGGGATTGTCCTCGGTCGGCCCCATGGCCCACGCGCCAAAGTGCGGCGCGAGGTCCCGCGGAGCCATCTCCGCCTTATTGAGGGCCAAGAGGATAAGTTCGAGCTTTTCCGAATTGGGCACCCGATGCGGCAGGCTCAGTCGGCAGGATAGTCCGCCGCCCAGGTAGGGATGTGTATCCGCTTCCACCTGCCAGAGGGCGGTGGCGTGCCCGAGTGTCGAATGCACCGCGCCACCGACCACACCGATCTCCGCAGTGAGTGCGTCGCCCTCTGTGACACAGACGCAGAATCTGGAGAGCTGAGACGCTACTTTCTCGAAATCTCGTTGTCCCCAGAGAGACGGTGAGGTCTTGACCTCCTCCATCCCAAGACTGACGCGCATCCCACCGAGCAGGCCGCGTCCGCAGTTTACGGGAAGTGGCGGGACCCGGTGTGCGGGCGAGGCACGGGGGCGCCCGGGCGTTCTCGCGCGGCCTCCGCACGTAGGCGCGACGCTGACGCCAACACAAAAGCCGGCCGCCCCTTGAGGACGGCCGGCCGGTGGAAGTTGCGCCAGCGGGGCCTGGCTGGCCCTCTCAGCCCCCCAGGTCCGCGGTCGGTGGCTAGTTGAACGAGTAGCGGAAGCTGAGCAGAACCTGGTAGACGTCGGCCAGGCTGTTGTTCGGCTGGAACGTCTTGCTGACCAGCTCGTTGTTTACGACCGCCATGCGGTAGGCGAGACGTCCCAGCGTGTCGGCGGCCCCGTTGGTCAGGATCTGCACGCTGCCGGCGCCACCGTTGGTGGCGATCGTGCGCTGGCTGACGCCCCAGTTGGAGCTCAGGAGGTTCCCGAAGTTCGTGATGTCAAGCCGGACCTGGCCGGCGTTGCGCTTGCCGCCGATATTGGCGAACACGTTCTGCGCCAGGCTCAGGTCCATACTGCCGAACATGGGTAGCGCCAGTCCGCCGCGCTCTGCGTATTGGCCGCGGTTCTTGCTCAGATACGGATCCTGCAGGATGTAGGCCTCGAAGGCCGTCGCCTGCTCGGCCGCGGAGAACACGCGTCCGTTGGTGTGGGTGAACGCCGCGAAATTCATCTCCGTCGTGTCACGCGGGATGTAGAGCAGGTCGTTCGTAAAGCCGCCGTCACCGTTGACGTCGTTGTTGAATGTGTAGCTCCCCCTGGACGTGAAGTTCTGCCGTGACGGACGCGCCTCCCAGAACGTCGAGATCGTCGTGCCCCCGAAACCGAAGTATTCCTTGGTGTAGGAGGCCGCGACGAACACGCGGTGTCCCTGGGTGCTGCCCGCGTAGCCGAGTCCCGGATTGTTCGGATCGCCCGTGTGCTGGTTGTTGTTGAACGACGAGGACGCCGTTGACCCCGCATCGATGGTGTTCTTCGATTCGCCGTAGCTATAGGCACCGCGCAGGGTCAGGCCGTGGAAGTTGCTCTTCGACAGGCTGGTCGAGATGTTCCACGACTTGCCGATGTTCTGGTTCTTCAGCACGAAGGCGCTGGTGATCACGTTCGGCGCCGTGTTGTTGATGCGATTGGTCGTGTAGCTTGCGCGGGGATCGACGCCCGTAAACGCGGTCTGCGCCGCCGGCAGGTTGGCGTTGATGTAGTAGATGCCGTTGATGTCCTTGTTATAGAGGAACTCGACCGTGCCGATGATCCCGCCGGGCAGCCGGTGGTCAACGGCCAGGTTCGTCCGCCACACCTGCGGAAACTTGAAGCCCTGGTCAGTGACATTCAGCTCAAAGCTGGCCGCGCCTGCACCGGTGACGGTGGTCGGCTTGTAGCGATCCGGGCTCGAGTTGAACGGGAACGCCGTGGTGTTGTCGACGAGGGCCTCGCCGATGAGGACGCCCGTGTTGCCGAGCTGGTTCGAGACCCAGACATAGAGCGGCTGGCCAGTGAAGAGGCCCGTGCCGAGCCGCACCTGCGTCTGCTGACGGCCGGCGATGTCCCAGTTTGCGGCTGCGCGCGGCGACCAGAGAATCTTGGTCTCGGGCATTTCTCCGGTCTTGTACTGCACGGCCCCGCCGGTCTCGTCGCGGAAGGTCAGGGCGTCCGCCTTGGCGTTGACATACGCGGTGTTCTTGAACACCGACGCGTCAGCCCGCAAGCCGGCCGTAATGGTCAGATCGCGTCGCGGCCGAAACTCGTCCTGGACGTAACCGCCGCTGTACCAGACCTGCAGCGGCTGCAGCGGTTTGTCGAGATCCGGCACGTTTGAGTAACGGACCTTGAATCGGCGCAACGTCACGGGCGAGGTCGTGCGGTTCGGGTTGGCGAGGAAGTCGCGGGCGTCGGTGTAGAAGTCAGCCAGCGAGTTGTAGGTGTAGTTGCTCTGAGGGCAGCAGCTCCAGAAGACGTTCTCCGAGTTGTAGCGCTGCGTCGAGGCGCCGAAGGTCAGCGTGTGCTTGTTGCTGAACTTGGTGAAGCTGTCCTGCAGCTGGAACGTCTTGTAGCGCAGTTCGTTCTGCACGCTGAACGGCTCGGTGCCGAACGACGCGTAGGCCGAGCCGCCTGCGAGGATGTCGACAAACGGGAAGAGGTCGCCGGTGCCGCCACGGCTTTCGTCGTTCGACGTGAAGCCGGTGATCAAGCTGTTGGACATGCTGTCGCCGATCACGGTGTTCCACTCGCCGGTCCCCGACTTGATGTTTTCGAAAATCTGGTACGTCGAGCCCTGGAAGAAGAGGCCCCCGGTGACGCTCAGCGACCGGCCGATGCCGGCCGACGACGAAGTCGACAGGCTGTTGCCGGAGCTCGAGTCGAGCTGCGCGTAGCGAAAGCTGATCTTGTTGGCGTTGTTCAGGTTGTAGTCGGTGCGGAGCAGGTAACGCTTCGCCGGGGTGAGGTCCTGCAGGTTCTCGTAGCCGCCGGTGTTGTACTTGAAGCTCTGCGAGAGGAACGTGCTCAGCGCATCGAGGTCCGCCGCGAGCACGCGCGAGACGCTGCCGCCCACCGTTTCGCCGCCGGTGTTGGCGCGGAACGTGTGCAGCGGCCGCTTCTCCTCTTCGTTTTCGTAATTGCCGAAGACGAACAGCTTGTCGCGGACGATCGGACCGCTCGCGAGGAAGCCGGTATCGCGGAACGTGAACGTGCCCGGATTGACCGTCAGCCCCTTCGCCTCAGTGCCGACAAAGTCCTCGTTGCGCATCCGGTGATAGACCGACCCGCTGAACCGGTTGGTGCCGCTGCGCGTGACCGTGTTGACGGAAGCGCCGACGAAGCTCCCCTGGCGCACATCGAAGGGCGCGACGCTGACCTGCACCTGCTCGATCGATTCGAGCGAGATCGGCGCGACGCCCGTTCTGGCACCGGGCTCAGAGCCAAGGCCGAACGAGTTGTTGAACGAGGAGCCATCAACGGTGATGTTGTTGAGGCGATTGTCCTGGCCGGCGAATGAACCGGCGCCGTTGGACTGCGGCGTGAGGCGGGTGATGTCGCCGATCCTGCCTGAGATTGTCGGCAGAGAGGCGATGTCCACTCGTGTCACCGCGGTCGAGGCGCCCGTGCGGGTCGAGCCGAAGACCGCGTCGGCCGCCGTCGCGGTGACCGTGACCGTTTCCTGCACCGCGATCGCGCGGACGCTGACCGGGACGTCCGTCGACGCGCCAAGGGTGACGGCGAGGTCGGTCACGGTCTGCGACTCGAAGGCGGTGCCGGTGCCGACATAGTTCACTGTCACGGCGTAAGGGCCGCCGACGCGCATACCGAGAATCGAGAAGCGCCCGTCCACGCGGCTGGTGGCCTCATAGGTCGAGCCGGACGGTTCGTGAATGGCGATGACGCTGGCGCCCGCGACGGGCTGCCCCTGCGCGTTGGCGACGACACCGGACATGGCGCCGGTGGTCACGCCCTGTGCGTGCGCCAGGGCGGGTGCAAGTAGGGCGCAGAGCGCCAGGAAGGTCGCTGCTCTCCCGAACCGGACCGCAACGTTGAACAAACGCTTCATTGACTCTCTCCTATTACCGAACAATCGGCCGCACACAGCAGTCCGGCGCACCATACGGCGCCGCTGCGGTGAGTGCTCCGTAGGCTGACGAGGCGGTGCGAGGGGACAAACATACCAGCGCTCCGTAACGATCGCATAAACAAGTTTACGAGTCCTGAGCGTTGCGCATGAGCGACACCAACGGCCAGCGGCAGCGCCTGGACCCGCTGACACAGGTGGAACAGCGCCACCACGCGGTCACCGTGAAGCTGGACCGGGGATACGAGGACTACGTGAGCGGGCGCATCTCCGACGAGTTCTGGGCGAGGCAATCGCAGGCCTGGGAGGCCGAGTTGCAGGTCGTCAGAGCCGAACGCCACCGCGTCACACAACCGCGTCACGGTCGGACGGCCACGGCCCTGCAGATTTTAGAACTCGCGCAACAGGCCGAATATCTGTATGCCACGCAGTCTGCGACCGAACAGCGTCGTATGCTCGACACCGTGCTTTCGAACTGCACGTTCGACCGTGGAACTCTCTGTCCCACCTACAGTAAGCCCTTCGACCTACTGGTCCGCGGGAATGAAACTGGAGAATGGTGCGCCCGGAAGGACTCGAACCTTCGACCCCCGGCTTAGAAGTCCCAAGTTCTATCCAAGTGAGCTACGGGCGCGGGAGGTCATCCCGTCGCTAAACCATGGTGCGCGAATGGCTTGCTGACGCGGACGCCTACGTGGCAGCGTCACGACGACGACGCCTTGCTGGAAAGCGAATTCTAGAGGTGCGAACCGCGGGTGATGGCGTCGAGACCCGATCGCTCAGGCAGCCACGACGACCGACAGCTGCCCGTGGGCCTTGCGCGTTCGCTTGACCCGAATCTCCACGTCGTGACCCAGCGCGGTCAGGAAATCCATCAACCGCTCGACGGAGAACGTCCCCGCCCTATTGCGCATCAGGAGCGATACGTGGGGCTGCTTGATGCCGAGGAGCTCGCCCGCCTGGGCTTGCGTCAGGCGGCGTGCCGTCACGATGCGATAGATCTGAAGCGTCAGGCGGGCCTTCAGCAGTTCCTGCTCAGGATGGGGAAGTTCCAAGTCCGCGAAGATATTCCCGCTGCCGTCCTTGTAGTCGATCGTCGCCTTCTTGCGGAGCATGTCTAGCGCTGCCTTTCTCGATGGAGCCGTTCGGCGTCTGCCAGCCGGCGGCGAACCAGGTCGATGTCGTGCTTCGGGGTCGCGATGCCGCTCTTCGACTTTTTCTGAAACGCATGGAGCACGTAGATCGCGTCGTCAAACTGCACCGTGTACACCGCGCGGTATGTATTGGAGTCGTGGCGATCCACGATCTCCATCACTCGAGCGCCGCCAAAGCCCTTGAGGGGCGTGGCCGCCGGGTCCGTCTCTCCGCGCTGAGCGGCGTAGAGGGCCTGGCCGATGTCGATGCGTACCCGTCTCGGAAATTTCTTGAGGTCTCCGCGCGACGACCCGAGCCACACGACCGAACGCGACTCCGTGGGGCCGTGCATCTATACAAGTATACGTATTATCGTATGGGCGTCAAACGAAACGTGCTGCTCGGCGCGCTCGCCGTGCCGAACGGGTCAATAACTCGTCGCGTCGCAGCACTTCTTAAACTTCTTCCCGCTGCCGCACGGGCAGGGATTATTCCGGCCAACCCTCGTGACCCGCCGTGGCGCCTGCGCCACTATCTTGATGTGTCCGAGGATCAGCTGAGCCTCTTCAAGGGTGGCATAGCCGGCGTCCTGCTCATTGAAGATGATCGGCAACCACTCGGACGGTTGAATAGGTTCAGGCGCACTGACGACCGCAAACAAAAAGCCCCGCAACTCGTCGTACGTGAGGGTGCCCGCGGGGCGCGCAGGTTGCTCCAAAAAGGCACGGAGAGAGGGAGCCGTGGCGCCAAGCATGCGGAGAGACTACTACTGGGCCACTATCGTTCGAGCACTGGAATCTTCTGCCAGAGCACCGGTGAGGGCGTTCGTTTTCTCGACTCCCATTGATAGATGACGGCCTTGCCAGCGGCGCCGATGCGTCGGGCTAGACCGTCTTGCGTGAGTCGGAGCCGACGACGAAGCGCCCGCAGTCGCTGGTCGTAGTTGTTCGGGACCGTCGGCAGGGGAGCTGGACAGACCTGTTGCCCGGCGAAGCAGCGGTAGTGGAGAGCCATGAATCGCTCGGCGGCGGCGCGCGTGGCCAAACGCCGAGGGCGACCAAACACGGATTTGACGGAGAAGTGCGCGTCGAGTCGGCCGGTCCGGACGGCGGCCTGCAACGTGCGGACGTGGAGTTCCTTGGCCAACTGGTCGAGTGGCAACTGCTCGTGCTGTCGCTGATGATCGGCGACCGCGTCGCGGGCACACTGCAGCACTGCGACGGAGACGACGCGACGCCCGCTATCCCATGGCCGGAAGGTCTCGAGCGGAATCGACAGGAGCGCGGCGAACTCGCGTTGTCCCAGTCCGATCGCTCGACGCAGCTCGCGAAGCTCGTTCATCGCTGCGCACACGATGCCATTGGTCGCGGCGGTCGTAAAGCGACCTCCGGCCTCCATGACCGGAGGTCGCCATCCCTTTCGCTGATGACTCAGATGTGGCCTGATTCTGAATGTCGTGAATTAGGCGCAGAATCGATGATCGCGAATTCGCAGGAATGTGGCGCACACTCGCGAGACCGGTCATTCTTTTCGATGAACGTTCGCCTTCAAATATTCTGGCGAACGAAATCCGCGAATTCTTTAGGAAATGGCGCGCCCGGAAGGACTCGAACCTTCGACCCCCGGCTTAGAAGGCCGGTGCTCTATCCAACTGAGCTACGGGCGCGTAGACCCATTGTAAAGAAAGTCAGTGCAAAGAAAGTCGCGGCCGATCTATGGCCGGGAGGGAGCGCGGAGCGCCATGGTGGCCACCACCGCCGCGAGCGCGTCGGGCGTGAACGGCTTCGACACGAACGCGTCGAAACCGTAGTCGAGCAGGCGCGATCGCTCCTCGGGCGCAACGAAGCCGGTCAGGGCAATCACCGGCGCCTTACCCGCTGCGTCCGGGAGCGCCCGGATCTGGCCGAGCAGCGCGTAGCCATCCTGCTCCGGCATCGCAATGTCCGCCACGATGACCTGGGGCGGCGACTCGCCGGCCGCGTTCAGGGCATGCATCGCCTCTGACACGGAGGACGCTTCCACCACCCGCGCCCCATGCTGTGACAGCGCCGCGACGACGACGCCGCGGATGTCGTCGTTGTCGTCGACGACCATCACGCAGGTGCCGTGCAGGGCGTTGGCGATCACCGCGGTCGTCACGCCGGCGGGATCGGCAGCGACATGGTGTCCGTGGAAAAGGGGGAGCGACACCTCGAATGTCGCCCCGTGCCCGATCCCATCGCTGTGCGCCCGCACGCTGCCGCCGTGCAGCTCCACCAGCTGCCGCACCAGCGCCAGCCCCAGGCCGAGGCCGCCGTGACGGCGTGTCGCCGAGGCATCGGCCTGCCGGAACCGCTCGAACACGTACGGCAGGAAGTCGGGCGAGATCCCCTGGCCGGTGTCGCTGATCGACACGACCGCCCGCGAATCACCGCTCGCGACGCGGACGGTGATCCGTCCGCCGGAGCTGCTGAACTTCACGGCGTTCTGCAGCAGGTTCAGGAAGACCTGTTGCAACCGGACGGCGTCGGCGTCAAAGGGGGGAATGTCGCCCTGCGGCAGGATCTCGATCGCGATGCGGCGCTCGTCCGCCGCTGGACGGACGACGTCCACCGCGGCCATCACCACCTGCAGCAGATCGGTGGGCTGCGCGTCCAGGCTCAGCTTGCCAGTCAGGATCCGGGCGACGTCGAGCATGTCGTCAACCATCCGCATCATCAGGCTGGCGTTCCGGTCGATGACCTCGATCGCGTGCTCGGGGGCGCCGCGGCTCATCAGCATGCGGGTCCAGCCGATCACGGCGTTGATCGGGTTGCGCAGTTCGTGGGAGAGCGTCGCGAGGAACGCGTCCTTGGTGTTCGACGCTTCCTCGGCGGCGCGGCGCGCGCTCTCGCTGGCGTCGTATTGCCGGCGCAGCGCGTCCTCGGTGTTGACCCGATCGGTCACATCCTGGATCGAGGTCAGCGTGCCGACCACCACGCCGTCCTCCAGCAGCGGCACGATGCGACAGCTCTGCGGCATCAGTCCCGGCACGCCGAGGACTTTCGCCGGACACGCAATCAGATGGTTGTGCAGGCTCTGCGACACGACCTGGACCTGGCCGTCGAGCGCGTCCCGGAAGTACGGCGCGAAGTTGCGCGCCACCAGCTCCGGGCAGACCTCGAACAGCGGGCGGCCGACCGCCTCGGACGCGGGCACGCCGGTATGGCGCTGCATCCACTGGTTCCACGAGCGGATCACCAGCGCGGCATCGGTCACGATCACGCCGGCAACGACGTACTCGTCGAGCCAGCGGGCGAGGGCCGTGGCGCTCAGCGGCGAGACGGCATGGTTCTGTGACACGGGTGTGCCTACGCCCAGTCCTCGACCGCCCGGATGAGTCGATCCATCGAGGCCACCCCCAGGACGATCACCATGAAGCCGGTGACCTCGCTGTCGCGCAGGTTGAACGCCGCGTGGACCACCAGCGCGTACTGCAGCTCCTGCTGCTCGACGATCAGCGACTGCAACACGCCGTCGAGCGTGTCGAGGTCGAGGCGCGGCACCGAGAAGGAGACCTGCACCTTCAGCAGGTTGCCGAAGGTCCCCAGGCAGGCGTTGAGGAGGATGTTGCCCACCTCGGTGACGACTTCCCTGGCGGAGGCGTCGACGGCCAGCGGCAGCGGCGCCTCGTCGGTGAGCAGCTGCTTGAGGATGCCGGCGCTCCGATGGTCGAGGATCATCAGCGCGTCACCGGCCACCGCTCCGCTGAAGAGCTGGTGGACGGTGGCGATGTCGCCCTCGACGGTGCCTTCGAGCGCTTTCGCGAGGTCTTCGATCGCGTAGACGTTCACCTCGGGGGCCTGAAGGGTGACCCGGTGTCCGGTCAGCTTCGAGAGCGACGCGCCGGCGCGGCCGAAGCCGATGTTGATCAGCTCGACGAGCGCGTCCTGTTGAACCGCCGTGAGTTTCATGCGCGAGAATCCGCGAGGACGTCCCTCACCGCCGTGAGCAGCTCGTCGCGGTCGGGGGGCTTGGTGAGAAACCGGCTGGCGCCGCCGCTCACCGCCAGGTCCTGGGACGAGGTCTGGACGTCGGCGGAGATGACGATCACCTTGGCGTGGGGGTCCAGCGCGCGGATCTTGGCGAGCACATCCAGGCCGTACATCCCTTTCATCACCAGGTCGAGGAGCACCAGATCGGGTTTCTCGAGGAAGAATTTCTCGATCGCGGCCATCCCTTCCTCGGCTTCGAGCACCTGGTGTCCGCTCGACTCGAGGATCTCGCGCATGCGGCGGCGGGCGAGCGCTGAATCGTCCACGACGAGTATTTTCGCACTCATATCGACTCCAGGATCGCAGCAGCCATCCGGTTGAGCGGAACCGTCTGGTCGCTCAGGCCGGACTCGATGACTGATCGGGGCATCCCGTAGACCACGCAGCTTTCCTCGCTCTCGGTCAGGATGGTACCGCCATTCGCCTTGATCCACGCGGACCCGTCGCGGCCGTCCGAGCCCATTCCGGTCATGACCACGCCCAGCACCCGCGCGCCGTAGGTCTCGGCTGCCGACTGAAACATGACGTCCACCGACGGCCGGTGCAGCGTATCGAGCGGGCGGATGTCGAGATGACATACCACCTCGCCGTCCGGACGGCGCTCGAACGACAGGTGGCGGCCCGCCTGGGCGATCACGATCGAACAGGGGCGGACCGGCGCGCCTTCCCGTGCCTCGGTGACCGTCAACCCGGTCATCTCGTTGAGCTTCTCCGCGTACATCTCGGTATACCCGAACGGCATGTGCATCACCACCACAATCGGCACGGGACAGTCGGCGGGGAGCTGCGGCACCAGGTAGCGCAGCGCCTGCGGTCCGCCGGTCGAGATGCCCAGTACGACGATGTCCACCGCCCGCGCCGTCTTAGGCGCCGGCAGCACCGCCCTCGGGGCCGAGGCCTCGGCCGGGCGGGCCATCGACGCGCCCGCCGCCACGGTGATCTTTTCCCCCAGCTCGCGGCTCATGTCCAGCAGCTTTTCGGTGGCCAGGGCGGTCGGCTTCTGGATGAAGTCGACGGCGCCCGCATCGAGCGCCGCCAGCACGCGCTCGCCGGCCTCGTTGGCGATGCTGATCACGACGATCGGGATCGGCCGCCGCCGCATCTGCGCCTCGATGAATCCGACGCCGTCGGTGCCGGGCATGATCAGGTCACAGGTCACGACATCGGGCTTGAGCCGCTCGACCTGATCGAGCGCCTCCGCGCCGTCGCGCGCGGTGCCGACCACCTCGATGTTGTCCTGCGACGCCAGCATCTGGCTGACGACCTTCCTGACGTACGCCGAGTCGTCCACCACCAGGACCCGCAGCTTGCGATCTGTCATCTAAACGGCCTCTTGTAGGTCAAAGGTCAAAGGTCAAAGGTTAAAGGTTAAAGGTTAAAGGTCAAACAATGCTCGTGCAGCATCTACCCTTTGCCCTTTGCCCTTTGCCCTTTGCCCTTTTACCTTTGCCCTTTGCCCTTTTACCTTTTACCTACACGGTTCTGAGTACTCATCGCCTCACGTAAACGAACGCGCTGCCCATCTGGTCGAGCTCGAAGGCGTCGGTCACCTGCAGCAGCGACTCCGAGGCTCCGACGCAGAGGTAGCCGCCCGGCGGCATCGCCTCTGCCATGACCCGCACCGTGCGCCGGATGCTGCGGTCCGAGAAATAGATAAACACGTTGCGGCAGAAGATCACCGGGGCCGAGGCCCGCGGCCGCACCTGCTCCTCCGACGCCAGGTTCACCAGGCTCCACTGTACGCGGCGGCAGAGCTCAGGCGCGACCACCCAGGTGTCGCCATCCCTGGTGAAGTATTTCTCCCGCATGTCCGGGGCCAGGGCCCTGAACGCGCGCTCCCGGTAGCGGCCCGCCCGCGCCTTCGCGAGCGCCGCTTCGCTGGCGTCGCTCCCGTGAATCTCGATCGGCAGCCGCGTGAACCACCCCGTCTCGTTGAGCGCCATCGCGATGCTGAGCGGCTCCTCGCCTGACGCGCAGGGCACGCTCCAGATTCGCACGACCCCGCTGGTCCAGCGCGCGGCCAGGGCGGGCAGGATGTGCTCGGTCAGCGCGCGGAACTGGTCCGCCTCCCGCCAGAAATATGTCTCCGGTACCGACAACGCATTCATGACCCGGGGCCACTCAGTCGCCCCTTCCTCGTCGTACTTCAGCAGGTAGTAATAGTCGAGATACGACTGGAAGCCCCGCTCCAGCACCAGCGGCGCCAGGCGTTCGAGCAGTTGATCGTGACGCGGGCCGTCGTAATGCAACCCGAGACGCTCGTGCACGAGATCGCGAAGCAGCGCGTCGGCGCCCTTCGGCACCGACAGGGTATCTCCCTCGAAGCGCATGGCGCTCTAGGTGGACCGCCCGGACGCGATGCCGGGGCTGTCATCGAGCGGCGGCCGCGACGGCCGCAGCGCGGCTTCGGCGGCACGCCGCACCGACGTCTCCGGGTCCGCGCCGGCCAGCCGCGCCAGCTGCCGCTCCGCGCCGCGGCTGCCAAGCCGGCTCAGTGCGGCGATCGCGCAGAGCCTCACCGCCGGCGCGGCGTCGTCGAGCGCCGTACGCAGCCAGTGGGATGCGCGGGGATGCCGGATGCGGCCGAGCGCCGTCACGACAGCGGATCGCGCGTCTGCCCTGGGATTTTCGAGCCCGGCCGCCACGCGATCGATCTCCGACGGGTGCACCGACGCGAGTGCGCGGATGCAGGCCTCGCGCCGATTCGCATCCACGGAGACGGCGACCAGCGCGTCGATCGCACCGGGGGAGCCGGTGGTGCGTCTCGCCGCCAGCGCGCCGAGCCCGTCGATTGCCGTTTCCCACACCGACGCGACCGGATCGGCGGCGGCGGTCCAGCGCAAGGCGTCGATCGCCCCGGTGCCGTCGCGCGTGGCGATCGCCTCAGCCGCGGCGGCGCGGTCCTCCGGGTCTTCGCGGCGCAGGGCGCTTTCGAGCAGCGGCAGCGCGTCCGGATGCGTCGTCAACCCGCACGCGCGCAGCGCCGAGTGCGCGAGCTCTCGATCGGAGCCGTCGATGAGCGTCGCGAGGCACCGGATCGCCTCGACCGTCCCGACCCGTCCGAGCGCCTCGACGGCGCTCAGGCGCACGTGGTACGCCGGGTCCTGGGCGGCCAGCGTGGTGAGGACCGTCACGGCTCCAGCCTGGCGTCGCTGACCGACACCCCTGGCAGCGAAGAACCGCACCCACGGATCCTGATCGACCATCGCGCCGATCAGCAGCTCGTCGGCATCGGCACCGTCGATCCGCGCGAGGGCCTGGACCGCGCCGGCCCGGGCACGCGGCGTGTCCCTGGCGAGGGCCCCCGCCAGCACGCCGATCACCGGCGCATCCTCGACGAAAGGCAGGTGTTCCAACGCCACGCGCCGGATGCCCTCGTCCTCGTCCCGGCAGCAGGCCAGCAACCCCTCGACGCACCCGGGATAGCCAAAGTACCCGGCGATGCGGACCGCGGATTCGCGCACGTTGGTGTCCGGGTCGCGCAGCAGCCTGGCCATGCGCGGTCCCATGTCGGCGTGGCCAATCGAGTTCAACGCCGCCACGACCGCATGACGGGCGGCCGGGTCGGGATGCCCGATCAGCGCCACCAGCGGCTCGTAGGCGCGGCCGTCGCCGATGCGCGCCAGCGCCGTCGCGACCGGCAGGACCAGCGCCTCATCGTCGAGCATCGTCGTCACCAGCGCGTCGGTGGCGCGGCGATCGCCGATGCGCCCGAGGGCGACAACGGCCGCGTGCCGCGTCTCGGGATCGTCGGCGGCCAGTTGCTGGATCAGGAGGTCCACGACGTCGGCCCCGTACCGGACCAGCGCCTTGACGACCTCCGCCCGGGCCTTCTGGTGCCCGAGCAGCAGCGCCATCGCCTTGTGCACCGCGGGGCCTTCCAGCCATCCGAGCACGCGCGCGAGCGACGGCAGCGACTCGGCCTGCACCTGCGCGGCGGCGTCGATCAGCTTCCTGGTCGCGGCCGGCGTGACGGCGCGGGCGACGTCGGCGGCGATCTGGAGCGCGTCACCATAGTCGTCGTCGTAACGCTGGTAGATCCTGGCCAGCGCTTCCGCCACGATCGCGACCGGCGCGTCCTGTTGATCCAGCAGCCGGACCAGCGGCGCGACGGCGCGCTCGTCGCCAAGCTGCCCGAGCGCTTCCGCGACGGGATTTCTCAGCACGTCGCTGGCGAGCAGCGGCACGAGCTGCGCGGCGATGCGCCGATCGCCGATCTGCGCGAGCGCGTCGAGCGCGGGGTAGGCGAGGAAGAAATCGCCCGACTCGGCGATCGCCAGCAGGGGATCCACGGCGTCGGCGGCGCGCAGGTGCCCGAGCGCCTCGATGGTGTGGAAGCGGACGTTGGTATCAGCGTCGGACAGCGCGCGGACGAGCGCGGGCGATACCCGCGGATCTCGCTGGCGTCCCAGCAGCAGCGCCGCCTGCGTGCGGAGGTCGATATCCGGATGGTCGAGCAGCTCGATCAGCGGGCCGACCGTGTCGACGTTGCTCATCGAGAGCACGTGGAGGGCGCTGCTCAGCACCGAAAAATCCCGGTGATCGTCGCGCAGCATGATCAGCACCGAGCTGACGATGTCGTCGTCGCCGGTGCGCGCCAGCGACTCGGCGGCGGCGCGCCGCACCCGCCAGTCGCGATCGCCCAGCGCGCTGGTCAGCGGGCGGACGTCCCCGAGGGCACCCGCGTCGATTGCCTGCACCGCGGCAAGGCGGGTGGCAGGGTCCTCGCTCTTCAGGCCGGCCGCGAGGTCGCGTTCCTGGTCGAGCCGGGCGGTGAGGTCCTCGACCGTGACAATCACGCCGACGATCGCCTCGTCTTCGTCACGCAACGGCGCGATCGTGGCGCGCTGCCGCATGGTGGGGAAGTGGGCCGACGGCTCGGCCGGCGGGCAGGAGATCAGGTGCCCGTGGAACGCCGGCGTCAGCACTTCGACGACGCCGGTGGCCAGCACGCGATCGAAGCGGACGGCCAGGTCGCGCTGGGCGAGATCGGGGATGACGGTCCTGAGCGGACGCCCGGTGACACTCTCGGCGGGCATGCCGGTCATCGCCGCGAGGATCGGATCCCAGGTGCGGATGGTGAGCGCCGTATCGGTCGTGAATACCCCGAGCCGGGGCGTCCCTGCAGCCATGTGTCCCTAACGTTTCCCGTTGGCGCCGTTGGGCCGCCCATTGCCGCCGCGCACGTTGAGCGTGGCGTTGTCCATCACCGAGGTGAGCGCGGCCGCGCGCTCGACCAGTTCGCCGGTCGTGCCCCGCGTCTGCCTCACGCCGCGCGCGTTGCGCTCGGTGATGTCGCGGATGTCGCGCAGCACGGTGACGAAGCGGCCGGCCACGGTCGAGTGCTCGCGGTTGGCCATGGTGATCAGCTTGATCTGCTTGGCCGTGCTGTTGGCGGCCGTGAGCATGTCGCGCATTGCGCGTGCCTGCTCCTTGAGGGCCTTGGCCGCTTGCTCCGTCTGCTGGCGCATGCTGGTCGCGGCGCCCGCGACCTCCTGGGAGGCCTTGGCCTGCTCGGCCATGGCGCGGCTGACCCCGGTCGCCGTCTTCGACAGCCCCGCCGCGGCACGCGAGATCTCTTCGCCGGAAGCGCTCTGCTCGGCGAGCGCATGGGAGGTGGCCGCGGCGCCGCGCCGCATCGAGTCGGCGGCCGCCGCGAGCTGCGACGCCGTGCGCGCCTGTTCGGATGTGGCCCGTCGGACTTCATCGGCGAGCGCGGTCGTGTTCTGGGCGGCCTTGAGAATGTCCCGGGACGCGCGCCCCTGCTCGCCCATCGCCTTGACCACTTCCTGCGCCGTCTTGCGCATCTGCGCGGTCGCCTGCGTGATGCCGGTCGCCGCGCTGGCCTGTTCGGCGGTCGCCGCCGCCACCTGCTTGGCCTGGTCGGTCGAGGTGGCGATCGCCTGGACGACATCCTTGGCGGCCGTGCGCTGCTCGTCGGTGGCGCGGGCAATCTGCGAGACGATCTCGGTCGTCTCGGTGATGCCGCCGAGGATCTTCTGCAGGCCGGTCGCGCCGGTCTCCGCGAGGCTGTTGCTGTCTTCGGCGACACGCAGCCCGTCCGAGGTCGCCGTGACGGCGTCCTTGGCCACGTCCTGGAGCGCCTTGATGATCGCGGCGATATCCGACGTGGCTTTCGCCGAACGGTCTGCCAGGTTGCGGATTTCCTCGGCCACGACCGCGAAGCCGCGTCCCGCGTCGCCGGCGCGCGCCGCCTCGATCGACGCGTTGAGCGACAGCAGGTTGGTGCGCTCCGCGATCAGGTTGATGGTGCCGACGATGCTGGAGATTTCGTCGGTGCGGCGGCCCATCTCGCGCATCACCGTCGCGGAGTGCACCATCGATTCACGCAGCCGCGCGATCCCCTGGATCGAGCGGCGGATGGTGCCGCCCCCTTCCTCGGCGTCCCGTCCGACGCGCCGGGTGATCTCGTCGGCCCGCCGGGAGAGGCCGGCGACCGACTCGATCGAGCGGTCCATCTGCGTCGCGCTGGCCGCCGCGGCCAGCGTCGCGTGGGAGATGCGCTGCCCGTTGGCGGCGACGGCGCTGATCGAGCGCGACATCTGCTCCATCGCGGTCGCGGTCTGATCGACCGAGGTGCCGAGCTTGTCGGTCATCGCCGTGACCTCCTCGATCGAGGCCGCCATCTCGTTGATCGATGACGCAGTCTCTTCGGCGGAGCTCGCAAAATCGACGGCGTTGCCGGCGACGCCCTTGACCGAGCGGGTCATCTCCTCGATGCCCGCCGCCGACTCGTTCAGCGACGACACCAGGGTGTCGGTGTCGGCGGCCACGCTCTTGATCGACGCGGCCATCTCGACCATCGACGCGGTCACCTCCTCGGTGGCCGTGGCCATGTCCTCGGTCGCCGTGGTGACGCTACTGGATCGACGCGCGGCTCTCGAGGCTGGCGCTGGCGGTCTCCTCGGCAGCCGAGGCGAGGGTGACGGTGTTCGCCGACACCTGTTCCACCGATGCGGCGACCTCGTTGATGGTCGACACCAGCTCCTCGGATGACGACGCGACCGATTCAGCCTGGGTGGCCGTCTCCCTCAGCGAGGCGGCCATCTGGTTGATGCCGCTGAGCGCTTCGTCGAGCGAGCGCATCTGCGTGTCCGCGCCTTCCGAAACCTCGTCCGCGATCTTCGCGATCGCGGCGGCGGCATGGCTGATCAACCCCGCTTCGTTCCGGACGACCGCGGTGTCGAGCGGAAGGCTGTGCGCGCCGTTAATCCCGCCTGCCGGTCTGCTGCGAGCTGCCATCACTATTCTCCTTATGTCGTTCACGAATGAGCGGGGGGCGCCGCGACCGCTTCGCCCAGCCCGCCGGTCGATCTCAGAATTTCCGCGGTGTCGAGCACCAGCACCATGCGATCGCCGATGGTGGCGATGCCCGAGAGGTAGGCGGCGCTGACGTCGCGGAGCGCGTCGTGCGGCGGATGAATCTGCGACGCCGCGATGGTGATGAACTCGCGCGCCGTGTCGGCCACCAGGCCGACCGTCCGGCCGTCCGCGTGCACGACCAGCAGCCGCGTGCGCTCGTCGTACGGCGCGCGCGCGAACCCGAACCTCGCGCGGAGGTTCACGACCGGGACCACCTGCCCGCGCGAGAAGACGACGCCGTCCACGAACGCCGGGGCGTTGGGGACCGCCGTCACCTGGTCGACCATCTCGATGTGGCGCACGTCCGGGCTCGGCATCGCGTAGCTGGTGCCCGCGAGCGTGAACAGGATGTACGAGTCGCGCGCGCGGGGCGTCTGCGTCATCGGTGCCGCCTCCATCACATGATCCCCGACGGTGCATGCACCCGGGCCACGCCGCCTGCATGCCGTGCCTGGGCGAGCAACGCCGGCACGTCCAGGATCAGGACCGCGTGACCGTCGCCGAGCTCGGTGGCGCCGCTGATGCCCTCGACGCGGATGAACGGATCCGTCAGCGCC
The DNA here is from genome assembly GCA_947465645.1 of Acidobacteriota bacterium. The sequence goes on along the minus strand of CANIBQ010000009.1, from coordinate 76,017 downwards.
CGCACCACCACCTCGCGCTGGCCGACGATGCGATCGACCACCAGCCCGACGCTCTCGAGGCCCGCGCCGATGACGAAGGCGTGGTGCGCGTCGCGCGGCGCCGCGTCGATGCCAAACAGCGTCGCCAGCCGGACCAGTGGCAGCACGCCGGCGCGATACGGCATGATCTCGCCGCCTTCCAGCTGCCGGACGGTCGTGCCGTCCACTTCGATCAGTTCCTGCACCGAGGCCTGCGGGATCGCGAACAGCCGGCCGCCGACCGACGCGAGCAATGCGTCGGTGATCGCCAGCGTCAACGGCAGCGTCATGGTGAAGGTCGTGCCTTCGCCGGCCGTGCTGTCCACCGCGAGCGTGCCGCCGAGCTCCTGCACCGCCTTCTTCACGACCGCCATGCCGACGCCGCGGCCGCTGCCGCGATCCGCTTCGACGCGGGTCGAGAAGCCGGGCGCGCAGATCAGCTCGAGCAGCGCCCGGTTGTCGGTGACGTCGGGCGTCGCGTCGAGCCCCGCTTCGCGCGCGCGCGAGGCGACCCGGAGCCGATCGATGCCGCGGCCGTCGTCGGACACCTGGATGATCACCGTGTCGCCGACGTTCGACGCCCGGAGCCGGATGGTCGCCTCCGCGGGCTTGCCGTGGGCGGCCCGTTCCTCGGGCGCCTCGATCCCGTGGCTGATCGCGTTGCGCACCAGGTGCAGCAGGGGATCCATCAGCCGTTCGGTGAGGTACTTGTCGATCTCGGTGGTCTGTCCCTCGACGTCGAGCCGCACCTGCTTGCGCGCGTCGCGGGCGAGATCGCGCACCACCAGCGGCATGCGCTCGAAAATTTCGCCGACCTGGACGAGGCGGATGCGCATCACCGCGTCGCGCAGGTCGCGGACATGGCGCTCCAAAGCCAGGCCCTGTTCCTGGATCGCTCGCCAGTCGCTCGCCGGCAGGATTGCCTCGACGCGCGCCGTAGCGGACTGCAGCCGGGCGCGGGTGATCACGACGTCCGCGATCAGGCGCATCAGGTCGTCGAGACGCGCGAGGTCCACGCGCACGTAGTGCGTCCGGCTCGCGGCATCGCCCGCGCCCGGCGCCGGGGCCGATGGCACCGGGGCAGGAGTGGTGTCTGGCGCCGCGGCCGCCGCGGCATGGGTCATCCCGTCCCTGGTCCAGGTCTCGAGCGTCGCGGCGTCAACGCGCGCGCGCAGGATGAAATCGAAGCGCACCCCGCCCTCCGCGGACACCTGCGGTGTCACTTCGAGGATTTCCCCGGCGGACTCCAGGCGCTGCCGGACGGTGTTGACGGTGACGCCGCGCGCCTGGAGGTCGGGCCGCGGCGTGAAGGAGACCTGCCAGGTTTGCACAGCGGCGCCCTGCGGTGCGGATGGGGCCACGTCGGCAGTGCCCGCGACCAGGCGGGCCAGCCGCGCCAGCAGCGGCGAGACGTCAGGCGGGGGCTGCTGCTGGCGGAACGTCTCCAGCAGGCGGTCGAAGGTGCGGCTGCCGTCGATCAGCGCCTGGACGCCATCGGGGGAGAGCGTGGTCTGTGCCTTCTGCAGCGCGCGCAGGTAGCTTTCCGATTCGTGGGCCAGCGCCTCGGCCTCGCGAAATTCGACCATGCCGGAAATGCCCTTCAGCGAGTGGAAGCGCCGGAACAGCTCTTCGACGACCGGCGCCGGCAGCCCGGTCTCGAGGTAGCCGTCGAGCGTCATCATCGTCCGGCGGAGCGCGGCCAGGTGGTCCTCGCACTCGGCGACGTAATCGTCGAGGAAGCGCGTGCGGAACGAATCCTGGTCAGACAATGGCGAGCAGCTCCCGCGCGTGCGAGGCCAGGACCTGGGGGGCGAAGGGTTTGGTGAGGTAGCGGGTGGCGCCGGCCTTGAGCGCGGCTTCGCGGCTGTCATCGTCGCCGCGCGTGGTGAGTACGACGACCGGCAAGGCCTGGTAGGCGCGATGCGCGCGGATGAACGTCAGCACTTCGATCCCGTGCATATCCGGCATGTTGAGGTCGAGCACCATCATGTCGATCGGACCGAGCGCCAGCGACTCGATCGCTTCGAGGCCGCTGGCGGCCTCGCTGAACGCCGCCCCGGGGAGGGCACTCAGCGACGCCTTGACCATCCGGCGGATGGTGGGGGAGTCGTCGACAATCAGGATCCTGGACATAGGGAAACCGTGCGGCACGCCTCGCGAGAGTCAGGACAAGAGGGTAAGTATAGTGCTCGTATCGGCTGACGCCAGCTCGGCCATGAGTCGAATTGCTGAGGAAATTTGCCGAACTGTGAAGGGGTCCCGGGCCGGAACAGGCGTTTGCGATCTTATTCGTGCCGCGGGGGCATAAAGGTGCGACACTGATAGCTTGGTCACTGCGGCTCACGGCTGAGCTCACTACATTAGAGGCGAGACGACATGGCATCGACGACTGGAACAATCAAGCGCATCACGGACAAGGGTTTTGGATTCATCGCAACGTCTGATGGGACGGAGTACTTCTTCCATCAGTCCGCCTGCACCGGCGCGCGGTTCGATGATTTGCGGGAGGGGCAGAATGTGTCCTTCACGGTCGGTCAGGGTCCGAAGGGTCCCCGCGCCGAGAACGTGAAGCCGGAATAACAGGCGCCTCATGGCAGGCGTGATCGAAGCGATCAGCATCAAGCGAAAGATGTTCTTCGAGTACGAAGACGCCCCTTACCACTGCCTCGATGTCGAGGTTTCCAAACCAACGGCGCGCGGTGGGCAGACTCTGGTGCGTATCAAGATGCGCAACCTGATCACCCGCGCCGTTTTCGACAGAACATTCAAGGCCGGCGAGAAATTCAAGGAGCCGGACCTGGTCGTCGAGCCGGCCACCTACCTGTACACGGACAGCAGCGGGTTCAACTTCATGGACCAGGAGACCTTCGACACGGTCTCCCTCGGTCCTGACGTGGTCGGAGACGACCGCCATCTGCTGGCTGACAACCTGCTCGTCCAGATCCAGAAATTCAACGGACGGCCCATCGGCATCCAGTTTCCCCCGCACGTCGAGCTCACGGTGACGCACACCGAGCCGGGCGTCCGGGGCGATACTGCCAGCGGCGGGGTCACCAAGGCCGCGACGCTCGAGACCGGTCTCGAAATCCGTGTCCCGCTCTTCGTCAAAGAAGGAGAGCGGGTCAAGGTGCACACGGAGACCCGTGAGTTCGCCGGGCGCGCATGAACCTACCAGACAGCACAGCACGAGGAGGTCAGGAATGAATCATCAGTCATTACGCCGGTCTCTTACCGCGCTCGCCGGGGGAGCGCTCGTCGCACTCGTGATCCTCTCGCCGCAGCCGGTCAGCGCTCACCACGGGTGGGGCGGCTACTTCGACAAGGAATTCGAGATCACCGGGACGGTCGAAGTGCCGGTCAGCCTCGCGGGCCCGCACGCCACGATGAAGGTTCGCGTCAACGGCCAGGTGTGGGACGTGGTCATGGCCCCGCCGGCACGTACCGAGCGCGCGGGCTTGAAAGAGGGCATCATTCCCCTCGGCGCTACGGTCACCGTTCACGGCCATCGTCACCAGACCGCGAACAAGTTCGAGGTCAAGACCGAGCGCGTGACGTGGAACAGCCGCGTGTTCAACGTCTACCCCGACCGCCAGTAACCCCGGCGCAGAGTCTCTTCAGACCGTAGTTTTTCAGGTCACCGCTGCGTGTTCGACGTGCTGTCGTGGCTCGAGGCGTCCGCGATCGGGCGCCTCGTGCGCGACGCCGGTCCCTGGGGATACGCGATCCTCAACCTCACCCACGTGCTCGGCGTCGCGGCGATGTTCGGGTCGGTCCTGGTCCTGGACCTTCGCCTGATCGGGCTCTGGCGCCGGGTACCGATCGCGCCCCTCGCTGCCGCCGCGACTCCCGTGGCCGCCGCCGGCTTCACCGTCGCGGCCGCCAGCGGGGCGGCGCTGCTCACCGCCACCGCCACCGACTACGCCGGCAATCCCTTCCTGTTGATCAAATTTCCGGCGATTGCCGTTGGTCTCGTCAACGTCCTGCTGCTGCGCCGGCTGCCCGCGTGGCAGGCGCGCGGCAGCCGTGAGCTGTCGCCCCGCGAGACGCGCCAGCTTGCCGTGTTCGGCGGCATGTCGCTCGTTTCATGGCTGACGGCGGTCGCCGCGGGGCGGTTGATCGCTTACTGGTGACACGCCCCGTCGATCGGGCGGATGGTCTCCACGGCGACCTTCATCAGGAACGTCTTGATGTCGTTTTTCTCGGCGGCAACGCGGCCGCTCGTGCCGATCTCGGCGCCGATCACCGAGTTCGGGATCCGCACGTCCTTGCCGGGGCCCTCGAACTCGACCATCAGGGCGCCGTCGTTCTTGGACCCGGCCTTCAGCTCGATTTCACCCTCGATGACCTCGGTGACGCGGCCTTTGACTTCGACCTTGTGGCCGGCGTGCGTCGCGATCTCCTTCTGGCGATCGAGCCAGAACACGACCCGGCGCCCGTGCGCCTCTGACGGAACGGTCACGGCATAAGCGGCCGCGATTTCCTGGACGCCGGTCATCGCGAACGTCCCCTTGTCCTGACCCGCGACGATGCAGCCTTGCAGGGTGACGGGCTGTTTCGCTTTTGCGTCCTTCGATGCCTGTGCCTGTGCCGACGCGGCCGGGGCAACGGCCATGACGATGGCCGCGGTTATCCAGATTGATTTCATGCGTACCTCCACGTCATCCGTGAAGTGCACGAACAAGGCCACTACCGCCTGCTGAGGTTGCGAGGCGGCTGCCGTGGGGCCGACCTTGTCAGGTCGGCCGGGCAAGCCTGACAAGGCTTGCCTCACAGCGTGACCTATTGAAGCAGGGGGATCTTCGCGACCGGTACGGGCGCGGGACGCGCGGCCAGGTAGGCGTGGATGTCGGTGAGCTGCGCGTCGGTGAGGATTTTCGGGCCGTACCCCGGCATCTGGTTGGGCGGGGTGCGGACGAAGCGTAGAAACGCAGCCAGCGCCATCGGTTTCGGGGCCAGGCGCGGACCAGCAGCCCCGCCTTGCCCTTCGTACCCGTGGCACTGGTAGCAGCCGACGCTCGTGTAGAGCTTCTTGCCGGCGTCGGCATTCCCCTGGGCGGCGGGCTGGGCCGGGGCTGTCGCAGGCGCCTGCGCGGCCAGTGGGGCCGTGGCGAGGACGCCTGTTGAGAGGGCCGCTGTCGAGAGGGCCATCGCGATCAACGTCAGTGTTTTCATGTCGGTCCTCACCGGGGCTGCGTCACGACGTCGATGAGCGACGGCTCGCCGCTCTTGACGACTTCGAGCGCGCGCTTGATCGCCGGCGCGAGATCGTTCGGGTTGGTGATCGGTCCCTGCGCGTGCACGCCCATCCCCTGGGCAATCTTCGCGAAGTCGATGTTCGGGTTGTCGAGCGTCGTCCCGATGTGCGCGCGGTCCACGCCGCGGTTGCGGCGGTTGCCCATGCGCTGCAGGTGCATCACCTCCTGGTGATACGACCGGTTGTTGTGCATGACGGCGAGCAGCGGGATCTTGTGGTGCGCCGCGGTCCACCAGACCCCGGGTGCATACATGAAGTCGCCGTCGCCCTGGATGGCGACCGACAGGCGTCCGTGCTTCCGGTTGGCGAGCGCGCCGCCGACCGCCGCCGGTGCGCCGTAGCCGACCCCGGCGCCGCCGGAGTCACCCAGGTGCTGGTAGTGCTTCTTGAAGTCCCACAGCCTCGCCGCCCAGGCGCTGCTGTTGCCGCTCTCAGACACGAGTGACCAGTCCTCGTTCTTGATCTGGGCCCACAGCTCCATCGTCATCCGCGCCGTGCTGATCGGCGTCGCATCCCACGCGTAGGCGGCTTCTTCGCGGGCGGTTGCCAGGTTGACGGCGTGCGCATCCCCGAACTTGCGGCCACGCTCCTGGAAGATGCGGGTCCGGTCACCGGTGATCAGCTTCTTGCACGCTTCGATCAGCGCGGGCAGCGTCGCTTCCGCGTCGGCCGCCATCGCCACGTCGACTTCCGGGTAGCGCTGGAAGTCCTGGTAGTTGCCCTTGGTGTAGAGATCAACCGAGGTGATGCTGATCAGCTTCGTCCCGGGGCGGGTGATCGTTCTCGAGGAGCGCACGATCGCATCGCGCGACGCCGAGGTCGTCCCCCAGAAATCGGTGAGCTCGAGGCCGAGGATGACGTCGGCGCCTGAGATCAACTGACGCCCGCGCTCGCTCTGGTTGAGCGGATGGCGGGTGGGGAAGTTCATGCGTCCGCCCTGGTCGATCACCGGCGCCTGCAACGTCTCGGCGAGCTCGATCAGCCGCGCGACGCCGGCCGGGGTGCGGGCGGCGCGGTCGGCGACGATCACCGGGTTGACCGCGTTGACGAGCAGGCGCGCGGCTTCCGCGACGGCTCCCGAGTCTCCTTGCGGCGGGGTGGCGACGGTCAGTCTTGGAATCCGCAGCCGGTCCTTCACTTCGTGGTGGATCGGGTCCTCCTGGATGCTGTGATCGATCACCAGCAGGACCGGCGACATCGGCGGCGTCATCGCAATCTTGTAGGCGCGCATCGCCGACTCGGCGAAGTGGGGGAGCGAGATCGGCAGGTCGTCCCACTTGATGTAGTCGCGCACCATCGCGGCCGCGTCCTGGACGCTGTGCGCCCATTCGACGCCCGGCCTCCGCATGGTCGCGTCGAGTGAGTTGCCCGCCAGCATGTAGATCGGCACCCGGTCGCAGTAGGCGTTGTAGATCGCCATCGCTGCGTGCTGGATGCCGACGGTGCCGTGGCAGAGCACTGCCATCGGCTTCCCCTCGGCCTTGAAGTAGCCGTGCGCCATCGCCACCGACGACTCCTCGTGGCAACACGTCAGGAACTCCGGCATCGAGTTGTTGCCGTAGTTGATGATCGATTCGTGAATGCCGCGGAAGCTGGAGCCGGGATTGGACGCGATGTATTCGAAGTTCAGCGACTTGAGGACGTCGACCATGAAGTCGCCGCCGGGCCGATCGACCGTACCGGTGTCCACCGTGGCCGGGGGATCGACTTCGCGCGCGGGCATGGCGGCGCTGGCCGGGGCGGGGCGCGCCTGTCCTGCGCCGTCCGCCGGGGGCGCTTGCGCGGCAGCCGGCCCGGCGCCTGGAACCAGCGCCGCGGCGCCTGTCACGGCGGCGCTCTTGAGGAAGTTTCGACGGTTGACGGGACGCTGTGACGAGCGGTTCTTCATCTGAGTCATGGCTCCTGGGCGCTCCCTCTAAATCCTGGCGGCGCCCATTGTAGCTGTTCCGTTGTCGGCGCGCCCGCATGAGTCCGCAACTGGGCCATATCCCTCAGGGCTGAAACTGCTGGCCTTTTCCCGTGGCACCACTCCTGCTCGACTGAGGCCGTGCACAAGTCAACCCGATACCCGTCCGTTCCCGGCCTGCTCGCCATCACGCTATTTCTGGTGCCCGGTGCGGCGTCCGCGCAATCGGTCGCCTGGACCAGCGAGGTCCATGTCGGGGTTACGGGCAACGTCCTCCAGAAAACGACGGGATGCGATGGCTGCGACGACGCCGGCGCGGTCTCCCAGCAGCAGATTCCGGCCGGCGACGGGTTTGTCGAGTTCACGGTTGGCGAAACCCACACGTTCTTTCTCGCCGGCATGAGCCACGGGAACACGAACACCTACTACAACGACATCGACTTCGCGTTCCGGTTCAACGGTGGCGGCTGGGCCGATGTGCTCGAGAACGGCGTCTACCAGTCCGGCGGGGACACCCCCTACGCTGCCGGCGACGTCTTCCGCATCGCCATCGTCGGCAACAAGCTGCAGTACATCCGCAACGGCGCGGTCCTGCTCGAGAAGGTCGAAGCCATTCAGTACCCGGTGCTGCTCGACGTGGCGTTGGGATCCATCGGCGCGACGCTGCAGAACGCGGTCGTGGCGGTGAGCCCGCCGCCGCCGTCCGATGGCGGGTTTCTGGAGAAGGCGGGTTCGCACACCTATCGATCGCGTTTCACCGCGCCGCAGATCGCGGCGTTTCTCCCCGCGGGGGGCGCGAAGGGCGCGTTCACGTTCCCGGCGCCGTATCACACGGAAGGCGTGAGGCTGACCAACGCCTCGGACTGCGTGGGCGGGCAGGATTGCCTCTGGTACGTGGGCTACTCCTACTGGCGCAACATCAACAACCACGTCGGCAGCCCGCTGATGTACGTGATGGTCGGCGCCGATCGCAACCGGGGCGGCGGCGGCCCTACGTTGATCGCGTATGACAAGCTCACGGACGCGGTCCAGAACCTGGGCCCGCTGTTCGCGGAGAACAGCGGCTACAGCTACGCGACCGGCGAAGGCTGGTATTTCGGCGGGACGCAGCCGACGACCCTCTACACCTACGTCGTCGGCGGGACGCAGCTCCAGCGCTACGACGTCCTCACGAAGCAGTTCGGGACGCCGGCGCTCGATCTCTCGCTCTGCCCGCGCCCGGGCGTATGTCCTGCGGATGCGGGGTTCATCAACCAGCCGCATTCGAGCGACGACGACAACGTGCACTCGGTCACGGTGCAGAACTGGGACTGGCAGCGCATCGGGTGCCTCGCCTACACCAGCACCACGAATCAGTTTCAGTACTTCCCGACGCCCGCGGGCTACTCGTTCGACGAATGCCACGTCGACAAGTCGGGCCGGTGGCTGTTGATTCTCGAGATGACGCCGACCTGGAAGCTGAATAACCGGATTGTCGATCTGCAGACCGGCGCCGTGAGGATCGTTGAAGACGTCGAGGGCGGGCTCGGCCACCTCGACATGGGATACGGATACGCGGTCGGCGCGGACAACTACAACGCGCAGCCAAACGGCAGCATCCTCCTCGAGTTCGACGACACCGCGAGCACGCGCCCGGTCGGGCCGGTGGTGCACTACAACAAGCGGTGGGACATCGCGGCCGCGAACCACGTCGCGCACGGCAACGCGACGCCGGGCAGCATGGCGGACCAGTACGCGTGCGGCAGCAACGCCAGCCGCGTCTCCGACATGGCGGACGAGATCGTCTGCTTCCCGCTGGATGCGGGGCGACATCCTGATGGATCGCTCGACACCCTCGTCGTCACGCAAACCATGACCGACCTTGACGCCAGCGGCGGCGGCAATCCCGGGAGCGATTACGAGCGGATGCCGAAGGGAAACATCGACGTCACCGGGAAGTACTTTATCTGGACGACCAACATGGGCGGCGGTCGCATGGATGTGTTCCTGGTGAAAATCCCGGCGGGTTTGCTGGCGCCGTAAGTAAAAGGTTAAAGGTCAAAGGTCAAAGGTACCTTTGCCCTTCTACCTTTAACCTTTGACCTTGAGCGTCAGCGAAACAGCGGCCGTATGTTTTCGCCCCAGGGCCACGGGATCGACAGGAGGATCAGGACCATCGCCAGGCCGAAGAACATCGCCGCCGCCTGGTGCTTTCCGAGCGGGTACTTCCTGCGCTTGATCACAGCGCGGCCGACGTGGGCGAGGCCGAGCGCGACCACCATGCCGGTGAGGTGCTCCACGGCCCAGAAGCGCAGCGAGGGGTCGCGCATGCTCTCCGCCATGTTCAGGAACGCCACCCGCATGATCGGGCTGATGCCGGTGCCGTAGAGGAGCAGGCCGATCAGCACCTGGATATCCAGTGCGATGGAGAAGATCAGCGAGCCGCGGTCGTCAGCGGCCGTCCACGGTTTCCCACCGGCCCGGCCCGCAATCGCGCGCGCGACTGCGAGGAGCCCAGCCAGCAACACCACCCACCGAAGCCAGGAATGCGCGAACAGCGCTACGGAATACATAGACATATTCTAGGTGCGAATGTGCGAGGGTGCGAGGTGCGAGGGTGCGTCCGACGGTGCGACGGTGCGACGGTGCGACGGTGCGACGGTGCGAGGGTGCGTCCGACGGTGCGAAGGTGCGACGGTTCGTGGTCCTGTCGGACCGTCGCACCTTCGCCCCGTCGCACCATCGGACGCACCTTCGCACCGTCACACCTTCGCACCTCGCACCATGTAGATCACCGTTGCCACCGCGAGCACGGTAGCCGTGATTCCGATCTCCTTGCCGGTTGCGGTTGTCAGGATCGCCAGCATCAACGCGGCCCCTAGAATTGGCGCGATCCTCGTCGCAGGGCCGGCGAACGGGACGCCATCCTCGCGGACGTCCCGCCGCGTCAGCTCCAGCGCCGCTCCGCAGCACAGCAGGTACAGCATCAGCAGCCCGACGTTCGCGATGATCGCCAGCGCCTGAAAGGTGCTCACGCTCGCCAGCAACGTGACCAGCGCGGCGTGCGTCCAGATGGCGTGCCGCGGCGTGCGCCATGCCGGGTCGATGCGGGCGAAGATGCGCGGCAGAAACCCCTCGCGCGCGAGCGCGTACATGTTGCGCGGGCTGCTCAACATGTCGCCGCTGAGATACCCGAACATCGAGCAGACTGCGCCGAGCAGCAGCAGCCCCCGCCCGGTCGGGCCGAGGAACCGCGCCGCTGCGTCGGCCAGCGGTGAGGCGGTGCGGCTGGACAACTCCTCCCCGAGAACACCCTGCGCCACCAGCTGGATGGCGAGATACAGCGCCGTCGTCACGGCGAGCGCGATGAAGAGCGCCCGTGGCACCGTCCGGGAGGGATCCTTCACCTCTCCGCTCGGCGCAATCGCGACCTCGACGCCTGAGAACGCGAAAATCAGCAGCAGCGCGCTGCGGCCGACGGCGCCGGTGTCTGGCAACGCCGGCCACGCCAGCGCCTGTGGATCGACGAAGAATGCGCCAATGGCGACGAAGATCAGCAGCGGGCCGAGCTTGGCGACGGTCACGGCCTCGATCACGCGCGTCCCGGTCCGCACGCCGCGGACGTTGAACGCCGCCAGCGTCGCGAAGATCGCGGCGAGGACCGCGCCGCGAACCGGGCCCGCGCCGACCGCCGGCGCCATCGTCGCCGCCTGGTCGATCATCGCGGTCGCCACGCCCGACACCGCAAGCAGCCCGGTCAGCCACTGCAGCACGCCAGCGAGGAAACCGACGTAGGGACCAAACGCGACCTCGACGTACGCGTAAATTCCCCCAGTCCGCGATACCCGGCTGCCGGCCACGGCAATGGTCGTGATGATCAGCGCCATGATTGCGGCGCAGACAAGGAACGCCAGCGGCGCGGCCGCGCCGAGGTTCTGGGAGACGAGCGCGGGGATCACAAAAATCCCGGCGCCGACGGTGGTGTTGACCACTGCCGCCGCGAGCTGTCGAGTTCCCAGCGCTCTCACGAGCGCTTCGGGAACTCGGTGTTGAGAGGTGGTGTTCACACTTCTAAGTGCTGCGTGCCCGGTTCGTGTTCACGTTCGCGGTTCGCAGTTCGATTCGGCTGCGCCGAACACCGAATCATGAACACCGAACCGAACGTCGAACACGAACCGAGCACTGAGAACATAGAAGCGTGAACGGCAGTTCAAAGCGTGAACGGCAGGTTCCGCCTAGGTGTTCTTCAAGTGTTTATTGAAGTGCGCCACCGTGCGCTGCCACGCGAGCGCGGCCGCTTCCTTGTTGAAGCGCGGCGTCGTGTCGTTGTGGAAGCCGTGCTGGGTACCCGGATACACGTACTGTTCGTAGGTCACCCGGTTCGCCTTCAGGGCCGCCTCGTACGCCGCCATGCCGGCATTGATCCGCTCGTCGTCAGCGGCGTACTGAATGAGCATCGCGGCCTTGATCTTCGGCACGTCTTCGGCGCGCGGCTGGCCGCCGTAGAACGGCACCCCCGCACCGAGGTCGGCCCCGAGCTGCACCGCCATGTTGTTCACCACGCCTCCACCGAAGCAGAACCCGACGGCGCCGATCCGGCCGCTCGACTGCGCGTGCGCCTTGAGGTAGCGGGCGGTCGCGAGGAAGTCGGCCATCATCTTCGGCTGTTCCAGCTTGCGCTGCATCTCGGCGCCGGCTTCGTCGGTGCCGGGGTAGCCGCCGAGCGAGGTCAGGGCATCCGGTCCGATCGCGAGGAAACCCGCGACCGCCGCCCTGCGGACGACGTCTTCGATGTGCGGGTTGAGGCCGCGGTTCTCGTGGATGACGACGACGCCCGGAATCCTGCCCGTGGCGTTCGCCGGCCGCGCGAGCAGCGCCTTCACTTTGCCGTAGCCGTCGGGCGAGGGCACCTGCACGTACTCGGTCCTGATCCGCGGATCGTTGGCGGGCACCTGGGTCTGCGCCTCTGCGTACTTCGGGCTGAGCGCCTCGAGAATGCCGACCGCGGTCAGGCCGCCGACCGCGTGCTTGCCGACGCCGTCGAGGAAGCCGCGGCGGTCGATCAGGCCGTGGACGTAACGATCGAACAGCTTCCACACCTCAGGATGAAGTGCCTGCGGATTGACTTCATTCATACACATGCCTCCAGCGTACGGGTGTCACGTTCCTGTGAAAGAGGGGCGTAGTTTGGCGGAGCATACCATGGGGCTCCGGGCCCCTGTGCGGGTCACAACCCCTGCCGTAGCGCGCGTCGTGCCGGGTCGCGCGCGTACTCGAACTGCGCCGGAAAATCCGCCGTGATCTCCCCGTCGTTGGTCCGGAAGCGAGCCCTGAACACCAGGTTGTAGGTGCGCTCCGGAAGCTGGTTCGCATTCAGTATCGTGACGGACAGATTGCGAGTGCGCGTGGCTCCCGGTTCGAGCAGGATGGGCGGCGAGAGATCGTACGCGTTACCCGCGCTGTAGGCCTCGTTGAAGTCGTCGAGGTCGGGTTCGATATCGATGCGCCGGATGGTGATCGACTCGTCGCCGTCGTTGGTCAGCCGGACCGCCAGCCGGAACGGCAGCCAGACCGGGACGTTGTCCGAGTAGCCGGCCACCTCGAGCAGCTCGACTCGCAAGTCTGGTCCACCCGCCCATGTCCGATAGCCGATCCAGCCGGCGGCGGCGATGACCAGCGCCGCGACGATCGCTCTTGATGGGCTGAGCCAGCGGTGACGGTGAGCAGGTTGCAAGGAACGCGATTATGACCTTTCCCTCACACATCGTCGACCAGGTCTCGCACCGGCCGTGGCCGCTTCCGGGCGGTCCGTGGGTCATGACGCAGAGCTGGCACGATCTGCTGTTCGCGCACTGGCCCGTCGGCGCCGCCGAGTTGCGCGCGAAAATTCCACCGGGACTGGAGCTCGATCTGTTCGCGGGCCAGGCGTGGCTGGGCATCATCCCGTTCCACATGACGAACGTCGCGCCGCGAGGCGTACCGTCGGTGCCCTTTCTGTCCGCGTTCCCCGAGATCAACGTCCGCACCTACGTGCGCGTGAAGGACAAGCCGGGCGTGTTCTTCTTCAGCCTCGATGCGGACAACGCGATGGCCGTCACGGTGGCGAGGACGCTGTTGCACCTGCCGTATTTCCCGGCGTCGATCGACGTGCGTGAAGAGGAAGGCGAGGTGCATTACGCAAGCCGCCGCACGGACGATCCGCCGGCGGCGTTCGTCGCCCGGTACCGCCCGACCGGACCGGCGTACCTGGCGCCCGACGCGTCGCTCGAGTACTTCCTGACCGAGCGGTATTGCCTCTACACGCTGGACGGTTCGTTTCACCTGAATCGTCTCGACATCCATCACCTGCCGTGGGCATTGCAGGGCGCCGAGGCCACGATCACCGTCAACACGATGGTGGACGCGGCGGGCATCCGATTGCCGGCGATGGCGCCGCTGCTGCATTTCGCCAAGCGGCAGGACGTCGTCGCCTGGGCGCCTCAAGGGAGCTGGGTGGCTGGGTAGCTGGGTGGTGCTAGCGAAGCGCGCCCTTCCCCCACGTTATATCCTGTGATCCCGGATGCACGCACTTCTCGTGTTTTGCGCCGCCGCGGTGGCCGGCGCGATCAATTCTGTCGCCGGCGGCGGCACCCTCGTTTCCTTTCCCACCCTGATCTGGCTTGGTGTCCCGTCCATCGTTGCCAACGCGACCAACACGGTGGCGCTGGTCCCGGGGTCGATCGGCAGCGTCTGGGGCTACCGGCGCGAGGTCGCCGGCGCCGACCCGCGGGTATTCGCCCTGATCGTGCCGAGCGTCATCGGCGCCATCGTCGGCGCGGTGCTGCTCTACCGGACACCGGCGGAGCTCTTCGACCGGCTCGTGCCGATCCTGATTCTCTTCGCGACGATCCTGTTCATGGTCCAGGAGCCGATCCAGCGGCGCTTCAACCTGACCGCGGCGCACGAGGCGCGATCGCATTGGCTCTCCTGGACGATGTTCTTCCAGTTGCTGGTCGGTCTCTACGGCGGGTACTTCGGCGCCGGCATCGGCATCCTGATGCTCGCCGCGCTCAGCCTGATCGGCCACACGGATATCCACCAGATGAACGGGCTCAAGAACGTGCTGGCGAGCTGCATCAACGCCGTCGCGTCCGCGTATTTCATCTGGGCCGGACTGGTCATCTGGCCCGACGCGCTGATCATGGCGGTCGGGGCGATCATCGGCGGGGTTGGCGGGGCCGGCGTGGCACGGCGCATCGGACGGAAGGCGGTACGCCGCATCGTCGTCGGGGTCGGCTTCGCGATGGCGCTGGGGTTGATGTTCCGGTTGTAACGTACAATTTCGCCGTGACCACCACCCCGGGAGAGCAGGTCGCGCTCTCCCGCTTCATCGAGTTCAAGCGCGCGGAGTGGGCGGCCCTGCGCGACGCCACGCCGCTGCCGCTGTCTGAGCCCCAGCTGCGCGGCCTTGCGGGCCTGAACGAGCGCGTGTCGCTCGACGAGGTCGCCGACATCTACCTGCCGCTCTCGCGGCTGCTCAACCTCTACATCGGCGCCACCCAGAAACTGCACGAGGCGACCGCGACCTTCGTCGGCGCCGTCACGCCGCGGGTACCCTTCGTGATTGGCGTCGCGGGCAGCGTCGCGGTGGGGAAGAGCACGACCTCGCGCATCCTGCAGGCGCTGCTGTCCCGATGGCCAAGCCATCCCCAGGTTGACCTGATCACGACCGACGGCTTCCTGCTGCCCCAGCGTGAGCTCGAGGCCAGGGGCGCCACGCACCGGAAGGGTTTCCCGGAGAGCTACGACGTGCGCCGTCTCGTGCGGTTCATGGCGGATGTGAAGGCGGGCGTGCCGGAAGTGTCGGCACCCGTGTACTCGCACCTGACCTACGACATCGTGCCTGGCGACTTCCAGGTTGTCCGCCAGCCGGACATCGTCATCGTCGAGGGGCTGAACGTGCTGCAGACCGGCAGCGGCCGGGCAGCTATGTTCGTCTCAGATTTCTTCGATTTCTCGATCTACGTGGACGCCAACGAGGCTGACATCGAGCAGTGGTACGTGGAGCGGTTCCTGACGCTGCGGGATACGGTGTTCCAGAACCCGTCTTCGTACTTCCACCGCTATGCGGCGTTGACGCGCGATGAGGCGATGAAGACGGCGCGCACGCTGTGGGAGACGATCAACCTCGTCAACCTTCGGGAGAACGTCCTGCCCACCCGCGAGCGCGCCCATCTCATCCTGGAGAAGGGCCGGGACCACGCCGTGCGGCGGGTCCGGCTGAGAAAGCTCTAGTTCGTCGCGTTGACGCCAGCGGCCTTGGCCAGTTCGGCCACGTCCGCGGTGCGGTTGCCGTGCAGCGGCACGATGGTCTGCACGTCGAGCTTCTGACGCTGGATCGTGTCGTAGAGCGCCCGCGCGAACGGCACGGCCGGCGGAATCAGCGCCGTGCCTGCCTGTGCCGGCGGCGTGAAGGCATCCGGCTCGATGATGATCTTCTCCTTCGGCAGGTAGACCGCCATCAGGTCGCCGGTGTGCTCCAGGGTGGCGAGACGGTGAATCTCAATCACCCGCGTGCCGTCCGTGAGCTGCCCCTTGTCACCCACCGTCTGGATCTTCACGGCTTTCCTCGACGCCGCCTGCCGATCGGGCACCAGCGTGTGCGGGGTCCTGGCGACGCGCTCGAGAAATGCCTTGTTGGACCGGTGCGTGACGATCGTCGCGCCCTCGTCCATGGCGGTGCGAATGCCGCCCAGGTGGTCCCAATGATGATGCGAAGTGATCACGAAGCGCACCGGCTTGTTCGGGATCGTCTCCTTCGCCTTCGCCACGACGGCCATGGCGCGCTGTTCCGTCTGGGGGAGATCGACGAGGACGATGTGGTCGCGCATCTCGACGGCGACGCTGTGGTGCGAACCGCCGGTGAGATAGAAGGCGCCTTCGCCGAGCTTCTGCACCGTCACCTGCACGGCCGGGGCCTGGAAGTTGCGGACATTGTCGGGGACCGGCGCGTCGAACATCGGGTTGGCGGTCACCGAGCTCACGCTGATATCCAGCGAGGGATAGCCGTCCTGAGACTGCATGATGCGCGACGGGAACGTGACGCCGCCGAAATCCTTGTAGCCGGTATAGACCGTTTCGACCAGCATGTCGCCGACGATCGGATGGTCGATCCAGGTCTGGACCTTCTCGACGTGGCCTTGCGCGTTGATGATGCCGGTCATCTTGTACTTGCCGCCGGTCGTGAACGACACCTCCGTGCCGGCTCGCGTCTGGCGCGTCGTCGCGTTGTTGGCCATCGCGGCCTTGACGAAGCCCTGGGGCGTGGACCAGAGCGCGAGCATGCGCTCCGGCTGGGCGCCTGCATTCGGGGCCGCCTGGGGCGCGGTGCCGGCCGGCGCATTGGCCGCGGGCGCCGCGACGTTCCACGCGTAGTTGCCGCCCACCACCTGGACCTGGCGCTGCTCGCCGAAGAAGGGCGCGCCGCCGCCGCGCGGCATCAGTGGACCCATTTCCCGGAGCAACTCGACCCGCATGCTGGCGGTGTCGTAGTTAATCGTCGCGGTGTAGTTCTTGACCGGCACCGCGGGCCACGGGTCCGACGCGACGTAGTTCTGGCCGACGGAAAAATTCCGGCCGGCACCGACAAACTGGATAGTCTTGATGTTGGCGACGCCAAGCGTGGTGGCGGCTGTCTGAAGCGCGCCCTGCTGAGCGGCTGCGCTGGCGCCAAGCGCGACGGCGCACATGAGAGCGAACGAAATAGTCTTACGCATACGACCCCTCCTATAAGGAGCGGCAGTATACTACGCGCCGATTTTCTTATTGCGCAGTGCTTTAAGCGCCATCCACACCTGCGCGGTGACCACTCCCGCGCCGATCAGCCATGACGAGGCGCCGCTCGGTGCCGGCGCGGGCAGGAGGAAGGGAGTGGCGGCGCTCGGCGGCTTCCCGCTCTTTCCGTGGCGCCTGGCCATCCAATCACGCATCGCCGCGTGGCCAAGCTTCCGCTTCTGCCCGGGGACTTTCTCGCCGGGATCCTTGCCGTACGGTGAGGCGTGTTCGATCACCGCATTCATCTCGGCACCCAGCAGCAACACCAGGCCCGAGATATAGAACCAGAGCATGAGCACCATGACGCCGCCGATGGCGCCGTAGGCTTCGGTGTAGTTGCCCATGCTGATGACGTAGTACTTGAAGGCGAGCGAGGCCACCAGCCAGATCGTCGTGGCGAAGATGGAGCCGGGCGTGAGCCACACCCAGTCCTGCTCTGCGTCAGGCGCGTAGTAGTAGACGATGGTGATCCCGGTGGCGGCGAGGGCGAAGACGAGCGGCCACTGGAGGATCTTCCAGGTCCACTCGAACGCCGTCCCCAGGAACGTCCAGTCGGCGATGTATTCCGCCAGCCGGGGCCCGACGAGGATCAGGCCGAACGACACCAGGATGAACAGCGCCACGCCGACCGTGAGGCCGATCGCCGTCAGCCGCACTTTCCACCAGGGGCGCCCTTCCTCGATGTCGTAGGCGTTGTTGAGGGTATCGATGATCGACGTCATCGCCGCGGAGCTGCTCCAGACCGCGGTCAGCACGCCGATGGTCAGCAGGCCGCCCTGTTCCCCTTCCGAAATCTTCTTGATCTGATCGGTGATGATGGCCAGCGCCTCAGGGGGCACGAAGCCCCCGAGCATCAGGAACATCTCATCGATCATCGCCTCGACGGGGAAATAGCTCGCGAGGGCGATCACGAAGAGCAGGGCAGGGAACAGGCCGAAGAAGAAGTAGTACGACATCTGTGCCGCCATCCCGAGGCTGTTCTCCTTGAAGAACGCTTCGTGAAAGGTGCGGCGCAGGATCTCTACCCACGACAACGGCACCTTGAGATAGGCGAGCATGAGCGGCATCGCACGCGTCTCCTAGTTGGTTCGGAACGAGCCCGGCAGTCCCTTCGCGGCGCCGGTGTTGCCGGTGGTGGGTGTCCACGCGGGGGCGTCGCTCGCGGGGAACGACTCCTCAGACGCCTCGATCACCGGGTCGGACATTTCGTGTTCCTGGCGCATCGGGAGCGCCGCACGAAGCTGCCCGCGGCGGTGGTTGCGCAGGTCGATTCCGGTTGCGGCCCACCAGGCCAGGGCGCCGCCGCCGGCCGCCAGCAGCAGACCGGGCAGGGCCCGGCGCCGGAATCCGATGACCAGGCATGCGCCAGCCATCATGGCGGCGAAATAACGTTCGGTATCCCACGGCCGTTCGGCGTTGTCCCAGATACTGTTTTCACTGCGGTGCTGGACGAGGTTCAAAGTCAAAGAAGTGCCTCCGCGAACGAAACTGCAACGCATGTGCCCCAGTAGCAGCGTGACGCGTTTTTTTACAGCCTGCCGTCAGCCTCGCTACACCTTATGGACGAGCCACGGGCGGAAATGAATACCGGTGGCAACTGTTGAGGAAAAACCTGACGAAATATTAAGGGTTTCGAAGGAGGGCCCGGCCCGGCGATCAACCTCGACGCTGGCATCCCGGTTGCTCAATAAGTCCAGGTCACGACTCAATTCAGGAACGAGGGAGCACCAATCATGGCAGCACAGCAACAGCCGCTTGATGACGTACTTCGGCGAGTGCAGGGCGAATATATCGAGATGCCCGGCCTTCGGCTGACCACGGCGCAGGCGCAGCGGTTGTGGGGTCTTGATCGGACTGCGTGCGACGCGCTGCTGGGTGCACTGGTCGATGCGAAGTTCCTTTTCCGCACCCGTGATGGATCATTCATGCGGTCTGACCAAGGTCGCGCCGCTCGAACGTAAACGTTTTCACCTGCCTGGCCAGTCGGTGTAAGTCCTACCTACGAGCCGTAAGACCGACAGGCCGCCACGCCCTGCCACCTCAAACCCGGACGGACAGACTCGAGTCTTCCGTCCGCGGCCAACCATCCGGGTAGGAACGGAGAACAAGTCATCGTTCTCCGTTCCGAACTACCCAGCTACCTAGCCACCCAGCCAGCCGCCTGAACGCGTAGCCGCGGTGGGCCACTCTCAGCTTCTCTTCGCCTGTCACTTCGCCAAGCGTCATCTGGTAGGGCGGGTAATAGAAAATCGGGTCGTACCCAAATCCTCCACGGCCGCGAGCAGCGGGGGCGATTTCTCCCTCCACCGTACCCGTCGTCTCGTAAATCACCTCGCCGTCAGCGACAACGGCGACCGCGCACACGAAGCGTGCGCTCCGGGGCCGGTCGGGGCGTTCGCCGAGCCTTCGAGCGATTTCCGCGAACCTTTCCGGATAGGACGCGTCCGGGCGGAGGAAGCGCGCGGACCGCACCCCGGGCTCGCCATCGAGCGCATCGATGACCAGACCCGAATCCTCGGCGATGGTGGGGATGCCGGCGTGGGCGGCGTAGTAAAGGGCCTTCAGGCGGGCGTTCTCCGGGAACGTGTCGCCGGTTTCTTCGGGTTCGGCGGTCGCTGGAAAATCGCCGAGGCTCAGCAGTTCGACCGGCATATCCGCGAGCAGCGCGAGGATTTCTCGCAACTTGTCGGGGTTGGTGGTCGCGACGAGAAGCTTCACGCCCTGACGGAGGACTAAAGTCCTCCTCTACTTTCCGAGGATCGACCCCACCAGGCCGCGCTGCAGGGCGATCAGCTGGCGAATCCCGGTGTCACCGAGATCGAGGAGCTGATTGAGCGCCTCGCGACCGAAGGGGAGGGCCTCCGCCGTTCCCTGGAGCTCGATGTAGAGGCCCGCGCCGGTCTTGACGATGTTCATGTCGACGTCGGCCTTCGAGTCTTCGGTGTACGCCAGATCGAGCATCGGCTCGCCGCCGACGATGCCAACGCTCGTCGCCGCGACGTAATCCTGTACGGGCATCGTCCGGATGGTGTCCGCTTCCCGCATCTTGTTGAGCGCCAGGACGAGGGCGACGAAGGCTCCGGTAATCGAGGCTGTCCGCGTGCCGCCGTCGGCCTGGATCACGTCGCAATCGAGCGTGATGGTGCGCTCGCCGAGCTCTTCCAGCCGCGTCACGGCGCGCAGCGAGCGTCCGATCAGCCGCTGGATCTCCTGCGTCCGTCCCCCGACCTTGCCCGCCGTCGATTCGCGCTGGGATCGCGTGGTCGTCGCGCGCGGCAACATCCCGTATTCGGCCGTGACCCAGCCCTTGCCGGAGTTGCGGCGGAACGGCGGGACGCGGTCCTCGACGCTCGCCGTGCAGATCACCTTGGTCTTGCCGGCTTCGACCAGGACCGATCCTTCGGCGTGAATGAGGTAGTTGGGGGTGATCCGGCTCGGTCGGAGTTGTTCAGCGAGACGTCCGTCTGCACGCATAGCGGATCAACTGTAATGCATTACGTCCCGGGTTCCCGCACCAGCGTGACGTCGCGGATGAGCGGCCGCCGCAGATCGACGTGACCGGCGAGCGTCTCCGCTTCCTTTCCGTCGATCAGGATCTGGACGCGCTGGATGGTGGGCAGGTTGGCCGTGACGGCGTTGACGATGGCGTAGACCGTCAGCAGCTCGGTGAAGGAGCCGCCGGGATGTTTCGCCGACACGTCGGCGCTGAGGTCGACGAAGGCGTCGCCGCGTTCGGTGACGTAGAACGCGCGCAGCGCGGTGCCGGCGGGGACGGCGGAGAGATACGGTGGCGGCGCCGGCTGCAGCTGCATCGCCAGGATTTCCCGCCCCTGCGGCACGACGCCTTCCGCCAGCGGCACATCGCGGCGAACCGGAATCAGCGCCTGCCCGTCCTCGGACGCATAGAAGAACGTGGCGGTGATGTGCGGGCCGGCCGCGGCGGGCGTCGCCTCGGCGACCGCGCCGCCAACCGACGCTGGCTGTGGTGACATCAGCCGCTCGAGCCCGCGGGTCATCACCCATCCCAGGCCGGCGAGCAGGAGCACGCCGGCAGCGATGTGCAGGTGCCGGCGGCTCACCGGGTGCGGCGCTCCTCGAGGTACGCACGGAACTGCAGGACGGCGTCGTAGATGGCCTGGGCCACCGAGGTTTGAAACGCCTCCGACCGCGCAGTTTTTTCCTGTGCGGGGTTGGTGAGATAGGCCATCTCGATGAGCGCCGCCGGCATGTCGGCAGCCATCAGCACGCGCAGCGGGGCATCCTGCACCGGCCGCGGTCCCATGGTGACGTGCGCGCGGAGGTCTTCTTCGAGGATGCCGGCGAGGACTTCCGACGCCTCGACGTGACGCACCTGCGCCAGATCCCACGGGATGACGTCGATCCGCCGCGTGGCGCCGCCAAGCACCGGCAGCGACGCGCCTTCGCCTTCGGCCGAGCGCAGCGCGTCTTGGCCTTCCTGGTCAAGGCGCACGTGGAAGACCTCCGCTCCCGCCGCGGCGGGGGACAGCGATGCGTTCAGGTGCAGGCTCAGGAAGAGGTCGGCCTTGCTGTTGTTCGCCAGCGCGGCGCGTTCGTCCAGTCCCACCGCGCGGTCGTCGTCCCGCGTGAGCATCACCCGGATGCCCAGGCGATTCTCGATCAGGCCCCGCAGCCGCCGGGCCACCTCGAGCGTGATCTGCTTTTCCTGCGCGCCGCCAGGTCCGCGGACTCCGGCATCGGCGCCGCCGTGCCCGGGGTCGATGACGATCAATTGCAGCGCCGCGCGCGAGGTGGGGAGGAGCGGCGGCAACGGCTCCGTCGGGGACGGCGGGGGCAGCGGCACAGCCGTCTCGGCCGGAGCGTTTGCCGGCGGGACCTCGATCGTGACCCTCGTGACGTTGTCGGCCTCGGTCACGACTGCGCGCGCGGTTCCGGCGCGCATGTCGAGATTGAAGGCGATCGAGTTCGGCTGGTCTCCTGTTCGAACCTGGGTGATCAGCCCCGCCCCCGTCGCGGGCAGCGTCAGATCGAGCGCGTCCGCGTCGAGGCGCACGACCACGCGGGTTGCCTCGACGGTGACGGTGGCGGGCGCCGCCGGGGTGATGTCCAGGGTCGCCCGCGTCGGCGGGCCGGGCGTATCGACCCGCGCGACCACCCGCGGCACGCGCAGGTCGCCGACGATCAGCAGCCGGGAAACCCGCCGCAGGTCGATGCGGGTGTCGTAGATCGGGGCGAGCGCGCGGGCGATGAAATCCACCGGCACGAACCACCGGCCCGCCACCCGCATCGGCGGAGAGGGCAGCGTCACCACCCGGCCATTGACCGAGGCCATGGGCTGTTCGGCCGACACGACAATCGTCCCGCCCTTGTACGCGACGGTGATTCCCCCGGCGAGCGCGTCTTCCCGCACGGTGACCTGGAACAACGCGGCGAGGTCGTCCAGCGCGATCAGCTCCTGGCCGCTGACCACCGTCGTCGGCACCGCGCGGCGGGCGTCCCGCGAGACAAGCGTGAGAGGAGTGGGCGGGGGTGTGCCCTGCGCCTGAGCCAGCGACACCAGGATGAGGAGGAGGATCGCGGTGATGACGGGGGCTGCTGCACGCAAGGTTCCCATCATACCCATTCGATCGTCACGCGAGCCCACGGGGGCTCGCGCCACGGACGCTGTTACGTGAGATCGTCTTCGTCGTCACCGCCGAGATCGCCGCCGCCAAGGTCGGTGTCGCCGAGATCGTCGCCGCCGAGGTCAGCGTCTCCGAGGTCCGCGCCACCGAGGTCGTCGCCGCCCGCGGTGAACTCCTCTTCGAGCCCCATCACCTCGTCTGGCTCGCGGCCCTGGCCGTCCATACTGGCCGTCCGGGAGCTGGCGGTACGTGCTCCGGCGCCCGAGTTGGCTGTCCGGCCGGCGCTTTTCCGAGCGGCAGCCTTTGGAGAGGTGGTGCGCGATACGGTGCTTCTCTTTAGGGCGGTGCTCCTCTTAGAGGCCGTGCCCGTCTTTGAGGCGGTGCTCTTCTTTGAAACGGTGCTTCTTTTAGAGGCGGTGCTTTTCCTGGAAGCGGTGCCTTTCCGCGCCGCGGTGCTCTTGCGCGAGGCCGGCTTACGAGATGCGGGCTTACGAGACGCCGCTTTACGAGACGCCGCTTTGCGAGACGCTGTGGCCTTGCGGGATGCGCCGCTCGTCCGGGATCCGCCGCTGGCCTTGCGGCTGGCGCTCTTGCGCGCACCGCCGCTGGTTTTGCTGATCTTCTTGCCACGTGGTGGCATATGCCTCCTTCGCGAGCACTCGTGCTCGCAGCAGGAGGCTGGGAAGCAAGACTGCTGCCGGCGCCGAGGACGACGACCTCGGTGCCGGCTTCACGAAGCTCGAAGGCGTGGCCGGGCTGGCCGGCCTACGTCGTGTACTCGTACGTAGTGTCCGGCTCCAGCCGGACCCTTACGTCAGCTCGTTGGGAAGCGCGTCGAGGTGGTCGAGCGATGCCGTCTGGATCGCGGGCGTCGCGAGGGCCGCCATCATCCCCGCCATCGCGTGGATCTTGGAGAACGTCCGCGCGACGATGACGTTCGGGTACTTCGCGACCCACTGGCCCGGGTAGCGGTTGCCGCCCGAGGCGGCCGGACCGTAGGCGTTTTCGTTGCTGCCGATCCTGATAACCCTGGCTCCGGCGCGGGCGGCCGGTGCGGTCGCGGCCTGCTGTCCGGCCGCGACGCGCGCCGGGAGTTCCAGTACGGTGAAGCCTACGGCGCCGGCTCCGAGCGTCTGCACAATGAGCGTCTATTCATCAATGTCTCCTTGAGGCCCCAAGCCTCAGGCCCCAGTCCTCAGCTGAGGCCCGAGCCCTGGGCCCTGGGGCCTGTTGTTACCAACCAAGTCGAACCTGGAACTGCACCGAGCGGGCGTAGCCGCCGACGCTGGTGATCTGCCCGAACGTTGCCGTGCCGAAGGTGGTAATCGGGCCGAGGAACAACGGGTTGTCGAACAGGTTCAGCACGTCGGCGCGCATCGACAGCGTCTTGGTGCCGAACCGGTGCGCCTTCTGAATGCTCAGGTCGGTGTTGGCCTGTCCGGGCGTTCGCACGCCTGGAACCGTGCGCGGCGCGTTGCCGAGCGTGAAGGCCGGCGCGGCGGTGAACGCGGCGGGGTTGATCCAGAGGGCGAGCCGGTCCTCCGTGCTGCCCGAGGTGGCCGGGTCCACGCCGGCCACCAGGTTGGGACGCTGGCCGCTGCCCAGCAGCCCCGAGTTGTTGCTCGATTGCGAGATGCTGATCGGGAAGCCGTTCTGATACCGGCCAGCGACCGTGACCGACCACCCGCCCAGGATCGCCCCGGCCAACCCCGATGAGAGCCACCGGCGGCCTTCGCCGAACGGCAGCAGCACCGTGGCGGTGAAGTTCACGCGATGCGGCACGTCCAGCAGCGACAAGCCGTACTCGGCGTCGATGTCGTAGTTGTTGAGCACGCCGCCCTGCGCCCTCGAGAACGTGTTCCCTTCGCCGAACTGGCCGTCCATCATCCGGCTGATCGTGTAGTTGACGCCCATCCCCCAGCCGTTGCGCACGCGCTTGTCCCACCGCAGGAGCATCGCGTGGTAGCGCGAGCTCGCTTCGGTGACCCTATGCGCGAGCACGTTGTCGAACTGCGGATACGGCCGCAGGAGCTGGCCTCGCGCGATCGTCGCCGACCGGCTCAGATTTCCGAACGCCGTGTTGCCGAAGAACGGGTTGGGGACCAGCTGCTGGAGCGCGGACCCGAGCGCCAGGTACTGCGGGTCGAGCTGGTTGATGTTGATCGTCGCGTCGGTCGTGCCGCCGACGCTCAGGTGTTCGGAGCGGCTGCCCATGTAGCCGGCACTGACGACGTTGCCGCCGGGAAGCTCGCGCTGCAGGTCGAGCGAGAACTGGTGCACGTAGCCCGGGCGCGACTCCTGGTCGATGAAGTCGATGACGCCGCCGGCTCCCGTGGCGAGCCCGAGCGAGTTGCCCTGCGGCGGGGTGATCCCGGCCGGGAAGGGATTGGAGATCGTTCCTGCCGGTGTCAGCCCGCCATCGGTGCTCGACAGGAAGCTGGTCGACGAGGTGTAGCCGCGCGAACCGATCGCGGACTCACCCGTGCCGGAGTACTGGATCGGCGACCAGAAGAATCCGTAGCCGCCGCGGAGCACCGTCGCGCTGCCCAGGGACCACGCGAACCCGCCGCGCGGGGCCACGCCGTTCAGCGGCTTGCCCTGGTTGATCGGGTTGCCGTCAACGCCGGCATACATCAGCCCGCCCTTCAGGTTCATGCCTGCCACCTGGATCGGGAAGGCTGCCTCGCGATCAAAGCCGACGGTGACGTGATTGTCGCGCTCGCGCAGCCCCTTCTCGTATTCGTAGCGGAGGCCGTAGTTGACGGTCAGCGCCGACGTCACGCGGTACTCGTCCTGCGCGAACACCCCGTAGTAGTCGAGCAGGTAGCTGCCGGGCGTCGGCGTCTGCACGCTGCCGGTGCTGGGGTAGCCAAGCAGGTAGCTGGCGAACGCGTCACCGGCCACCGCGCTGGCGGTGTTGGGATTCGGGCCCTGCGTGAAGCCCTGGGTGAACGTGAACGTCCCGGCCGCCGGGCCGTAGACCATCACGTCGGCGCCGATGCGGCGGTACTCGCCACCGAATTTCAGCGTGTGGTGTCCCGCGAGCTTCGACACCGTCGCGCTGCCGGTCTGCGTCAGGTAGGTATTGGTGCTGGGCCCGTTGTTGCCAAACGTGTTGGTGCCGCCGTAGCCGTTGATTGCCACCTGTGGGAAGGTGTTGAACGCCAGCGAGTTCACGTAGCTGGCGGGCAGCCCGAGCGAGCTGGCGTCGAAGGCCGGGAAATTTCCGCCCGCGTCGAGGAACCGGTTGTAGCCGTAGCGCACGGCGACCACCGTGGTGTTGTTCGGGACCAGGATGTTGTTGAGCGCGAAGAAGTTCACCGTGCGAAGCAGCATGCTCGCGCCCGGGTCGCCGGCGACGGAGCCGAAATCGCCGTAGAAGGCCGAGCCGGGTTCCTTGGTGTGCTGGTGCGCGTACATCCCCGTGGTCGTCAGCTGATCACCCCACCGGTGATCGACCTTGATGGTTTCCTGGTCCTGCGGGCCGTCGATCAGCGACGCGTTGCCGTTGAAGTTCTTGCCCGACGAGGGCAGGGGCAGCACTTTCAGCATCGCCAGGGCGACCGGGCTCAGCCGGTCGGCGGGGATGACGTTCCCCGGGAACGGATCGCGGATGAACAGCCCCGGGTTGGCGGGGTCGGGCCTGGTCGTCAGCGGGTCGTAGATCGTGACCGGGCGCCCGCCGCTCAGGGTCTGTGAAAAGTTGCCGGCGCGCTCGAGCGCGGTCGGCACGGTGAGCACGTTGTTGCGCGTGCTCTTCTGCTGGTAGTCATCCTTGCTGAACCAGAAGAACGTCCGGTTCTTCGCGATCGGTCCGCCGATCGACCCGGCCCAGTTGTAGTAGTACTGCGGCGGGTTCTCGATGCCGGCCTTCTTGGCGAAGTAGAGCTGGCCGGTGGTGGGACCGGGCTTGGTCACCAGCACCGCGCCCCCGTGCCACGCATTCGACCCGGACCGCGCGGTGGTGTTGAACACGCCGCCCGCGGCGCGTCCCATGTCCGCCTCGTAGGTCTTGACCTGGACTTTCAACTCCTCGACCGCCTCCATCGAGGGGGCAATCGTGGCGCGGTTGGTCAGGTCGGTCACCGACACGCCTTCGATCAGGTAGGCGTTGCCGCGGCGTGGGCCGCCGCCCAGCGACAGGGCCGACGACCCGGACTGATCCTGGTAGCGCACGAACTGCGGGTCGCCGGACTGAATCACGCCTGGCGTCGAGATCGCCGCGTAGAACGTGTTGCGTCCGAAGATCGGCAGCGACTGGAGCGCGTCCTTGTCGAGTGAGGAGGAGACCGTCGCGCTGGACCGCTCCACCATCGCGGCTTCGCCGGTGACGACGATCTGTTCGTTGATCGCGCCGACCTCCAGGGTGAAGTCGGCGACGACCGTCTGCTGCGTGCCGATGCGCAGCGCCTTGCGCTCGCCGGTCTTGAAGCCCGGCAGCGACGCCGTCACGGTGTACATGCCGGGCAGCACCGCGGTCAACGCGTACTCGCCGACCTCGTTGGTCACGGCGCTGCGCGTGGTGTTCGTATCCTCGTTGACGAGGATGACCTCCGCTCCAGGTATCACGCCCTGCTGATCGCGTACCTGCCCGCGGATGCCTCCCTGGTAGGTTTGTGCCCACGCAGTCGTGAACGTCATGATTGCGATAGCCGCACACGCTGCGGCAAAGCGTCCGCCGACACTGATCCCTGTGATCATCAATTTCTCCGTGATCGCTGTGCACAATGCTGTGCGTGACCGATGCACGCGTTTGAGCAAGGAGCACGCCACGGAACGCGGCGCCCGGCGCGATCGCGGCGCGAGCGAAAAACTCGTGCTGTGGCTGGTGTTTCTTCCCGATCGCGAGCCTGCACCGAGGCCGCAGTCCGTCACGCGTACGCGACATTCGTGTGGATGCCCCCTGCGACCGCCACGAAAATGATGGGAGATCAGCGGGCTCGAGCGGAGCGCGATCGAGCGCCAGCCGCCCTCACCTGCCGGGTAATCGCGCTACACCCGACATTGATGTCGATATGCGATCGCGCGGCTCCATATCTGTGACTCGTGGCATGATCGGGGTGTGTCGTCTCTCGAGAAAGATCCCGTCGGCCGCGCGCCCAAGCCCCGCCGCGACACGGGGCGCGCCCCGAAGGAACACGCGGTCGGCAAGCCGCCGAATCCCAGGAAGCCCGCGCTCGTCAGGGACGTGGACGGGGGAGACCTGAAGGACATGTTCGCGATCTTCCCGGACATCCCCCGGCCGCCACGGCCGGGTCGGCAGCGCAAGGTCCCTCACCGCACCATTCGAAAAACATTGCTGACCCTCGTCGTGGCGACCATCGCCGCAGCCGTGCCCGCCTACGCGCATCACTCCTTTTCGGCTTACTACTTCGAGAGCCAGTCCGTCTCGATCGAAGGCACGGTTCGCGAGTTCCTCTTCAAGAGTCCCCACGCCATGCTGGTCGTCAACGCACCGGATCCGGAGCGGCGGATGCAGAACTACCAGGCCGAGTGGGCCAACCCCAACCGCCTGACCGGGCAGGGCGTGACCAGGGAGACGCTGCAGCCAGGCGACGTCGTCGTCGTGACCGGCAGCCCCGGACGGGTCGAGAGCGAGTACAAAATGCACCTCAAGGAAATCCGCAGGCCGGCCGACGGATGGAGTTGGGGTGGAGGCCGTGGCCGTCGTCGCTAGATTCGCCGTCCCCGGATTCACTGTCGCGTTGCTCCTGATCGCCGGCAGCGTGGCGGTGCCCGTCGCGCAGCGTCCCGGCCAGGCACCCACGTTCGCAGTCGATCCGGCCTGGCCCAGGCCGCTGCCCGGCCGCTGGCTTCTTGGCGCTCGAGCGGGGGTCGCGGTCGATTCCCGCGATCACGTCTGGATCGTGCATCGGCCCGCCACGCTGCAACCCAACGAGACGCGATCGATCTGGCACGCCGCGCCGCCGGTGATCGAGTTCGATCCCGCGGGTAACGTGGTGTCCTCGTGGGGCGGGCCGGGCGAGGGCTACGAATGGCCCGACCTCGAGCACGGCATCTACGTCGATCCGGATGACAACGTCTGGATCGGCGGCGGCGGCGAAAAGGACGCCCAGATCCTGAAGTTCACCCGCCAGGGAAAATTCCTGCTGCAGATCGGCCGCAAGGGCAGGAACACCGGCAGCAACGACACCCAGAACCTCGGCGGCCCCGCCAACATGACGGTGGACCGCACTGCCAACGAGCTCTATGTCGCCGACGGCTACGTGAATCATCGCGTCATCGTCTTCGACGCGACGACCGGCGCCTACAAGCGGCACTGGGGCGCGTATGGGAAGAGGCCCGACGATAGCTACTTCACCAGCGCGGGCGAGCGACTTCCAAGCCCGTTCAGCGGTGCCGTGCAGAACGAGAACCGCCCGAGCAACTACGACCCCAACGGTCCGCCGCCGCCGCAGTTCCGCATCGTCCACGTCGTGCGCATCGCCAACGATGGCCTCGTCTACGTGTGCGACCGGACCAACGATCGCATCCAGGTGTTCCAGAAGGACGGGACCTTCGTCACGGAAGCCTTCTTCGCAAAACAGACGCTTGGCAGCGGGTCGGTGTGGGACATCGGTTTTTCGACCGACCGTGCCCAGACGTATCTCTTCGTGCCCGATGGGACCAACCAGCAGGTCTACGTGGTGCGGCGCGATACGCTGGCAGTGGTGAGCGCCTTCGGCCGTGCGGGCCACTGGGCAGGGCAGTTCTACGGCGCGCACAACCTCGCGGTTGACTCGAAGGGAAGCCTGTTCATCACCGAGACCTACGAGGGGAAACGGGTCCAGAAGTTCGTCTACAAGGGAATGGGTCCCGCGCTCGCGCCGCTCGTGCCCTAGGCCGTTTGCGATACACACCTGTCACGCCGGCCTCTTATACTGCCGCGCTCGTGGGAAACTAAAGATCAATGGGCCCTGCCGTGCCAGTTCCGTCGGACGACCTCCCGGTTGAAGGATCGCCCACTGCGAGCCCCGACCCTGACCTCAGTGCGGCCAATGAAAGTCTCGGCAGCCTCGCGACCTACGTTGACCCGCTGGTCACAGCGACCCCGACGCTTCGGGCGTACGAGGCGTTCTCGGCCGACTCGAAGCTCTATGCGCTCGCGGTCGTCGACGAGGAGGGGCGGCCGGTCGGGCTGATCAACCGGTTCAAGTTCTTCGAGGCGCTCTCGAGGCCCTTCGGTCGCGACCTGCTGAAGCACCGCTCGGTCACCGCCGTCATGGACTCAACCCCTCTCACGGTCGACGAGCGGATGCCACTCGATCAGTTGAGCGAGATCCTCGCCGACGACGGGACCAAGTACATCTTTGACGGCTTCATCGTCACCCGGCAGGGGAAGTACATCGGGCTGGGGACGGGTTACAGCCTCATGCGCCGCCTGACCGAACGCCGGCAGGCCGTCCTCTTTCACCTGGCCCATCACGACCCCCTGACGGAGCTGCCGAACCGGCAGCTCTTCGCCGATCGCCTGACCCAGGCGATCGCCAACGCCCAGAGAAGCGGGCGGCAGGTGGCGGTGATTTTCATCGACGTCGATCGGTTCAAGGCGGTCAACGACAGCATGGGCCACGGCGTCGGGGATCTGTTGTTGATCGCCATCGCCGCGCGACTCCGGTCGGTGACCCGGGCGCAGGATACGGTGGCCCGCTTGAGCGGCGACGAGTTCGCCATCGTCCTGGCCGACCTGAACGCCGCGCCGAACGCCGAGCTGGTGGCGCGCAAGCTGCTGCACGTGCTCCGCGAGCCGCACGTCCTCGAACATCACGAGGTCAACGTCTCCTGCAGCCTCGGCGTCGCCATCTTCCCGGACGACGCGCAGCACCAGCCCGGGCTGATGCGCGCCGCGGACGACGCCGCGTTCCATGCGAAACAGTTTCGCAATACCTCCCAGCGGTATGCCCCCGAGATGCAGCGCACGCAGCCGGACGCACCGCTGGCGTTCAGCTCGGTGAGGCGCGCCATCGACGCGCGCGAGCTCCACGTGGTCTACCAGCCACAGCTCCGCGCCGGTGACCGGACGCTGGTCGGTATCGAAGCGCTCGTCCGCTGGAGCGATCGTGAGGGTGGGCTCCGGGCCACGACGGACCTGATTCGCCTGGCGGAGGACGCGGGGATGATCGGAGCCGTCACCGACTTCGTGCTCGGCGTCGCCATTCCCCAGGTGCTCGAGTGGCAGCGCAACGGGCTTGCACCGGACGTGCGCCTGGCGATCAACATCTCGGGGGTGGAAGTGCTCGAGGGAGGCCTGGTACCGACGCTCCAGCGTCATCTCGCGGAAACCGGCTTTCCAGCGTCCCTGCTCGAGCTCGAGATCACGGAGAGCACGGCGATGCGATCGGGCGCATCGACCCTGGCGGTGCTGAACGAGATCAGGCGGCTCGGGATCACGCTCGCGGTGGACGACTTTGGCACCGGCTATTCGGCACTGAGCCGGCTCGAGCGCCTGCCGGTGGACGTGCTGAAGATCGATCAGAGCTTCGTGCACGGGATCGAGGGGGACGAGGGCGCGGGGGCGCTCGCCCAGGCGATCATCGCGATGGGGCACGCCCTCGGCCTCGCGGTCACCGCGGAGGGTATCGAGACACCGCGACAGCTCGCGTTCCTGGAACGCAGCGGCTGCGATCGCCTGCAGGGGTATCTCCTCAGCCGCCCGCTGACGGCCGCCGAGTTCGTGGAGTTCAGAACTCAGAACAGCGTGTAGATGAACGGCGCCAGCGCGGAGGTTTGCGCGAACATGAGCAGCGCGCCGACCAGCACCAGCACGAGGACGAGCGGAAGTATCCAGAGCTTCTTGTGCTCGCGTGCAAAACTCACCAGCTCGAGGATCAGCGTACGCATCGGGTTCCCTCAGTATAGGCGCCGCATGTGCGTCTTCGGACGCGGCGTCCGCGCCTGCCGGTAGGTGTCGGCCCGCGGGTCCCAGCGGCGGCCCATCTGATCACCGCCGAACGTCCGCCGGACAATACCCATTGGCGTGACGATGCCGTAGAAGAGCACCGTCAGGACGATCGGGGTCACGACGCGCCCCATGGTGCGGCCAAGCCACATCCAGGCGGTGAATAGGGGGGCAAGGGCGCCCGGACGCGCGAGCGCTGTCGTCAGCGCCAGGATTCCGACCGCGATGCCGGCTGCGCGAATGCCGCCCGCACCCCTGACGAGCGGCCAGGCACCCCAGATGGCGGCAACGACCGCGAGCCCGATGCCAAACGACCGAAGCCGCGCTGGCGGAACCGGACCTTCCGCGATGTCAGTCAAGTTCGAACGCCTCGTGGCCGCGCGGATCGACGAATGTGGGCTGGCCGGCCTTGTGAAGTACGCAATCCTCGAGCACCAGCGTATCCATCTCGGTCGTCATGAAACAGCGATACGCATCAGCGGGGGTGCAGACGATCGGCTCACCGCGGACGTTGAACGAGGTGTTGATCAGGACGGCGCATCCGGTGCGGGTTTCGAACGCGCGCAGAAGCTTGTGGAACCTCGGTGCCGACCCGGCGTCCACGGTCTGGACCCGCGCGGAGTAATCGACGTGGGTGACCGCGGGAATCGAGGAACGCACCCGGTTGAGCAGGTCCAGTCCCCACGCGTCTCCGGCATCGGGAGAGACCGGTGTTCTCAGCTCTTCGCGAACCGAAGCGACCAGCATCATGTACGGGCTCTCGACCTCGAGTTCGAAATAGTCCGCCACGCGCTCGCGAAGCACGGCGGGAGCAAACGGACGGAACGACTCCCGCTGCTTGATCTTCAGGTTCATCGTCGACTGCATTGACGGGCTCCGTGGATCCCCCAGGATGCTCCGCCCGCCGAGCGCGCGCGGCCCGAACTCCATCGGTCCGTGGAACCAGCCCACGACCTTTCCATCTGCGAGCTCGTCGGCGACGACGCGGCACAGTTCGTCCTCGCTGAAGCGGAAGAAGGGTGCGCCCATGCCGGCGAGTGACGCCTGGATAGCGTCGGTCGTGAAGCTGGGCCCGAGGAGCGCGCCGCTCATGGCGTCGCGGACGCCGTCTGCCTCGCGCGGCTGGTCGTAGAGCTGGTGCCAGGCGGCAAGCGCGGCGCCGACGGCGCCACCGGCGTCGCCGGCAGCCGGCTGGATCCAGAGACGCTGGTACGGCCCTTCCCGGAGGATGCGTCCATTCGCCACGCAGTTGAGCGCTACGCCACCGGCGAGGCAGCAGTCGGCGGCGCCGGTGTCGCGATGCAGCGTGCGCGCGAGACGGAGCATCACTTCTTCGGTGACGTCCTGCACCGAGCGCGCGAGGTCCATGGCGCGCTGGTCGAGCATCGATTCCGGCTTGCGCGGCGGGCCGCCGAACAGGTCGTCAAACCGCCCGCTGGTCATCGTCAGCCCGGTGCAGTAGTTGAAGAAATCCAGATTCAGCCTGAACGTGCCATCGGCTTTCAGGTCGAGGAGGTGGTCGTAGATCGCCTGCACGTAACGCGGCTCGCCGTACGGCGCCAGGCCCATCACCTTGTACTCTCCGGCGTTCACCTTGAACCCGGTGTAGTAGGTGAAGGCGGAATAGAGCATGCCGAGCGAGTGCGGAAAGCGAAGCTCCCACAGTGGCGTCAGCTGGTTCCCGTCGCCGAGCCAGGCGGAGGTCGTGGCCCATTCGCCCACGCCATCGACGCAGAGGACGGCGGCGCGGGTGAAGGGCGAGGGAAAGAACGCCGACGCGGCGTGCGACTGGTGGTGCTCCGTGAACAGCAGCTCCGGCACGGCCGTCGGTGCGCCCGGCGGCATCAGCGCCCTCAACTCGCGGGTGATCACGTCGTGGGTGAAGAGCTTTTCGCCCGTCCAGGCGCCCATCGCCTTGCCGAACGAGCGAATGCCGCGCGGCGCGAACGCGAGATAGGTTTCGAGAAGCCGGTCGAATTTCAGCAGCGGCTTGTCGTAGAAGACAACCGCCCCCAGGTCGCCGACGGTGATGCCGGCTGCGTCCAGGCAGGAGCGGACCGCGTGCCGCGGGAACCCCGGGTCGTGCTTCTTCCGGGTGAAGCGCTCCTCCTGGGCGGCGTGAACGATCCGGCCGTGGTCGATCAGGCACGCGGCGCTGTCGTGATAAAACGCTGAGATGCCGAGTAGATACCGGGGAGCCGCGCTGGTTGCGCTTCCCGTCGTCGCGTTCTGTGTCTTCGCCGAGATCACTTCCCTGATTATCTATTACGTCGACACGGGCGCCCTCTTCTACCTGCACCGCAAGACCTACGAGCTGATTCCAGAGACCGCCGAGGGCGCGCTCACGCGCGAAGGGCTGCACCCGTACTTCGGCCAGACGCACAAGCCGGGGACGCCTTTCGACGTGCCCGACAGCCTCCGCGGTGAGCGGCCGGCCCGCCGCGTCACCAATAATTTCGGGTTCGTGTCGCCGCACGCGTATCCGTTTGCCAGGCAGCGCGCGGATCAGTTCCTCATCGGCATCTTCGGCGGATCGGTGGGGCTGTGGTTCTGCGAGGTGGGCGCGGACCGGCTGATCGAGAACCTCGAGAGGCACGCGTTCTTCAGGCAGAAGGAGATCGTGCCGCTCTGCATGAGCCACGAGGGCTACAAGCAGCCCCAGCAGCTGCTGGTGCTGACCTACTTCCTGTCGATCGGGCAGCAGTTCGACGCGGTCGTCAACATCGACGGCTTGAACGAGGTGGCGCTCTCGAGCCTCAACGACCAGCGCGGGATGGAGATCTCGATGCCGAGCGCCCAGCATCTCGACCCGCTGGTCAACCTGGTCGATCGATCGACGCTGACGCCCGAGAAGCTCGAGTCGCTGGCGCGGATCAACCGCGACAAGCAGCGGCTCAACAGCCTGGCCGCGACCATCCAGGGGAACCGGATCGCCTCGATCAATTTCGTGCTGGAGCAGTACTACCGGATCACCTCCAACGGCTACGCGCGGGAGCTCGGCCGCTTCAGCAACCTGCCGTCGAATGCGGCGGACCGCTCAGTGGTGCATGTCACCACCAGGGTGGCCGATCGGCAGGGCGTCGCGTTGTTCGAGGAGATCGCCCGGAACTGGGCACGGGCATCGATGCTGATGCGTGCGACGCTGGCGGAGCGGAAGATTTCCTACATCCACGTCCTCCAGCCGAATCAGTACCACACCGCGCGGCGATTCTCGGCGGAGGAGGCGGGCGTCGCCCTGAGCAGCGAGTCGCCGTTCAAGGCGAGTGTGGAGAAAGGCTACCCGGTACTGGTCGCCGAGTCAGAAGCGGCGCTGGCCAGGAGCGGCCACTTCTTCAACGGTATCGCTATCTTCGACAACGAGCCGGCGCCCGTGTACATGGACAACTGCTGTCATTACACGCTCGCGGGCAACCACCGGCTCGCCGATTTCGTCGCCGCGTCGATCCTGACGGCCGGCGGCTACTGAGCCGCGCGGCCGGTCATGCGCGCGCGGGTCGCCGCGCGATCGACCTCGACACCCCGCAGGTAGACGCTCGAGATCTTGCGGGTGTTGGTGATGTCGTCGAGCGGGTTGGCGTCGAGCACGATGAAGTCCGCGCTCTTGGTGGACTCGAACCGGCCGACGTCATACAGGCGCAACAGGTCGGCAGCGTTGCCTGTCGCGGCGGTGATGACCTGGTTCGGCGTCATGCCGGCCCGCACCATGTCTTCCATCTCGATGTGATGGGCCCAGCTGACGTTGCCGTCGGTGCCGAGGGCGACCTTCATGCCCGCCGCACTGAGCTTCGCCAGGTTGCGCGCCTGGATGCCGAACGTCTGCTGCACGGCGGGCCGATCGGTCGCCGCCGCCTGGATTTTCTTGAGCTCGTCAGCCGGGACGCTCTCGCTCAGCCAGCTCAGGTTGGTCGCCACGCCGCGGTCCGGCAGGTTGGGAACCAGGAAGAGCGCCGGACGCTGCCGGACCATGGCCATGAACTCCTCGTCAACGTCCTTGTCGCGGACGCCGTGGGCGAACATGTCGATGCCCGCCTTCACGAGGCCCTTCGCATCCTCGAGGGTAAAGAGGTGCGCCGTCACGCGGAAGCCGCGCGTGTGCGCCTCGTCGATGACCGCGGCATAGATATCCGGCGAGAGCTTCTTGTGCGTCCCGTCCCGGTCGTCCACCCAGATCTTTACGAGGTCGACCCGCCGGCCCGCAAGCTCGGTCACCGCTTTCCGCGCTTCGGCGGGCGACGTGACCCAGTACGGCGCCTCGGTCCGTCCCGGTTCAGGCATCGTGATGCCGCGTCCCGCGGTGCGGAGCCGCGCGGCATTCGGGATGACCTCGTTGCGCACCTGGAACGCGACGTCGCCCGTGTCCTGGCCGAGGCTGGTCACCACGCCGGCGCCGTAGTACGCCTTCCGCTGCAGCGCGTCGATCAGCATCTCGCGGTTGGTCGGCATGTGGACGTGGGTGTCGATGATCGCCGGCATCACGGTCTTGCCGCGCAGATCCACGCGAGTGGTGCCCTCAGGGACCGGCACCTGACCGGCGATCCCGATCCTGTGGAAGCGCGTCCCGTCCACGAGAAAGGCGGAGTTCTCGATCGGCGGCCGGCCGTCACCAACGATCAGCCTCGCCCCTTCGAAGAGCGTCAGTCGCCCGGGAACCGGTGCTTGAGCGGTCAGCGACGCCGTGGGCCCCGCGGCGAGGAGCAGCCCGAGCAACAGCAGGCTGGCCACCAACACCCGCCCGTACATTTCCGACATCATCCGGCGCATCTGAACCTCCTCGACACCTGTGGGGGTGGCGCGTGTGGAGTTGGATTCTACTTGCAGAGCGATTCCGGAGGCCAGTCGCGGACGCCGGGGGACTGAAGAATTCCGCGGATGTGCCGTATTATCAGACGTGCCCGCTGCGCTCCGTTTGTGGCTGTGCCTTGTACTCGCACTCCCTGTCGCCACCGTGGCAACGGGCGCGGTTGTACAGCGCGGCGCGTCGTCACGGGCGCTGTGGGTATGGGATTCGGGCCCGCTGCTGAAGGACGCCGCCGCCCGGCAGCGTTTTCTCGAGTTCTGCCGCGAACGGGCGATCGACATCGCCTGGCTCCAGGTGGCGCTTCGCCTGCCGGGAGAGACCAGGCTCGAGCACGAGGACGGGTGGCGTCACCTGCTCCGCGACGCGCATCGCGCCGGCGTCAGCATCCACGCCCTCGACGGCGACCCCAGGAACGTGCTCCGCGAACGCCACCACGTCGTGATGCGGATGGTTGACACGATCATCCGCTTCAATCGCGACGCCCCTGCCGGCCAGCGCTTCGACGGCATCCATCTCGACAACGAGCCGTATCTGATGGCCGGATGGGACCTTCCGGTCGTGCGCGAGCAGCTGCTCGAGGAATACCTGGAGCTGAACGCGCAGGTGCAGCGGGTGGTCACTGCGGAGGGCGGCCTCGAGTACGGGGTGGACATTCCGTTCTGGTGGCAGTATCCGGACCGCCACACCGGGGGCGCCATCGGCGACGTGAACTTCGCCGGGGTTCGCAAGGCGGCGAGTTATCACGTCCTCGACATGGTGGATAACGTCGGCATCATGGACTACCGCAACGTCGCCGCCGGCATCGACGGCATCATCGCGCACGCACGCGACCTGATCGACTACGGCAACCGGACCAGGGCGAAGGTGTTCGTCGGAGTCGAGACCTCCCGGGTCGGCGAGGTCGAGCTCCCCAAAATCACGTTCGACGGCCGCTCCAACGACGAGATGGAGCACGAACTCGGGGTCGCGCACGAGGCGTTCAGCGGCGACCGCAGCTACGCGGGATTCGCGATCCATCACTACGTTCCCTATCGCGCTCGTTTCTAGCCCGGCGGGTCCGGAGTGGGTGTAGACTGCGGCACTCGGATCTGGAGGGATCGCGCATGAAAGTAACCGGCGGTGTGTGGCTGCTCCTGCTGGCTTGTTTCGCGGCCGCAGGCGTTCACCTCCTCGCCCAACCCGCCCCGCTCCCGCTCTGGCCCTACGGCTACATCACCGCCCCTGCCGCGCCGGGTGACTATTCAACCCGCTGCACCGGCGCCAACCCGCAGGACTGCGATCGCGGGACGCTGCCGAGCGACCCGGCGAACACGCCGAGAACGCTGGCCGGCAGCGACCGTCAGTTCACGCTGGCGCAGATCAACTCCCGCTACGCGCCCGCCGACTGGTTCCCTGGTGACCACCCGCCGATGCCCGCCATCGTCGCCCACGGCAAGGAGGCAATCGGTCTGCGCGCGTGCGCGATGTGCCACCTGCCCAACGGCAAAGGACTGATGCAGAACGGCCCGGTCGCGGGCCTGCCGGTGGACTACTTCCTGCGGCAGATCGCCGACTTCAAGAGCGGCCGCCGCGGGAGCGGCGATCGCAACAAGGCCAACGGCTACGAGATGCAGGCGATCGCGCGCAACCTGACCGACGCCGAGGCGCGCGCCGCGGCCGAATACTTCGGGGCGATCGCGTTCACACCGTGGGTCCGGGTGGTCGAGTCTGAGGCCGTGCCGAAGTTCACCGCGACCGTGAACGGCCTGTTCCTGAAAGCGGAAGGCAACGACACCGAGCCGCTCGGCCGCCGCATCGTCGAGATGCCCGAGAACACCCACGACACCAACATCCTGCGGAGCCCGCGTTCGGGGTTTGTCGCGTACGCGCCGGTGGGTAGCCTCGCGAAAGGAGAAGAGCTCTCCGTGGGATGCGGCTCGTGCCACGGCGACGATCTGCGCGGCTCCGTGATCGCGCCGCCGATCGCGGGGCGACAGGCGAGCTACATCGCGCGGCAGTTGTGGGATTTCAAGATCGGCGCGCGCAACGGCGAGATGGCCGTCCTGATGAAGCCGTCGGTCGAGAACATGACGGAAGAAGACCTGATCGCGATCAGCGCCTGGGTCGCGTCACGCCAGCCGTAGCTCGTCCGCCTACTGCCTACTGCCTACTGCCTACTGACAACCGACAACCGGCAACTGCCTACCTCACAGTCCTCCCCGCCTTGGCGTCCTCGATGTACTTCAGCGTTCCCGCGTGAGCCGTCTTCAGCCACTGCCGCCAGGTCGCGTTGTCCACCAGCGGGTGCGGGTCGCCTGGCTTCCGCTGGGGCAGCCTCGCGGCGCGCTCGAAGACGGCCCCACCGGGATACGGGTAGGTCGTCAGCCAGCTGTGCACGTGCACCGGCACTTCGACATCTCCAAGCTCTTTCTGGATGCGCGCGAGGCTGTTGAGGAACTCGGTGCCGCCCTCGACCCCGCCGCGCTGTCCTGGGCCGCCGAAGATGAACGCCTTGTGCGGCTTGCCGTTGTCGTAGACGGTGAACGTGAATGACGGGGAGCCCGCGGTGTGCCCGGGCAGCTTGTAGACCTTCAGCGACGTCTTGCCCAGCGTGACCGTGTCGCCTTCCTTGATCACCATGTCGCGCAGCTTCGGCATCAGGCCCAGCGGACGGTTGGCATTGGCCGGCGCCTTGGCGGCGGCTTCCATCAGCGCCCAGTCCTCCTCGAGGGTGGCGACGCGGGCGCCCGAGAGTTGCTGGATCTTGCCGGCGCCGCCGAAGTGATCCAGGTGGCCGTGGGTCAGGAGGATGTATTTGATGTTCTTCGGGTCGAAGCCGGCCTTCCTGATGTTCTCGATCACGAAATCGACAAACGGCTCCTGCGCCGAGTCCACCAGGATCAACCCGTCGGTGGTCGGGATCAGCCAGACCGATACGAATCCCGGTCCAACGTAGAAGAGATTGTCGAAGACCTTGATCGGCGCGATCTTCTGGTAGGGCTCGTTGTCCCGCTGGCTGCCGCGATAGCTCTCGCTCAATGTCTCACCGGGCGCGGGCCCGGCGCCCTGCGCGAGCGCAGGCGCCGGCAGGATCAGGATGAGCGCTACCGGAAGGATTCGAATCATGCGCATGACACCTCCTCGACGCGACCAGGTGTTACGTGCCATTAGAAGACGAAGCGGACTGCCAGCTCCGCCTGCCGGTTGTCCTGCGAGGCAAGCAGGCGGCCAAAGGAATCCGACAGCGCGTTGGTGACCCAGCCCGAGCCCACGCCACCCAGGTTGTCGCGCCCGAGCACGTTGAAGACCTGGGCAATCAGCTCGAGCCTGCGCTCGCTGCCCAGGGCCAGCGACTTGCTCGCCCGCAGGTCCAGCCGGCGGTACTCGTTGGTGTCGATCTGGCTCGCAGGAATCGGTGCCCGTCCGTTTTGTCCGCGCCAGGCGTTGACCAGTTCCAGCATGCGCGCGGTGTCGCGGTTGCCCATGTTGCGCGTGGTGCCAGGGACATAGTCGGTTCCGGCGGCCCCATCCCGATTGAGATCGCGCCCCGCCGTGGAGTTGAAGGGTGCCGAGGACCGGAGGTTGAACACCGAGCCGAGGGTGATCTCGAAGGGCAGCATCACCGAGCCGCTGGCGACGAACGCATGCCGCCGGTCCGCGTTGCCAGGGCCCCAGTCGAGATCAGGATCGTAGAAATCCGTGACCGCGGTCACGCCGCCGTTGTTGTCCTGCTTCGCCAGCGTGTACGAAAGGAGATACTGGTGCCGGTTGGCGAAGCGCTTGTCCACGCGCACGAACAACGCCTTGTAGTCATGCTCTCCGCGCGACTGGGTCTGCTGGATGACGCCCCAGGTCGGATCCGGCCGCGGCGTCACGCCCGGCGCGGGCGTGTTGATCCGAACGGTCATGCTCATCTTCGACATTTTCGTGTAGACGCCGTCGAGGTGGAGCGCCAGGTTCGGCCGGAGCTCCCGCGACACGCCGGCGCTCGCGGTGTAGGACTGCGGGTTCTCCAGCCTGTCGTCGATCACGCTGACGTTGGGCGGCGCCGTTGACGCAAACGATTGCGGCGTCCTGCCGCCGTACGGATCGGGGTATGACGGGTTCGGGATGTTGATGCTCGTCTGCCGAAGCGCCGTCTGCTCGCCCCGCAAGGGCGTCTGCATGAAGTACTGGTAGTAGAGGCCGTAGGCGGCCCTCACCACCATTCGCCCATCCTCCCGGACGTCCCAGGCCATGCCGATGCGCGGCCCGAAGTTGTTGTTGTCCTTGCGCGACTTCGGGTCGATCGAGTGTCCCTGCGTGTCGGCCGGCAACGGGCGCGGGAACAGCGACAGATCGATGTTCTGGTTGAACGAGTTGTGCTGCCGGTCGTAGCGCAGCCCGAGGTTCAGCGTCAGGTTCGACCGCAGGCGCCAGTCGTCCTGCACGTAGGCTTGGATCCAGTGGTTCTCCAGGAATCGCGTCAGCGGCGGGAAGGCGGCGGTGAACTGGATCGGGCTCCGGAGATTCGCGATCGACTGCGGGCTTCCGTCGAAGAACTGATCGGTCCCGAACGTCCACGAGCCAAGCGGGTTGCCCGGCTGGTCCTCGCGCGAGGGAATGTGGAGGTACGCGGCGCCCGTCTTCAGATTGTGGTTGAAGCCAAGGCTGATCGAGAAGTCGTCGCGGAACTCCTTCATCTGGGTCGTGTTGATGCCGGAGTTGCCGCCGCCCCAGGTCAGGCTGGGGAAGCTGTACCCGGCAACGTCCTTGGCGAACCGCTCGTTGGGAAACTCGGCGCGGCGGGTCCAGAACTCCACGTCGCCTTCCGGGCCGGAGGACGCCGTGTAGAAGAGAAACTTCGCTCCCCACGGGCTCTGGACACGAATCTCGTTCAGCGCCCGCGTGCCGAGCACCCAGGTATGCCCGGCGACGAACGTATCGCGCGGGGAATAGACCGCGGTGCTCCCGTTGGTCGCGATGTTGCCGCCGCACGTCTCGCACAGGTTCGTCTCGCTCATGTAGACGTACCGCGCAAAGACGTTCTGCTTCGGCGTGAGCACCATGTCGCCCCGCAGGAAGCCGATCTTCGCGGTGTCCGTATTCGCGAAGGTGCCTTCCTGGGAGGAATAGAACCGCGGCTGCCCCGTCGAGACGGTATAGAACGTCTGCACATCCGTGCTCTCGAAGGACGCGAAGAAATGGAGGCGATCCCGCACGATCGGCCCGCCCAGCGCCCCGCCGAGCTGGTGCCGCCGGTAGTTCGGCTTTGGCGTGCCGTCGCGTTCGTGGGCCTCCCGCTCGAGCACGTTCATCGTGTTGAGGGACTTGTCGCGGAAGTGTTCGAACACCTCGCCGTTGAACCGGTTGGTCCCGCTCTTGGTGATGATGTTCACGACGCCGCCGGTGTTGCCGCCGAATTCGGCCGACGCCTGGCTCACGTTCACCTTGAACTCGCGTACCGCGGAGGTCGGCACGTCGACGCGCGGTTCGCCGGCGTTGTTCGACCAGTTCATGCCGCCGTCCACGTGGAAGGCCGTCTGGGCCTGGTTGACGGTGCCGCCGCCGATGTTCGCGTTGGCGCGGCGCGGGCGGGTCGCGTCGGTCGTCGTGCCGGGCAGCAGGAGCGCCAGTGAGACGGGCTGGCGTCCTTCGATTGGCAGCGACTCGATCTGCTGGGTCGTGATCACCGCCGACACTTCAGTCCGGGTCGTCTCGACAATCGCCGACTCCGCGGTCACGGTAATCGTCTCCTGCACCGACTGCAGGCCCATCTTGACGTCCTGCCGCGCCTCGAGGCCGACGGTCAGGGTGAGTCCCTGTATTTCCTGCTTGCCGAAGCCTTGGAGCTCGACCGATAGATCGTAGCGGCCGGGAGGGAGGCCGCCGAGGCGATAACTGCCACCGCCGTCGGTGACAGACGTGCGCGTCAGTCCGCTCTCGACGTTGCGTATGGTCAGGGTCACGCCGGGAAGGACGGCTCCCTGAGCGTCGAGGACCGTG
Organism: Acidobacteriota bacterium; assembly: GCA_947465645.1. The sequence continues at coordinate 33,783 of CANIBQ010000009.1, read as the reverse complement.
CCGAGCACGACCGCGCCGGTCGCCTGCGCGTCGGCGCGCGCCGCGAAGCCGCACTGGAGCGCAAGGAGCATCACCGCCAGCCGAATAGCCACACGAAGCGGGAGCCAGGTGCGCATGAGTGTCTTCCCCTTGCCTGCGTTGAAGATGAATGTTCCGGGTTGCTTCTGAGGACGCGCCGTAGCTTAGGCGCCGGTCCCGGCAGTGTCAACGCCGAATCCTCATCCAGCGTGGTAGCATCCGCCGACCGGAGGTAGGTTATGTCTGGACGTTGTCTCGGGTTCACAGTACTGCTCGTGCTCCTTTCCGGCGCGGCATTCGCGCAGGCTCCTCCCGCGGCGGCTCGGCCGGAGCCGGCCACGCCCACCACCCTCATCGAGAACGCGCAGACGCGGATCGTGCGGGTCGACATCCTGGCGAGCTCCACGCGCAGCATGCACAACCATCCGGACATGCTGTGGCACGTCTTCGTGACGATGGACGCGCCGATCGTGCTCACCATCCAGGGCCAGGCGGAACCGGTGCGCCTGGAGCCGTGGAAGTCGCACTTCTTCAAGGGGGGCACGGTCCACTCGATTACCAACCCGAGTCCCCGGCCGGTCCAGTTCATGGAGTTCTTCAGCAAGAAGCCGGAAGGCGAGGCCGCCCGCTGACGCGGAGTGCCTGGCAGTGCAGGAGCAGCAAGGGAGGATATGTCATGCGAGCAACCGCATTCGTTGCGGCGTTGATGCTGTCGATGCCCGGGTCCGCAGCGGCCCAGGAATGGGACCTGTACGTCAACATTCAGGATGGCTTCCAGATCAATTTTCCTGGTCAGCCCACGGTGACGCAGACCACCTGGACGTCGCAATTGAATTACAAGCTGCCGGCGCGCGTCTACAGCGCCAGCAGAGGGCCCGAGCGTTATTCGCTGACGGTCGTGGATTACAGCAGCCTCGAACAACAGGGCATCGAGCGCGCCAAGACGTGTGAGCCCGGCAACGCGAACTGCCGCGCCAACGCCGGCATCATCGGTCCCGGCTACTGGAGGCAGGATGAGCGGGGGGCAATCCTCTACGCCACGTTCAAGCTCCTGCAACGGGACGCCAAGCTGACCGAACTTGGCTGGGAATGGCAGGACATGGTCGAAGGTCATTTCCTCCAGCTCACCAACGCCGATCAATCCCGGACCTTCGCGTACGTCGGCATGCATCAACGCAAGCTCTACGTCCTCGAGGGTACGGTCCCGAAGGGGCACCCGGAGCCGGGCTTGTTCCAGCAGTCCATGGGATGGGTCGACAAGGACGGGAACACGATTCGTTATCAACAGATCATTTATTCAAACGCCTACCACGGCCTGGGCGTCTATCCAGTGCCCCGATACCCGCTTCCCGGCCAAGGGCAGGGGCAGGAGCCTGGGGCCGGTGCCGGTCCGGCGGCTCCCGCCGCTGGCGGTAGATAATGTGTCTTCCCACACACACCGGAGTGAGCTTATGAAACGGTTGAGCGCGGCGATCTTCCTCGTGGCCCTGAGTGTTCCGTTTGCGCTGTACGCGCAGGCGGGGCGGACTCCGGTTCCCTGCGATACCAATAACGGAGGCCTGACGCTGCCGGCCGGTTTCTGCGCGACGGTGGTCGCCGAAGGCATCGAGGGCACCCGTCACCTGGCCGTCGCGCCCAACGGTGACATCTATGTCGCGGTGCGCAACCAGCCCGACAAGCCGGGTGGTGTCGTCGCGCTTCGAGATGCCAATGGCGACGGACGCGCCGAGGTCCGCGAGCGCTTCGGCGACTCCGGCGGAACCGGACTCGCGCTCCGCGGCGGTCACCTCTACCTCGCTCGAGACACCGCGGTCGTTCGATTCCCGATCAAGGCGGGGCAGTTGTCGGCAACCGGCCCGGCGGAGATGGTGGTCAGCGGCTTTCCCGAGCAGCGAACCCATCCCACCAAGACCCTGGCCTTCGACAACCGTGACGGCCTCTACGTGAACATCGGCAACGCCTCGAACGCGTGCGCCGGGTCGGATCAACCGAAAGCCGCTGGGCTCAACCCATGCACCCAGCTCGAGACCGGCGGCGGCGTGTGGCGCTTCGATGCCAATCGCGCGGGCCAGGTGCACGGCAAGGACGGGAAGCGCTATTCCACCGGGTTGCGCCAGGCGAACGCCATGGCCTGGAATCCGGCGGTCAACGCCCTTTACCTGGTGCAGCACGGCCGCAATGGGTTCAACCGCTGGCCGGAGTACTTCGACGACGAGGAGAACGCGGAGACGCCGTCCGAGGAGCTGCAGCGGATCGACGAAGGCGCCAACCACGGGTTTCCGTATTGCTACCACGACCTGGCGCAGAACAAGCGCTTCGTCGCGCCCGAGTATGGCGGCGACGGCGTCAAGGCCGGCGACTGCGCGAAGTATCCGCTCCCCGTGGCCGCGTATCCGGCTCACTGGGCGCCCAACGACATGCTGTTCTACAGCGGCACGCAGTTCCCGGCGAAGTATCGCGGCGGCGTGCTGATCGCGTTCCACGGCTCCGGCAGCCGCACGCCGCTGCCGCAGGGCGGCTACAACGTCGTGTTGCAGCCGATGCGCGACGGCAAGGCGGTGGGAAAGCACGAAGTGCTGGCGGATGGCTTCAGTGGGATGACCGTGCTGATGAAGCGCGAGGAAGCGGCCCACCGGCCGATGGGTCTTGCCCAGGGCCCCGATGGTTCGCTCTACATCGTCGATTCGGTCAAGGGCAAACTCTGGCGCGTGATGTATCGCGGCTAGCACGGCTTTTATTGGTACGTAGTGTCCGGCTTCAGCCGGACCGTCACGTAGTGTCCGGCTTCAGCCGGACCGTGGTGCGCCTGCGTCGTGATCGCAGTCCGGCTAAAGCCGGACACTACGTACTGAACTGTGCGCTAGGCCCGTCGCTGCAACAACGCCCTGAACGGGCGGAGATCGCGGGCGGCGTCGAGCGCCAGCACCGCGTCGATCAATCGCATCGTCTGCGCGCGGCCTAGCACTGGCGCCATCAGGTCGCGCGCTTTCTCCACGATTTCCTCCTGCGTCATCGGATTGCGGATCGTGCCGCGGACGGCTTCGACGCGCTCGCTGAGGCGTGTGCCGTCCTTCAGTGTGATCTCGACGACGGCGACGCGCACCGGCAGCATCTTCGCGAGATCCGGGTCGGGCACGTATTCGACCTTGGCGCGCTGCCGCAGCACGCTCGCATCCTTCATCCGCGCCGTATCGTGCGCCGCCGCGAATGACGCGGTCTTGTCGATCAGCATGATCGCGACCATGTGCTGCAGGGAGATGTCCGGGATCTCCCGGTTGTTGACGACCGCGCCGACGGTCGGCGCGAGCCGCACGACGGCCTTCTCCACGTCCTCGGCGTCGAACGGCCGCCTGGCACGCAGGTTGGCGATCGCGTCGAGCGGCGCCTGGATGGGCGTGCCCACCGTCCATTTCTTGATGTCGGTGCGGGTGACCTCGTATCGCGTCCCGAGGCCGTCCACCAGCGTCGCCGGGGTGCCCTTGGGCGCGTTCACCTGGAAGTAGTTGTCCGCCCCCGAGAACACGTCGTCCACGCCGGTGAAGCCCGAGCGGACGAGCAGGGCAGCGGTGACGCCGTTGCGGGCCGGCCCGCCGGCGAAGACGAATCCCTTTTCGATGTGGTCGGTGTCGCGCTCCCAGACAGCGAAGCCCGCCGACTGCTGCGACGCGTAGTCGAGCAGCCAGCGCATCTGCTCCGCGTTGAGGGAGGCGGCGCAGCCCGCCGCCGCGGCGGCGCCGAATGTGCCGGCGATGCTGTGGGTGCTGCGGCGCGTGTCGTTCCGGAAGGTCGGTCCACCGAGCGCCATCGTCAGGCGCGGGCCGACGTCGTAGCCGAGCGCCACCGCGCGCAGGAACTGCGTCCCGGTGATCTGTAGCGACTCACCCGTGGCGAGCGCCGCCGGCACGACCGCCGCGCCCGGGTGCGACTGCGACTCGCCGTGCGAATCATCGGTTTCGTCCGAGTGGGCGAGCACCCCGTTGATCAGCGCCGCGTCCATCGCTGACATGAGGGTGGTCGCGCCGACGACGGTTGCCACTGGCTTGCCGGCCTGTTCGCCGGCAAACTTCAGCGCCGCCTTGCCCGGCGGCAGCTCGGAGCCGGAGACCATCGCCGCGAAGGTATCGAGGACGTGATGCTTGACCGCGGCCAGGACCTCGGCGGGCAGCGCCCGGTCTTTCGCCGCCGCCATGTACTGGCTCAGGGTGGCCATGACCGGCCCTACCTGCGCCCGCAGGCGAATGGCGGGAAGGGCGGCGGCCGCCAGCGCCAGCGCGCCGCGGGCGATGAGCGTCCGTCTCGTCATGCGTCCCGTAGATCTCTCCATTTCGTCTCCCGTCACCGAAGTTGATCCGCCACTTTCGCGATACCAGCCTTGGCACAGCCTTCTTCCTGCTCCTGCCCGTTGGGCGCTCCGCTCAAGCCCACGCCGCCGATCGTCTCCTCACCGACGTTGATCGGGACGCCGCCTCCGAGGGGGATGACGTCGGTGAGCATCCGCTGCCCTGAATTGGGGGGCTCGGTGCGCTTGGCCCAGTCGGCGGAGGTGCGCCTGAAAGTGCGGGCCGTGTATGCCTTGCGGCGCGCGAGCTCGAGGTTGTGCGGCGCCGCGCCGTCGCCCTGGAGGAAGACGCGCAGCCGTCCCGCGCGATCGACCACGGCGACCGACGTGTTGATGCCGCAGGCGGCGAGCGCCGTCTCCGCGATCGTCAGGGCCATGCGGAGAGAGACGTCGCGCTGCATCAGGACCTGCGCGTTCGCGGATGCACAGATTGTGAAGAGCACCGCGAGCGCGACAACGGGCACTAGTCGAAACGGCATGGAAGCCTCCCTCGCCGCGGATTGTACGTCGTCGGGCCGCGCAACGACGGGGAACCGGGGAGCGTAAGATCCAGCCATGTGGACGGTGGACTGGGACGATGACTTCGTCGTCGGCGGCGATGGCGGCCGGCGGCTCACGCCAAGCTTTCGCCTGAAGGAATTCCGGCGCCCTGACGGCACCGTCCGGGTGCATCGTGAGCTCGTCACCGGGGTCCAGCTGCTGCGCGATCGATTCGGCAGGTCGGTGTCGATCAAGGGCACCGATGTCGACGGGCTCGGCGGCCTCGTCTCCGGCGCGCCGGCGGCGGAGCTCGGGGAAGCGGCCGCGCGCCTCGAGCAACGGGGGATCTTCGCGAGCGTGAATGCGCATCCGGATGGGTTCCGCGTGAGGATTCCGGACCCGCGCACACTTCCCCCGATCGACCTCGAGCAGGCCCTGGAGGTGGCGTTCTCGGTCACCGCCGCATTCGAAACCGCAGGCGATAAGTTCCAGCAGGTGACCGGTAATTTCGACGGTGCCGGGCTGTCATTCGGGCCGGCGCAGGTGAACTTCAAGACCGGCACCCTGGTCGCGCTGTTCGCGCGGTTCACGGCGGCCGACGAAGCCGCGCTGCGAGACTGCTTTACGGATCCCGATGATTACGAGGAGTGGCAGCGGGTGCTGGGTCTGCCGGTCCCGAGGCAAATCCAGTGGGCCAACGGCATCAGTACCGGCCGTGGCCGCCATGACGTGGTCAGCCCATGGAAGGAATACCTGCAGGCCGTCGGCCGGGTCGAACGCTTCAGGGTGATCACCGTCGAGCGCATCCTGAAGGAGTACGGCGGCAGGATGGGGCGTGCCGTGAACGCGCTGCACGGCCTCAGGCCAGGCATCCGGATCGACCACCTGCGGTGCCTCTGTTCGCTGTATGACCTGGTGGTGCAGCAGGGCAGCCTGGACAAGGCCTGGAGCGAAATCGAGCAGCGGGTGCGCGTCGAGGACCCCCAGGATCAGTTCGCGCTGACCCGCATCGCGGTGGAGGAGCGGGGGCGCAAAGCCGATCCGCCGTGGCGGGCCGACGCCGTCAGCCGCCGCGTCGGCATCCTCAAGGGCGTCCCCGAGACGATCGAGGATCGGCAGCGCGCGAACATCCATTTCTACATGCTGCGGGACGTGAAGGTCGCGGGCGCAGACACGCTGAGGGGCGCCGACGTGAGCGCGCACCTGGCGCGCGTGAGCGCCGCGGTCGCCGCCGGCAGGACCCTGCTAACCTGAGAGACCGGCGACGAGAATTTCCTTCCTCGCCTTGCTCAGGCGCTTCAGCTGCCGCTCGCGGCGGAGCGCGTCGCCGATCGACTCGAAGCGTTCGGAGTAGACAAGGCTGACCGGCCGACGGCCTGATGTATATCGGGCGCCCCGCCCGATGTTGTGCGCCGCAACCCGCGCCTGCGGATCGAGCGCATACCCGGTGTACAGCGAGCCATCCGCGCACCGGACGACGTACACGAAATGCACCGCCAGATTGTACCGGGACGGGTTCGCCCGCAGTTCCCGCAGAACGTCACGACCCCCAAGCCTCGGGAAGAATCATGTCCAGGACGATGACCTGGGGCCGGGCGCCGCAGGGCCGTTGTCAGGTCCGACATAGGCCGCGAGATGCTCGCCTGTCAGGGTGGAGCGGGCGGCGACGAGGTCGGCGGGCGTGCCCTCGAAGACGACCTGGCCCCCGTCGTGGCCGGCGCCGTTGCAGTCGGGGCAGGCGCCTTCGGAGTTGGCGCTGAACAGCGCCGGCTTCACCCCGTTGGCCTTCGCGAACGCGTTGCGGATCGGGTCGAGCAGTCCGGTGTAGGTCGCCGGGTTGCTCCGTCGCGAGCCGCGGATCGCGCCCTGGTCCATCGACACCACGCCCGCGCCGGCGGGGATGTAAATTCGAGACTCTCGATCCGCTCACAACGCTCGAAAACTGGCCTCGACCCCCAAATTTCCCCCAACTCAGCACACGTCGCAGGCGATGGAACACAAGCCTTCCAGGATCTCAGTTTTTCAATGCTGCGGCGATCACCTCGAGCGGCAGAACCAACTTCAACCGATCGTCGAGCAAGCGGAGCGCACCAAAGCGCTCGTACCAAGCCGCTGCGCGTTCGTCTTTGGCATCGATTGCCAGAGCCACGCCGCCGACTTCTCCAGCAACGGCTAACGCGCGGGCGCCAGCTGCGAGAAGTAAGTCGCCTCCGAGTCCCTGGCCCTGCATGTCAGCCGCCACGGCGAGGCGTCCCAACCGAAATACTGGCACCTCGTAGCGGCCGAGACGCTTCGTGACACTTGCCGGTGCATTCGCGAACGCAATCGCCCCTGGACTAATCGTGTAGTAGCCCAGAACGGTATTGGATGTCGCGGCGCGCACCGCGACGAAGGTCTTCGCGCCGCCGCTTTCGTGATTCTGGCGCGCATAGCGTTGCAGGTACTCGTTTAGCGCAGGGGTGCCGCAGTCGAAGCCCGCACGGTCGTGGTGACGGGCCAAGGCCCGTTCGACCCATGCCACGCTTGGACTCACGGCTTGTTCCGTCGTCTCCTGGCTGCGGCGCGCAGCGCGGCGGTCGGCCTCGGCGGATTCTCGAGCAGTTCCAGTACGCGGGCGCTGTCGCGCGCCGAGAGGGTGATCCGTTCATGGCGAGCCATAATCTCTTCGGCCGCCGGAAGTGCCGCGCGCAGCACGAACGTTGTTAGATCGAGTCGTTCGTAGGCGGCAGCCGCAGCGAGCACGCGCTTTTCTTCACGAGAAGCGCGGAGCTCAATGCGGTCGTCGCGCGTGGCGGTTGAACTAGGCATTGCCGGGTAACCTCTACATCATCATAGCGTACGGGCGGCGTACGGACAATGAGCCAGATCGCCGTTGAGGGCCGAAGCGCCTCAAGGTGCTGGGCATGAAGCGGCGATGACTCGGTGGGCGGTCCCGAGGTGAGACCTGACATCGCGTGATGGTGATGCTATCGCGGTCATCGATGCGCAGATCCAGACGTCGATCCGATCCCGCTGGTGTCCGCACTTCCAGTCACGTTCAAGCGTGTTGCGCGGCAAGTATTCGGCCGCGTCGGCGTCGCGTGAGTGTTCGGAGGGGCACATGAAGGACGACTGCCACCTCTGGCAGCGACAGATTCAGGCGTTGGCGCACGGACTCAAGCGACCGGTACGGGAATCCTGCTCTGATGTGCTCCTGCAGTTCTGCCGCGGTAGGGACACCGCGGTCCTTGAACACATTCGCACCGCCCAGAACGTCAATCACGAATTCAGTTGCCGTCATAGAAAATCCTGCCAAGGCGTTATCTACAACATGCCAACCGGCATCGATGACTGGGAGCTGCGGCTCGGTCCAAGACGTCAGCGCAGTCGCGCGCGACGACTCCGGCGACGAGGCATTGTCGCGAGCAGCTCGCGTTCAAGTGTGTCGGCGTCGTCAAGCGTCAGATGACCCGCTCGACGGCCATCTTCGATCGCTTGTCCAACGAGCACTGGCCCCAGATGGCTCGCGTGGGCATCGCAAATCGTCCGTGCTGGTGTCGTGACCGGGACGCCGTCGACGCGCTGTTCCTCGTTCGCTTCCAGATCCGCGTAGTGGAACACCAGATGCTTCGGCGCCGCGCGGCGGATGCGAAGTCCTGTGGGCAGCGTCAGGTGGACTTTGGCCGGGCTCGCGTTGGACAATCCATAAATCGCCAGCGCCGACTCGTGGGAGATCACGCCTTGCGTGTCTGGCCGACGCACTTGCGGCCACAGTGCGAGACCCGCTCGATCGAACGTCTCCAGCCGTGCCTTCAGCTCGGTCCAGCGCTTTCGCTTCGCCGCGGCAGATGTCACGACGGTTGCCTGTCGAATGCCATTTTCCACCGCTTCTGCGGGTCCTCGAAAACGACCGCAGCCGGGTCGAAGGCCTCCGGTTCATAACTGCCACCTGTCCATGCCACCGAAGACGCATGTTCAGGATGCATGGGATCTGAGATGGCGACCAAGAAGTCGAGGTAGCCGTGCACCCCGCCACAATCCTCAGGCGGGCAACGACGGGAGCCGGACACACAACGTGGGTAGGTCGCCGGCGAGTCGATTGGCTCTTCGCCTTCGTACGCGAGCACGTGCTGCCAGTCATCGCCGAAGTCGTACACGTAGAGGGTGGCACCGCGTGATGGCGGCGATGGTTGAAGATGTCGGAGACGCGCACCTGCCAACTCGGCGTGCAAGGCCGCTGTCCGGGTTCCTCGTCAACGGGGATTCCAATCGAGCTCGTTGCACTTGGATCCGTCGCCAGACGATCGGATCGGTGCCACTCAGCACGATCAGGAACTGATGCACGAATTCCGGTGGCTTGCGCACCAACTGTGGCGGCACTGATCGGCGATTGGCCATGGCGGAAGGGTGTCTCGTCGCGCCGGCATTCTACCCCGGTCGTGTTCGCCGGCGAGGTCGGCTATTACACGAGCGTCCGAAGCAACTGCATCGCCGGAGCCACGCGAATGCCGTCCGGCGTCACGTAGTCCTTCGTGCCGACCGCTGAGACCTGCCACGCGTCACATTTCGGGAATCGCGTCTTCAAGTACTTGAGGCTGCGGTCGACCTCGGTATCAGCCCACTTGCACTCGACCATGAGTTGCGGCGTCCGGCCCTCAACGATCACGAAATCTACTTCCCGCCGGTCCGTGTCCCGGAAGTAGCGGAGCTCGACGTCCCGGCCCTTGGCATCCTGCTCATGGTGGACCCATTTCAGCAGGTGCCCTCCCACCAGGTTCTCGAATCGGAGCGAAGGCTCCCGCACGACGCTCCAATCCCAGTGGTAATGTTTCTGTTCCTTCTTGACCGCGCGGATGCGCGGCGCGCCAAACGGCGAGAGCCGGTAGATCGCATAGAGGCGTTCCAGGATCTGGAGCCAATTCGCGACTGTCTTGTGCGTCACCTGCAGGTCTTCTCGCACGGCATTGATTGACAGGGGGGAACCGACCAGTTCCGGCAGACGCAGCATCAGGAGCTCGAGGTTTCCGAGATCCTGGACGCGTTCCAGTGTCGCGACTTCCTCGCGAATCAGCAGCGTCCGGTGTTCGCGCGACCAGCGACGGGCCTCCGTCTCCGAACCACTGAAGTACGGTTCGGGAAAGCCGCCGAGGGTGAGCAGGTCCAGGAGCTCGGCAGGTGTCGTGAGGCTCAACTCGGCAACCGAGAGCGGATGCAGGCGAAGCAGGTGATATCGGCCCTGGAGCGAGTCGCCACCGAATCGATAGAAGTCCAGACGCGCGCTGCCGGTGACGAGAATCCGCTGACCGGTGCGGCGATTGTCGAACAACCCCTTCAGATAGTTGCGCCAGCTTCGGTACTTGTGGAACTCGTCGAACACCCACAGCTTGGTCGCGGGAAGTTCGCGCCGAAGGATGCGTTCACGGTGTTCGGCGACATCCCAATTCAGGTATCCCGCCTTCGCGCCGGTCAGGCGCTGCGCCAGGGTCGTCTTGCCGACCTGTCGAGGTCCGGCCACGAAGACCATCTTTTTGGCGAGATCGCGTCGGACCTGAGGCACCAGATACCGCGTCAGGGAAGCCACCCTGACACTGTATGACTATTGTTGCCAGTGGTCAAAAATACTCATGTGTGATTTCACCCTGACGGCATTTCACAGAGTGGAGGGGCGGGTGTCGAGAGCGGCTGCTGAGGGCCTCTTGAGGCTGGGAAGCCCCGTTCTTGCGGGATGTCCTCAGAAATCTGGGCAGAAGCGTATGGAGGCGGCGGGAGTGGAGCTCTCGAATCACGTCGGCGGCGCCGGCGTCGTTCAGCGTCCGATCAGAGCAGGCCAAAGCAACGGTCGCGGCTAGCAACAGGAGTCCGGCTCGGTGTATCACGGGCGCCTCCCATCAGGGGGCGACGGCGCGGCGGTCGCCCGATGCGAACCTACTCGGAAACGAAGTCCTCCACGGATCGAACGTGCGGCGCGAGCAGCGGGTGCTCGGCCAGCTTGCGCGCAAATCGGTCGTCGCCGGTAATCACCTGCGTCTCGAGACGAACGGCGAGGGTCAGGTACGTCGCGTCGTACACCGTGATTCCCGTCCTGACCGCCAGCGTGTGGGCGTCTGCGACGAGCGCGCGCATCGAAACCGCCTCGACGCCGACGACTGATAGGTCGCTCACTAGGCTCTGCGCCTCCTTCGGGCTTAGTTCGCCTTTGCGAACCTTCTTCCAAAGGGCGTTGCCGACCTCGGGAAAAATCAGGTCTGGCGCGATGTAGTCATGCGATGCGTCGAGCCACTTCCGAGCTGCCACCGAATGCACCTCTGGAACGAACCACTTCACCACAAGACTGGCATCGACGACGAAGACGCTCACCGCGCGTCCCGGTCCTCCCGAATGAGCGCAGCGCTGTCGGAATGGTCAGAACGGCCAAGGCGCTTCAGCCACTTCGTCGAGAGGCGTCGTGTCTCAGCCAGGTTGCGCGTGTTCGCCCGGCGTAACACGTCATGAATCTCCGCCTGCAGTGATCGACGGTTGACTTTGGCCGCAGCCTTGAGCTGCTTGAGAACGTCATCATCGAGGTCCCGGACCAATACGTTAGGCATAGTTCGTCCTTCAGGAGCATGGTATCATACTGATACCACTCGGGCTGGTGTGATCTGGTCGCGGACTGCATGGCGGTCCTGACGCGAACATGGAAAAAGGCTCCAGCCGGTATTCGACCCGGAATACACCGGCGCCCCTTGCGATACGGGACCATTCGAGCGACCGAAATTCTACCTCCCCGGCCGCGCGTCGCACGGGGAAAGCGTTGTCAGGCCAGCTTCTTGTGCGGTGCCGCAGACGTGACTCGTGCGTGGTGGGAACTACGGTATTGGTATCAGCACCACTCGGCGTTCCCGTCGACGGAGTAATGGGGTGCGGGGAATGTCACGTTCCGAACGTTGCGCTATACACCACGGATGTCGCTTTGTAACGTCACCGCAGGATCGTTAGCGTTAAGACACCATTTTCGGCGGCAAGCGGACAGCTCAAACGCTCATTCTACGGAGAAGGGCTTTCGGCGCCTTCGTGGATGGTCCCCGTTAGAGCGGTCAGAAAGGCGCTCAGAGCACGCTTATCGGCGGCGCTCAAGCCAAGAGGACGAACGTCGCGATCAAGATGCGGATTCGCATTGCCACCGCGATCGTAATAATCAATCACCTCCGACAGCGTCGCCAGGCTGCCGTCATGCATGTACGGCGCGGTGCGCGCCACTTCGCGCAGCGTCGGGGTCTTGAAGACCCCATTGCCGGCGCCGGGGTCGGTCAATCGTTCGTCCTTCCAGGCGACGCCGGTATTGTGGAGGCGTTCGTCGGTGAATGTCGGCCCGACATGACATGCTGTGCAGTTACCCTTGCCGCGGAAGACTTGCAGGCCCATCTGCTCCTGTTCCAACAGAGCCATTTGATCCCCGTTCATGAACCGGTCGTATCGAGAATTGCCGGACATGATCGACCGCACGTAGCTCGCCAGTGCGCTGGTCAGCTCGGTGACCGAGAGGCCGACCCGCTGCGCCGCCTCGGCCGGCGCCAGGTCCATCTCGTTAGGATTCAGAATCGGCTGCAGCACCTGTGATTCCAGCGACGCTGCTCGCCCGTCCCAGAAGAACGAACGTCCCCACGCCCGATTGATGAGTGCTGGAGCGTTCCGCTGTCCGGGTCGCCCGTCAACGCCGACCGGCACGGTCCTGCGGTCGGAAAAAGCACGGCGCGGATCGTGGCACGAGGCGCAGGAGAGAGTGCGATCGCGTGACGTACGCGCGGCGCGCCTGGGCGACCGGCGTCGCGTCGCGGCCGCGCTGGAGACGGCTCACCGGTTTCGCTGGAGCGCGGTGACCGCGCGCTATTTTCTGCTGTACGACGAGATCAGGCTGGAGCAGTTGGCCGCAGGTCGATCGGCTCGCGGTGCTCTTCCGCGTGCCGTCGCACCTTCGCGATAATTTCCGCGCGCAGCGCGTCCTCGGTCGCGGTGCGAAACACGCCAATCGAGATCTGGCACGGCTGCTCCCTGCAGCCCCGCACGCGCAGGAGCACTTCGGCGTAGTCGCCGCCGTCGCCCGAGAAAGACACGCCCGCGACCTCAATGCCGGGGGCCTCGGCCCGCACAGCTTCCGTTGCGACACGCGTTACATCTGTAACGCTGAGGATGGTAGACATTACCCTCCCTGCCGCAACACGTGTGCCGCCAGCAGGATGGGTCGCCGTCCACCGGCTCATCCTGGATTGGCGCGGGATCCCTGTCGTTATCGCGCTTCAGCCGGCGTTACCGGCTCCCCGTTGACCGATTCGTAGAGATACACGATCCGCATCTCGGACCGCCCGGCGATGCGTACGTGCGCGACCGATTCCAGCTCCACGGGCACCCGCACCCCTCGCAGGCGTGCGTAGCGCCGGACGACGTCGATCCGGCTGATCCAGAACGAGGGGCTCTTTGACACCCGCCCCTCGACGCGGAGCAGGTCGGCGTCTCCAGGCGACACAAACAGCGAGCCCTCCACCAGCAGCACGTGCTTGCGGCGGGGTGACACCGGAATCCGGGCCTCGGCCAGCGCGGCATCCCCGTCGTACACGGCGTCGAGGAACTCGTAGTTCTCCGAGGTCAGCGCATTGCGCTGCGGGTCGCCGCGCTGCCACATCTCCGCTTCGCCGTGCAGCGAAGGAAGCAGCACACGTTTCACGAGGTACGACGATCCCCGCGTCGCCACCACCTTGAAGGTGAAGCCGGCAACGGGATCGAGCTGGGTGGTGGCCTCGAGCCACGCTTCCACGTTGAACCGTGCGTTTCGCGCATGCATCAGGCGGCGCGCATGGTAGCGCTCGAGAGGCGGTTCGTCCCGCGAGAGGAATCGTTCGGCCAGCGCGGTGGAGCCGGCGGGCGAGAGGGCCAACGCCGGGGGCATACAGAAGGCCGCACCGATTGCAGCGCAGGTAAGGAAGACAGGAACGCGCTGCCACGATGCCATGCCGACGGCAGTATCGCGCCCCGCCGTAACCCCGCCATGAACGGCGGGCGACGACCGGGCAAAAAACGCGCGGTCACGCGGCCGTCACGCAGCCGTCATGGCCGCGTTGCCCCGGTTGCGTATAAACGGGCCATCCACCACCAGCCGCCCGATCACCCCACGAGGTTGTCCAGACATGCCCGTACGCGCGCGCCGTTCCGTGTTCCTGCTTGTATTTCTGGCCTGGGCCCTCCAGCCAGCCGCGCTCCTCGGTCAAACCGACACCGGATCGTTGACCGTCCTCGTGACCGACGGCTCCGGGCTTACCGTGCCCGGCGGCACGGTCACCGTCCGTAGCCAGGCCACCGGCGCCACCCGGGAGCTGGTCTCCGACGACGCGGGCCGCGCGGTGTTCGCGGCGCTGCAGCCCGGGCTTTACGGGGTGAGCGTCGCACTGTCTGGGTTCAAGGAGTACGTGAACAGCACCGTGCGCCTCCAGGTCGCGCAGTCCGCCACGCTGCCCGTTGCTCTCGAGGTCGGCGCGGTGAGCGAATCGGTGCAGGTCACCGGCCAGGTGTCGCTGGTGACCCCGGGCAGCAGCGCGCATGGCACGGTCATCACCGAAGAGAAAATCGCCGCGCTGCCGCTCAACGGCCGCCAGTTCATCCAGCTCGCGCTGCTGGTGCCAGGCGCCAACGCCGGCGGCCGCGCCGTGCAGCAGAACGTGGTCCGCCAGAACCAGGTCGGCGGGTTCAGCGTCGCGGGCGGCCGTACCAACAACACGGCGTTTCTCCTCGACGGGGCGGTCAACACTGACCCGGACTACAACTCCCTCAACTACTCACCCAGCATCGACGCGATCGCCGAGTTCCAGGTTCAGACGGCACAGTTCACCGCGGAGTACGGCCGCGCGGGCGGCCAGGTGAACGTCGTCACCAAGTCGGGGAGCGGCACGCTCAAGGGCTCGGCGTTCGAGTATCACCGCAACCGCCGGTTCGACGAGAAGCCGTTCAACCTCGCGGGCGAGTTGCCGCAGTTCCAGCGTGACAACTTCGGCGGCAGCCTGGGCGGGCCGGTGCTCCGGAACCGGCTCTTCTTCTTCGGCGCCTACGAGCAGTTGCGCCGCCGCGAAGGGGCCGCGAGCCTCACCACCGTAACGGTGCCGACGGCGCTGGAGCGGCAAGGCGACTTCAGCCAGTCTCCCGGGGGGATTTTCGATCCCGTAACGTCCAACACCAGCCGGACGGCGTTCCCCAACGGGCGGATCCCGGGCGACCGCATCAACCCGCTCGCGCTGGCGGCGCTCCAGGCGCTGCCGCTGCCCAACACCGGCACGCGGGGATACGTCAACTCGGACGAGATCCTCGAGCAGGACATCTACAACTACTCGCTGCGTCTCGACGTAAACCTCGGCCCGGGCAGCAGCGCCTTCACCCGTTTCTCGATGGCCGACGAGAACGCCGCCATCCCGGAGCCAATCCCGGGCCGCACCAACGTCAGCAGCGCGCGCCCGCAGCACGTCGTGGCCGGGTGGACCAGGGTGATCGGGTCGCGCGGCGTCAACGAGGCGCGGGCCGGCTTCACCGAGCTGGAGCTGGTGGCCGGACTGCCGGAGCTCTCCTTTACCGTCAACGGCGCCGCGACGCCCATCCCGCGGTTCCTGGTGGCGGGCTACCCGACCATCGGCGGCGCCGGAGGGTTCACCGGCACCACCGGCGGCGGGATCGTCAACGTCCGCAACCGCGTCTACCAGGTCTACGACAACGTGGCGTGGCAGCAGGGGCGCCACGGCTTCAAGGTGGGCGGAGAGTTTCTCTGGACCGAGTACAACCGGGCCGAAGCGCCGAACACGCTCGGCAACTACCAGTTCACGGCGGGCTTCACCAGCCGGACCGCGGCCAACGACGGCACCGGCAACGCGCTCGCGAGCTTTCTCCTCGGCCAGCCGCAGCAGGGCAGCCGGTCGGTCGGCCCCACCAGCATGCAGGGACGCCAGCCGCAGTTCTCGGTCTACGCGCAGGACGACTGGCGGGTGACCCCGCGGCTGACGCTGAATCTCGGCGTGCGCTACGAGCTTGCTCCGCCGATGCACGACGCGGGAGGCATGATGGCCAGCGTCGACTACCGCAACGTGCCGACGCCGGCGGAGGTGTTCCGCGAAGGACGGCTCGGCACCTACGCGCCGCTGGTGTTCGTGTGCGGCCAGAGCGGCTATCCGAAGGGCTGCGCCTACACCGACAAGGACAACATCGCGCCGCGCGCGGGCTTTGCGTGGACCTGGAACGATCGCACCGTGGTGCGCGGCGGCGCGGGCATCTACTTCGCGGCGTCGGACGCGAACCCGCTCTTCCGCCTCGCGGCGGGGATTCCCGCCAACATCGCGCAGACCATCGCCTACAACAACTTCGTGCCGGCGCGCGGGCCCGGGTTCGACATCTTCGGCCCGGCCATTCTCGGACCGGTGCAGGTCCAGCAGGCGGGCATCGACCTGTTCCAGGAGACCAGCGAGTCGCGGCAGTGGAGCTTCGGCGTGCAGCGCACCCTCGCATCCGACTGGGTGGCGGAAGCGAGCTACATCGGCACCCGCGCGAAGTTCCTCGAGCAGAACGTGCAGCCCAACAACGCGCAGGCGGGGCTGGGCGCCGTCGACCCGCGGCGCCCGTACGGCTTCCTCGAGTTCGCCCAGGGCACGACCTTTCCCGACTACGTCGCCGTGCAGGGCAGCCGCGTGCCGGTCGGCTTCATCAACTTCCTGTCGCGCACCGCTGAATCCGAGTATGACGCGCTGGTGACGCGGGTCGAGAAGCGCTTCGCCAACGGCTTCTCGCTGCTCAGCGCCTACACGCTGTCGGAGGCGCGCAGCAACGCGCCGCAGTTCCGCAACGCGGGAGGCGTCGGCGGATCCGAGAATTCACCGCCCCAGGACTCGCACAACCTCGACGCGGAGTGGGGTCCTGCCTACTACGATGCGCGCCACCGCTGGGTGACCAGCGCGACGTGGCGCATGCCCCTGGGCTTCCAGGGCGCGGGCATCTACACCATGCAGAGCGGGTTTCCCTTCACCGTCAACCTTCGCGGCGACACGGCCGGCGTCGGCGCGGGCACCGGCGGCATCTTCGTGCGGCCCAACGCGGTGCCCAACGTCGACCCCTACCTGCCCAAGAGTGAATGGAAGAACGGGCGCTACCTCGATCCGGCGGCGTTTGCCACGCCTGCCGCCGGTGCGTTCGGCACCGTCGGCCGCAACTCGATCGTCGGGCCCGGCTACGTCAACGTCGACCTCTCGATCGCGCGGCCGATTGCCCTGTCCGGAGGCCGCCGCCTCGAGCTGCGCGCCGAAGCGTTCAACCTGATGAACCGCCGCAACTACACCATCGTCGGCCGGATCCTCAACGATCCGACCTTCGGCCAGCTCCTGAGCCAGAGCGACCCGCGGCAATGGCAGCTCGGCGCTCGCTTCATCTTCTAATCCGATGACACACCCAACCCACTTCTACGACCGCACGCTCGACCGCCTGTCGCGGCGCCAGTTGCTGAAGATTGCCTGGGCGATCGGCGCCGGCGCCGTGGCACGCCCGCTCTTCAGCGAGCGCCTGCTCGCCAAGCCATTCTTCCAGGCGTACCCGTTCACGATGGGCGTCGCCTCCGGCGATCCGCTCCCCGACGGCATCGTCCTCTGGACGCGTCTCGCGCCCAACCCGCTCGAGGGCGGCGGCATGCCGATGGCGGCCGTCGAGGTCCCGTGGGAGGTGGCCAACGACCGGGCGTTCGCGCAGATTGCGCAACGGGGCGTCGCGCTCGCGCGGCCGGAACTGGGCCACAGCGTGCACGTGGAGGTGTCGGGGCTGGCGCCGGGACGCGAATACTGGTACCGCTTTCGCGCCGGCGACGAGGTCAGCCAGACCGGGCGCACCCGCACCGCTCCCGCGGCGGGGGCGCGAGTCGATTCACTGCGGTTCGCGGTGTGCGGCTGCAACCACTACGAGATGGGATATTTCACGGCCTTCCGCCGGATTGCCGAGGAACAGTTCGATTTCGTCTTTCACACGGGCGACTACATCTACGAGGGCCGCGGCGACGGCGGCAGGAACGACGGCCGCGTCAGGCAGCACCACCGCGACGAGATCTACACGCTGGTGGACTACCGCAACCGCTACGCGCAGTACAAATCCGACCCCGATCTGATCGCGGCCCACGCCTCGGCGCCCTTCGTCGTGACCTGGGACGACCACGAGGTGGAGAACAACTACGCGGGTGACGCCGACGAGAACGGAACCCCTGCCGAGGTCTTCATCCTCCGCAAGGCCGCGGCCTACCAGGCCTACTACGAAACCATGCCGCTCCGCTCGAGCGCCTTCCCGTCACGAAGCGGCCTCCGGCTCCATCGCCGGCTGCAGTTCGGCGACCTGATCGACCTGAGCGTGCTCGACACGCGCCAGTACCGATCGGATCAGCCCTGCGGCGACGGGGACCGCACCGGTTGCGCCGACGCGCTCGATCCCGCGCGGACGATGCTCGGCGCCGAGCAGGAGCGATGGCTCGATGGCAATCTGGCGGCGGCGAGGGCGCGATGGACGGTGCTCGGCCAGCAGGTGCCCACCTACGCACGCGACCGGAAACAGGTCAGTCCCAACGGGCGCTTTTCGATGGACAAGTGGGACGGCTACGCCGCGGCCCGCAGCCGCCTCTACACCCGCCTGCGCGAGACCAAGGCCTCCAACCCGATCCTGCTCTCGGGCGACGTGCACCTGCACTTCGGCGCCGACCTGAAGCTCGATTACGCCAACCCCGCGTCGCCGACCGTCGGCGTGGAGTTGACCAACTCGGCGATCACGTCGGGCGGCGACGGCAGCGACGTCGCCGGCGACTGGGAGCAGACCAAGTCAGACAATCCGCACATAAAGTTCCACAGCGGGCGCCGCGGCTACATCGCCTGCACCGCGACCCAGTCGTCCCTGCGGGCAGACTTCCGGGTCCTCGATCGGGTCAGGGTGCCTGACCGGCCGGTTCGCACGCACGGCTCGCTGGTCATCGAGGCAGGGCGCCCCGGCGGAACCGCGGACTGACATCTTCGTCGTCACGGGAACGTTTCCTCACGGTCATCGAACGATCACACGTACTTCCTAGGATCGGGTGCCATGAAGCCCATCCTGTTTGCCGCGCTCCTGTTCCTCTCGGCGACGACCGCCTTCGCGCAGGTCGATCGCGCCACGCTGACCGGCGTCGTCCGGGATCCCTCCGATTCGGTGATCCCGCAGGCGATGGTCGTGACCACCCATCTCGCCACCGGCGTGACATCGACGTCGACCACCACCACCGATGGCGCGTATCTCGTCGTCAACCTGGCGCCCGGGGAGTACCTGGTGGAAGGCCAGGCGCCCGGCTTCCAGAAGTTTGCGCAGACGGTGCGGCTCGAGGTCGGCCAGCGCGCGCGGCTCGACCTGTCGCTGCCGATCGGCGGCATCGGCGAAACGGTCACGGTGCAGGGCGTCACCCCGCTGCTGGATATTTCGTCGGCGGTGGTCGGCACGGTCGTCAGCCAGGCCGAGGTGTCGAACCTGCCGCTCGCCGCGCGCAACTGGGACGACCTGCTCTTCACGCTCCCGGGCGTCCAGGGGGATCGCTATACCGAGCAGACCGGGACGACCAATGCCGGCAGGACCGGCGGCGTCAGCGTGCACGGCAACCGCTCGCTGCAGAACAACTTCATGCTCGACGGGGTGGACAACAACTCCATCTCCACCAACGTCCAGGAACTGAGCACGCAGGTGTCGCGTCCCTCGATCGACGCGATCGGCGAGTTCAAGGTGGTGACCAGCCCGTTCACCGCCGAGTACGGGCGCGCGCCCGGCGGGGCGATCGTCGTGACCACCAAGTCCGGGACGAACCGGCTCTCGGGCACGGCCTACGACTACCTCCGGAACGACCGGTTCGACTCGAACAACTTCTTCGCCAAGCGCGCCAACCAGTCGAAGGCGACCAACGAGCAGAACCAGTTTGGCGGGAACATCGGCGGCCCGATCGTCCGCAACCGGGCGTTCTTCTTCGCCGACTTCGAAGGCACCCGCATCAAGCAGGGCGTGCTGCGCACCGGCCACGTGGCCACCGCGGCCGAGCGCAGCGGCGTCTTCTCATCGGCCATCACCGATCCGCTGACCGGGCAGCCGTTCCCCGGCAACACGATTCCGCAGGACCGCATCGACCCGATCGGGCGACAGTTGATGGCGCTTGTGCCGCCGCCCAACGCGCCCGGCAACAACAACTTCATCCGCCAGCCCAACGTCGAGGACGACGGGGAGCGCTACCTGGTGAAGACGGACTTCCACCTTGGCGGCAACGACAACCTGTTCGTGCGCTACATCCAGGCGGACCGCACGCGGTTCGTCCCCGGGTTCTTCGGCGGCGTGATCGACGGGACGTCCACCTCGGCGTGGGGCCGCAACTTCCTCAAGTCCTACAGCACGGTCGGCGGCTGGACCAAGGTGATCGGGTCGGCGCTGGTGAACGAGCTGCGCCTGTCGTGGGCGCGTGGCGTGTCCGACGGCCAGCAGGATCCGTTCGGCCAGGCCGGCGTCGAGTTTCCGGGGGTGCCGAACAATCCGGTCGTCGCCGGCGGCGTCATCGGCGTGGACATCACCGGGCACCTGCGGCTCGGCTCGCCGAACTTCATGCCGAAGTACCAGCACACCGACCAGTTCCAGTACCTGAACACGACCACCTGGCTCACTGGCGGCCACGGCGTGAAATTCGGCGCGGACATCATGCTGCCGATGAACAACGAGTTCGTCGACGTCCCCTCGACGCGCGGCAACCTGGCATTCACCGGGCAGTTCACCGGCAACGCCGTCGCCGACTTCCTGCTCGGCTACGCGCGCGGCGCCGAGCTGTCGAACGTGCACGTCGTCAACCAGCGGCGCCACTCGTATGCGTTCTTCGTGCAGGACGACTGGCGCGTGGGCGAGCGGCTGACGCTGAACCTCGGGCTGCGGTACGACTTCATGTCCCCCTCGTATGAGAAGGACAACCGGATGGCGAACTTCGACCCGGCGACCGGCGGGCTGGTGTTCGCGGGCGGCGGCTCGCTCGAGAACCGCACCATCGTCACGCCCGATCGCAACAACCTGGGCCCGCGCCTGGGCGTCGTCTATCAACTGGAGGAGAACACGGTCCTGCGCGGCGGCTACGGCCGATTCTTCAACTCGCTCGACCGGATCGGCTCCGAAGACCAGCTCGCGCTGAACCCCCCTGGGCTGCGGAACATCAACCAGACCACGACGTCCACGACGACCCCGGTCCTGCTGATGCGGAACGGCTTTCCCGCCAACTACCTGGACCCGTCGAACATCGTCTTGAGCCGGCTGCTGATTCGCGCGGCGAACCCGAGCGGCGAGAGCTCGACCTTCGATCAGTTCGCGGCGGGGATGGAGCGGCAACTGGGCAGCCAGTTCGTGGTCTCGGCCGATTTCATCGGCAACATCGGCAACAACATTTCGGTGTTGCGCAATCTCAACCAGCCGGCCAACGGCAACGGCGCGCGGCCCTACCCGAACTTCGGTCACATCCAGTGGCGCGACCCGATCGGCGAGTCGAAGTACTACGGCGTCGACGTCGCGGCGGAGCGGCGGTTCGCCGACGGCCTGAGCTATCGAGTGGCGTACACGCTGTCGGAATCGCGCGACCAGGCGCCCGAGCACCTCGCGGCCAGCTCCGGCCGCCCGCAGGACACCAACAACATCGAGGCCTGGGAAGGCCCGAGCGACTTCGACGTCCGTCACCGGCTGGTGGCCAACTTCGTGGCGCAGCTTCCGTTCTCCGGCCCGGTGCTCGGCGGGTGGACGGTCAGCGGCATCTACACGACCCGCTCGGGCCGCCCGGTCACGGTGACCCAGGGCTCGCTCGAAGGCGCCACCTGGATGCCCAACCTCACCGGCGATCCCAAGGGCAGCGAAACCGTCGAGAGCTGGTTCAACCTCGGCGCCTTCCAGCGCGTGCCGGCGGGGACCTTCGGCAACGCCGGCCGCAACATCGTGCGGGGCCCGGGCTACATGACGTTCGACATGAGCCTGCAGCGCCGGATCGCGCTGACCCAGCGTTCGGGCGTCACGCTGCGCTGGGATGTCTTCAACATGTTCGATCGCGCGAACCTCGGGAATCCCAACGCCGATATCACCGGCGCCACAGCGGGGACGATCTCCACGCTGGCGGGCGACCCGAGGGTGATGCAGTTCGCGTTGAGGGTGGATTTCTAAGGTACGAAGACGTGATGAACCACGAAGGTACGAAGGTCACGAAGGCTTCTCTTTGACAAGGACTGCACGTGCGACGCGCGCCGTCTCAGCCAAGACCGGTCTTCGTGCTCGTCGTGCTCTTCGTGGTTTAACCCTTCTTTGTGTTCTTGGGAGCGCCGTCACCCAGGGGGGCGCCCAGCAATCACCGGGCGCACTGAGACCCGGCACGCGCGTGCTTCTCGATGCTCACAACGCCTACCCGTACGACGGTCGATTCGGGGATCGCCTCGATCGCGCCCTCGCTACGGGGTTGCCGGTGGCGATCGAGCAGGACCTGGCCTGGCAGTTCGATCCGCGGACCATGCACGGGACCCCGGTCGTCTCGCATGACCTGCCGCTCAAGGGCGGGGAGCCATCGCTCGAGGACTATTTCTTCGAGCGGATCCGCCCCGTGCTGGAACAGGCGGTGCGGGAAAACCGGCGCGACCTCTGGCCTGTCATCACGCTCAACCTCGATTTCAAGACCAACGAGCCCGAACATCATGCGGCGGTCTGGGAGCTGCTCGGCAGGTACGAATCGTGGCTGACGACGGCGCGCCGCACCAGTGACGTCTCGAGCGTGTCCGACCTCGAGGCCGGTCCGCTCCTGGTGCTGACGGGGGAGGCCGACGAGCAGGAGCGTTCATTCCATGACCGGGTGCCTGTCGGCGCCAGGCTCCGCCTGTTTGGTGCGGTGCACACGGTCGCCGGCCCGCGCCCGGCGCCGCGGACGAATTACCGCCGCTGGTGGAACAACGGCTGGTCGGTGGTGGAGCGGGAAGGGCAGCCCAAGGCAGGCGACTGGACCAGTGGCGATGAGGCGCGCTTGACAGGCCTCGTCAAGGCCGCCCATGACGAGGGCCTCTGGATCCGGTTCTACACCCTCAACGGCCACGATCCCGCGGACCTGTCCAATGGCTGGACGCCCGGATACAACTTCGGCTCGCTCGACGCGGTTCGGCGTCGATGGCAGTCCGCGGTGGCGGCCGGCGTCGATTTCGTCGCGGTCGATCAATACGAGGAGTTTGCCGGCGTGCTGCGGGTGGCCGATTCGGTGACGCTGCGCGGCACGCTCACGCGGGCCGACTACGAGCGGTTGCTCGAGCGGGAGTTCGACGTACCCGCGGGGACCACGCGGATCGAGGTCCACCTGGCGTACGACGATCGCGAGCGCACGGTCATCGACCTCGGGCTGCGGGGCCCGGGCGGCTTTCGCGGCTGGAGCGGCGGAGGAGCGCAGCAGATCTCGGTCGGCAGGCACACCGCCAGCTACGGGTATCTGCCCGGGGACGTCGAGCCAGGCAGGTGGGCGGTCATCCTGGGGGTGCCCAACATTCGTGAAGGCGTGACCGCCTCGTACCAGCTCCGTATCAGCTTCTCGCGCGACGGGGAGGAGTGGCCGGTGCTGCGGCGCACGGCCGGCTGGTATGCCGGTGATCTGCACGCGCATTCCGGCCACAGCGACGGCCGCACTACCGGCCCCGCCGGCTCGCGGCTCAAGGCGCCGCCCTTCCGCGTGTTCGACGCTGCCAGGCGGGAGCGGCTCGACTTCGTCGCACTCACCGACCACAACACGGTAAGCCACTGGGTCGAGGTCGATCGCCTGCAGCCGTCGTACCCGGAGACCCTGTTGCTCCACGGGCGCGAGGTCACTACTTACCGCGGGCACCTGAACACCTTCGGCGAGCGCCGATTCGTCGACTTCCGGCTGGGGCCGTCGCGGACGATGCGGACGCTGGCGTCGGAGCTCCACGCGGCGGGCGGATTCCTCTCGATCAACCATCCCGCGGCGCCCGATGACGAGCGCTGCATGGGGTGCGGCTGGAACGATCGCGACGACGACACGATGCGGGGCATCGACGCGGTGGAGATCGTCAACGGCGACGCCGCCGATGGCCCGCTCGCGGGCTGGACGTTCTGGGCTGGCATGCTGAACCGGGGGCACCGTCTCGTCGCCATTGGCGGCAGCGATGAGCACACGCCCGACGACACGGCCGACCGCCGGCTTGGCCGGCCGGGCACCGTCATCTTCGCGGAGGAACTGTCGGAGCGGGCACTGATCGCCGGCCTGCGCGCCGGGCGGGTCTACGTGCGCACCCGCGGCGTTGACGGCCCGTCGATCGATTTCGACGCCCTGGGCGGCGAGACCACCGCTCGCATGGGCGGCCGCCTCGCCCTTTCCGCGTCCCTCACGCTGCGGGTCGCCACCGAGCGTGCCGCGGGACAGCAACTGTCCTGGATTCGGAACGGCGAGGCGGTGCGCACCGACATAATTGGCGGAGATGGCCACGCCTCGCTGACCCTCACTCCACGTTCCGGCGACTGGTTCAGCATCGTGCTTCGCGACCAGGAGGGTCCCACCCTCTTCAGCAACGCGATTCACGTTACCCGGAATTGACACAACCGTCATAAGCCCGGCAAGGCCGGCCGGTAGTCTCGTGGGATGCAGAGACTGCTCCTGGCCGTGTTCGTGTTGTTCGTTCCCCTGAGCGCCTACGCGCAGGTCGATCGCGCGGCGATCGTCGGCACCGTTCGTGACTCCTCCGGCGCGTCGGTCGGTGACGCCGCCATCATCGCCACCTCCGTCGACATCGGCTTGAAGCGTGAAGCGATGTCCGGCACGGATGGAGCTTTCCGCATCGCCGGCCTGCCGCTGGGCACCTATCTCGTCACCTTCAGCCGCGACGGTTTCGAGACCGTCCTGGTGGACGATGTGCGGCTGACCGTCGGCCAGACGCGGACGCTGGACGCCGTGCTGACGGTCGGGACGATCACCAGCGAAGTGCAGGTCGTGGCCGCCGCCACCCCGCTCGACATGGCGACGTCGGAAATCGGCAGCGTCATCGGCCGCATGCAGGTCCAGGAGATTCCGCTCAACGGACGCAACTGGGCGGCGCTGATGGCGCTGGCGCCGGGCGCGGTGAACGCGGGCGAAGGCGGGCAGAACGGCATCCGGTTCTTCGGCCGCGCGCGCGACGACAACAACTGGACGTTTGACGGCGTGGACGCGACCGGCATCAAGGACCCGCGGCAGGAAGGCGCGCTGCGCCTGGTGATGTCCACCGAAGCGATTGCCGAGTTCCGCGTCAACTCGACCAGCTACACCGCGGAAAGCGGCACCGGCGCCGGCGCCCAGGTCAACGTCGTGTCGCGCAGCGGCACCAACGCGTTCCACGGCGGGCTGTTCTCGTTCATCCGGAACGACGCGTTCGACGCCCGCCGCATCCTCGACCCGCTGCCCGAGGCGCCACCGTTCAGCCTCTACCAGCAGGGCGGCACCCTGGGCGGGCCGATTGCCCGCGACCGGACCTTCTTCTTCGCCAGCTACGAGGGCCTGCGCCAGAAGCTCGACATGGCGAGCCCGCGTCCGGCGCTGGTGCCGAGCGCGGCGTTCCGCGCGCAGGCGATCGCGGCGCGGCCGGAGCTGCGGCCGGTGATCTAGGCGTATCCGCTGGGCACGGGACGCACCTCCGACCCCAACATCGACGAGTTCTTCGGCCGCAAGCGCCTCAAGTGGAACGAGGACAGCTTCATGGTGCGCGCCGACCACCGGTTCGACGCCGCGACCTCGATGTTCGTCCGCTACAACACCGTCAGCGGCGACGTCGACAGCGAAGTCCGCAGCGACCTGCTGGAAACGCGGGCGCAGAAGGTCAGCCCGTCGAACTTCACGACCCAGGTGCAGCGGGTGGTGACGCCGGCGCTGCTGC
Organism: Acidobacteriota bacterium; assembly: GCA_947465645.1. Next base: position 8,025 of record CANIBQ010000009.1, on the reverse strand, counting down.
TCGACGTCAAGTTCGGCATGAACCGGTCGCCGCTCGATCGCACGGAGCAGGGCCTCGACACCATCGGCTTCGAGATCCGCAACGCGTTCACCCCGACCCGGGCGAGCTTCACCAACGAGGAGAAGCCCGCGTCCTATTCGTATGTCGGCAACGCGCTCTGGTCGAAGGGCGTGCACAGCTTCAAGAGCGGCGGTGAGTTCCGCCAGGTGCACGTCAACGTCGGCAACGGCGCCGCCACGTCGGTGCGATGGAACTCGCTCTCGGACTTCCTCCTGAACCGGGTCAACCGCATCCGCATCGACGGCGAGCTGCCGATGCAGAAGGGGCGCCGCTGGTACGGCATCGGCTACGTGCAGGACGAGCTGCGCGCCACCCCGACCCTGACGCTGAACCTGGGGTTGCGCTACGAGTACTACTCGGTGATGAAGGAAGCCAACGGCAACGGGCGGGTGATCGACCTGGCCGCGTGCCCGCCGAGCGCCGCCACGATCTTCTGTCCGGAGGGCACGCCCTACTACGAGCCGGACCGCAACAACCTGGCGCCGCGCCTCGGGTTTGCCTGGTCGGCAACCTCGTCGACCGTCATCCGCGGCGGTTACGGGATGTACTACAGCACCGGCCAGAACGACGACGTGACCGCGGGAATCGACAGCATGGCGCAGCGCGGCGAGCTGACGACCATCACGTCGTTCCCGATCGAGCCGTTCGTCTCGCAGGTGCTCGGCACCTCCAACGCGCGGCCGCGCGCGCAGCAGCGCGATCGGCGCGACATGTACGCGCACCAGTTCAGCGTGTCGCTGCAGCAGGACCTTGGCAACGCCTTCGTCGGCCAGATGGCCTACGTCGGCAGCAAGGGGCGTAACGCCTTCAACCGGATCTTCATCAACACCATCGACCCGGTGACCGGCGTGCGGCCGGCGGCGCCGTTCATCACCACCCAGCTCGACCGGAAGAGCGCCATGGGGCGCACCGAATTCGACGGCCTGCAGTTGTCGCTGATGCGCAGCTTCCGCGACGGGTTCCTGGTGCAGGGCAACTACCTGCTGGGGTCTTCGCAGGACAACAACGCCGGCAACGGCGAGGGCAGCGAGTGGATGAACGCACGCTGCGGCGACTGCGAGTGGGGACCGAGCGACTTCGACATCCGGCACTCGGGGTCGGTCAACTTCGTCTACCAGCTTCCGTTCGCGGCCGGGACGGCGCTGGGCGGCTGGGATCTCAGCGGCGTGCTGAGCGCGCGCAGCGGCCGCCCCGTCAACGTCATCGTCAGCCGCACCGGTCCCGACGGCAACGACGTGAACCAGCGGCCAAACCTGGTGCCGGGGGTCGAGGCACAGCCGGAGGGCAAGCCCGCCGGGTGGCTGAACCTGGCGGCGTTCGCGGTGCCCGCCGCCAACGAGTTCGGCAACTCGCCCCGCAACGGGTTCCGCGGTCCGGGGCTGTGGCAGGTTGACGTCGCGCTCACCAAGCGGACGCGCATCGGCAGCTCACGCTCGTTCGACATTCGCGTCGAGGCGTTCAACCTGCTGAACACCGACCAGTACGGCCAGCCGGCGAGGAACATCTCGGAACCCCTGATCTTCGGGCTGCTGGCGCCCGCCAACGAGGGGCCGACCGGGAGCGGCACGTCGCGGCAACTGCAGTTCGGCCTCCGGTACAGCTTCTAGCATTGAGGGCACGAGCTCGATAGGGCTCGTGCCCATTTCCCGTTACACCTGTGTCACATTGCGGGCTCGCCATTTGCACCTTCGTTGCAAAACGATTCGAAAGAGGCACATGGCAACCCACATCTCCCCCTTATCACTCGCCCGCGACCAGATTGCCGTTATCGGGGTGCACCTGACCGGTGTGTGTGACGGCGACCCCGACAGCATCCACGAAGCCCGCGTCGCCACCCGGCGGCTTCGGGAAGTGCTCCCGCTCATCGGCAGCTCGAACGATGAGACTCCGATGAATGCTGAGGTCAAGAAAGCCGGCCGCGTGCTCGGCCGCATTCGCGATCTCGATGTCGACACCGAGCTGCTGCTGAGAGTGGAGCAGCGGATGCCGGCGACGGCGGTGGTCACGGCCGTCGCCCGAAACGCAATTCTGCCGCGCCGGCTTCGGCGCCTGCGGAAAGCGATCAAGACGCTCGAGAAGCTGGACCTCACGCAGCTCGCGGCGGAATCGCCCCAGTTGCGGCCGTCGTGGCGGGAACGGATGAGATTCAGTGGCGGTTGGGAGGGCCGGCTCAAGAAGCGCACCGCGGATCGGTCCCGGGGCGTGCGCGACGCCGTGGCCCACGCGACCGGCGTCTACTTCCCGAACCGCGCCCACGGTACGCGCATCGCCGTCAAGAAGCTGCGCTATTGCGTCGAGATTGCCGCCGCGACCGGCATGTGGAATCCGCCGCGACTCCTCAAGGACATGAAGAAGATCCAGGCGCTGCTCGGCGAGCTGCACGACGCGGAGATGCTGTCGGTGTCGCTGGACGGGTACGCGGGAGACGCGGACGTCAGCCAGCGCGACCTCACGCTCGTCCGCCAGGTCCTCGCTGCCGACATCGCTGCCCTGCACGGGCAATACGTCGCGTCACGCGAGCGGCTGATCGCCGTGTGCGGCGCGTGTGAGCGGTTCGCCGTGGATCACAGCGGCCACGGGCGCACGTTCCTCGCGGCCGGCTCGGTGCTGGCGGCGTCGGTGGCGGTGCCGGCACTCGCATTCAAAGGTCAAAGGTAAAAGGGCAAAGGTAAAAGGTAAAAGGTCAAAGGTCAAAGGAACCTTTACCCTCACCTTTGACCTTTCCCCTTTGACCTTTCACCTCTCCGACCAGCCGAGCGCGCTCATCATCACCCTGAACAGGTCCGTGTTGGCCATGTAGCCGCGGACCTGGTCAGCTCCAGGGCCCTGCGCCGCCACCAGCACTTCCTCGCCGGTATGCGTGTCGTCCATGCTCAGCGACGGCAGTCGCACGTACTGCTGTTCGTCGAACACCTCCGAGAAGCCGCTCAGCAGGGTAGAGGCGGTGCCGCCGTGCACCCGCAGGCCGTACGAGTGATCCGCGGTGAACAGCAGCAGCGTGTCCGGTCCGGCGCTCGACGCCACCCGCTCGATCACACGGTCGAAGGTGACGACCCGGTTGATGCCGTGCTTGATCTTGTCCGTGTGCGCGTCGGACTCCACCATCAGGAAATAACCCCTGGGATTCCGGGAGAGCGCGCGCGTGGCGAGCGCGACCGCGGCGGCGAGGTCGAATTCCTGGTCTTCGACCAGCACGATCATCCGATCGGCGAACGACCCGGCCGCGGGCAGCGCGTCGAGGATGGGACGGCCGTAGGCCCGGCTGACGGACGCGAGGTCCTTGCCGCCCTCCTGGAGCGCCTCCACGATCTCAGACCGTCCGGCGCCGATCATCACGTCCACGCCGTCGCCGAAACGGGGGGTGAACGCCTGGAGGAAGATCTCCGCCGTCTTGTCGCGGTCGTTGGCGTGGGCATAGAGCGCGGCGGGGGTGGCCCCGGCCAGCGAATCGTTCGAGATGACACCGGTCGAGAGGCCCCGTTCCTCCGCGTACTCGAGGATGGTCTTGAGCGCCGTGCCATCCGCCTTGTTCCGCTTCGCCGCAGCCGACTGGGAAATGACGCCGTTGTGCGTCCGCTCGCCGGTGACGATGGCGGTCATGCCCGCGGCGGAATCGGTCACCAGTTCTGAAGCCGTTGACGTTTCCGAGAGGCCGATATGCGGCATCCGCTGGATGAACAGTTTCCGCGGGGCGCCGTAGCCGAGGGTGCTGGCGGCGTTGATCGTCGGAATGCCCGCGGCGTCGGCGAGGAAGAGGATCACGTTCCGCGCGTGTGGGGCCTGGGCGCCCAGGGCGATCGGACAGAACAGCAGCAGCGTCAGCAGGAGTCTTCGCATGGCTCGAGAACGCTACCGGGGCCATATGACGTTCACGTCTCGTCCGCGTAACCATTCGGATCCGTGCCGGTCGTTGGTACGTAGGGCGGGTCCTCTGGACCCGCCGAGAGGACCCGCCGATAGTTACTCGGTCTTGACACACCCGTCACCGGGGCTTGACGTGCGGCCGCTATCGTCAGGCCCATGCTCAAGAGAACCCGGTTCGCGGCAACCCTCGTCCTGTGCGTGCTCGTCGGGAGCACGGCCTTCGCCCAGTTTGAAACCGCCTCGCTCGTCGGCATCGTGCGCGACGGCACGGGCGCGCTCGTCGCCGGCGCCGATGTCACGCTGACCAACACGGAAACCGGCATCAGCCAGACCCGCACCACGGACGAGGCGGGAAGCTTTGAATTCGTCACCGTGCGCATCGGCACCTACGTCGTCAGCGCGGAGAAGCCCGGGTTCGCCGTGGCGCTCGCCGACAACGTGCAGTTGAGCGTCGGCGCCAGGCAGCGGGTGGACTTCTCCCTGCAGGTCGGGCAGCTTACCGAGCGCGTCGAGGTCACCGCCGCCGCGACGCGGCTCGAGACCGACACCAGCCAGCGGGGGCAGTTGATTACCGGCGAGCAGACGCGCGCGCTGCCGCTCAACGGCCGCGAGTATTCGTCGCTGGCGCTGCTGACCACCGGCGTCCGGCAGTCGGCGCTCAACACCGGCGGCCTGACGCCGCGCGAAGGGTCGTTCAACGTCAACGGCCTGCGCAGCACCTTCAACAACTTCCTGATCGACGGCGTCGACAACAACGCCTACGGCACCAGCAACCAGGGCTTCTCGAACCAGGTGATGCAGCCGCCGCCGGACGCGGTCGCCGAGTTCAAGGTCGTCACCAACAACATGAGCGCCGAGTACGGCCGGTCGGCGGGCGCCACCATCAACGTCGCGTATGCGAGCGGCACCAACCGCCTCCGGGGCAGCGCCTGGGAATTCATGCGCGACACCAGCCTGAACGCGACCGGCTTCTTCAAGCCGCCGTCAGGGGAGAAGCCGCCGCTCGAGCGCAACCAGTTCGGCGGCGTCGTCGGCGGCCCGATCATGCGCAACAAGGCGTTCTTCTTCGCCGACTACGAAGGCTTCCGGCAGCAGCGGGGCGTCGCCACGTCATCGACGATTCCGACCGCCGCCCAGCGCCAGGGACTGTTCACCGTGCCGGTGCGCAACCCGCTGACCGGTGAGGTCTACGAGCCCGGGACGCCGGTGCCGATGACGACGCTGGCGCGCAAGGTGCTCGGGGAGCTGCCCGCGCCCACCAACACCCTGGGTGCGAACAACTACGTCATCCTCCAGCAGTTCGAGAACGTGACCGACAAGTTCGGCAGCAAGGTGGACGTCACCTTCAGCCCCTCGTTCAACGCGTTCGGCCGCTACGGCTATCGCGACGTGGACATCGAAGACCAGCCGCCCATTCCGCTGCCGTCGGGCGGCGGCGGGAACGGCCAGACCTATGTCACCAACAAGCAGCTCGCGACCGGCGCCACCTGGGTGACCGGCCCCACGTCACTGTTCGAGATGCGGTTCGGCTGGTCGGAGAGCACGGCGGGGAAGAATCCCCTCGGGCTCGCGCTGGCGCCGGCGTCCGAGTTGTATGGCATCAACGGGCTGCCCAGCGACGAGCGGGTGGCGGGCGGACTGCCGAACCAGATCATCACCGGGCTCACCGACCTCGGACGCCAGGCGACCAATCCCCAGTGGCAGTACCCCACCGTCTACAACCCGAAGGTGAACTACACGCGGGTGACGGGCCGCCACTCGCTCAAGAGCGGCTACGAGTTCCAGCACGTCCAGACGGAAGTGCAGGACGTCAACCCGCTCTACGGCCGTGACACCTACACCGGCCAGTTCACCCGGCCGGCGACGTCAGGGGCGAGCAATCTCTACAACCTCGCCGACTTCATGCTGGGCCTGCGCAGCCAGTACGCGCTCAGCAACATCCTGGTGGCGAACCTGCGGCAGAACATGCACTTCGGCTACCTCCAGGACGACTGGCGCGTGAGCGACCGGCTGACGCTGAACCTGGGGCTGCGCTACGAATACGCGACCCCATGGGTCGAGAAGGACAACATCCTCTCGAACTGGGACCCCGACACGCGCCGGATGGTGATGGCGAGCGACGGCTCGCTGGAGGATCGCGCGACCGTGCGTCCCGACCGGAACAACTTCGGGCCGCGTCTCGGCTTCGCCTACACGGTGACGCCGCGCACCGTCTTCCGCGGCGGCTACGGTGTGAGCTACGTGCACTTCCACCGCGCCGGCGGCGCCAACGTGCTGCCGATCAACGGCCCCCAGGTGATCAACGCGGTGGTCAACCAGACCAATCCCCTCGACCCGTCGTTCATCCGGACCGAGCAGGGGTATCCGGCCGGGCTGACCGATCCGTCGCGCTTCAACCCGCTGCTGGCGAACATCACCTACATGCCGCGCGACTATCACTCGAGCGAGGTGCAGAGCTGGTATGCCTCGGTGCAGCGCGAGCTCGGGGCCAACATGATCGTCGACGTCGCCTACGTCGGCAACCGCGCGGACGACATGCTGCTGTTTGCCAACTGGAACCAGGCGGCGCCCAACAACGCGGCCGGGACGATCCCGCTGCAGGCGCGGCGCCCGATTCCGGAGTTTGCCGACATCACCTATTCGTTCAACGGCGGCAAGTCCCGATACCACGCGCTCCAGACCAAGTTCGACTGGCGGATGCGCGCCGGGTTCTCGATCCTCAGCTCGCTGACGCTGTCGCAGACCAAGGACAACGGCGCCGGTTCACTCGAGAACCCGAACGGCAATTTCCCGGCGCCGCAGGACTTCCGGAACATGGACGCCGACTTCGGCCTCTCCGGCTACCACCAGCCGTACAACAGCACCACCAGCTTCGTGTGGGACTCGCCCTTCAGCGGCGCGGTGCTCGGCGGCTGGCAGCTTTCCGGGATCAACACCTTCTACAGCGGCGAGCCGGTGACGTTCCAGTACGCGCCAGGCGTCGCGTTCCAGGTCTCCGGCATCGCGCAGGACTTCCGCGGCGCCAACAACTACCGGCCCAACGTCAACGGCGACCCGCTGGCGCCGGAAGGGCAGCGGACCATCACCAACTGGTTCAATCGCGATGCGGTGGTCGTCCCGACCGACCCGAGCCAGCCGTTCGGCAATGCACCGCGCAACAGCGTGCGCGGGCCGATGTTCTGGCAGGTCGATCTCATGGCCGGCCGCCGGATCCGGATGCCCTGGCCCGCCGGCAGCATCGAGTTCCGCGCGGAGTTCTTCAACCTGCTGAACCGCTCGAACTTCAGGGCGCCCAACGGCAACCGCAGTGCGGCCGCGTTCGGGACGATCACGCAGACCTACGACCCCCGCCAGATTCAACTGGGCCTCAAGGTGAACTTCTGATTTCGATGAGGGCACGCCATGGAGCAGAACACGACGACGGAATGCGGTCAGCGCGAGCGAGAGCTCGCTGACGCGGTGATCCAGGCACGGGCGCACTACGTCGAGATGCCGGGGCTGACGCTGACGCTCGCGCAGGCCGCCCGGCTCTGGGCGCTCGATGCCTGCCTGTGCCGGGATGTCCTGGCGACGCTGGTCGATACGCGGTTTCTCGTTCGCACGCGCGGCGCCTCGTTCGCGCGCGCGTAGGGGCCCAGGACCCATGTCCTACACACTCACGATCGGCTGTGGATGCCTGGTGTATGTCGCCTGTCATCCCCGCACGCAAGTCGCGCACACGCGGATCATCGAGCGAAGGGGCGTGTCATGCCCGGTGCGGCTGCATGACGTCGGCTTCCGGCTGCAGCTCTGGGAACTGCTGCCCGAGCCCGCGCACGTGCCGATCCCCGGCGAGGCCGAGCTCTACGCCCCCGCCGTCGAGCCGTCGATCGTCTTCAGCCGCCGCTAGCCCGCGCGTCTAGGGGGATAATCTTCGGCGGAGGTGCTGATGAAGACTTTACGTACGGCGGCAACGCTGGCGGCGGCAGTCATCGCGTGCTCGTCTTTTCCATCCGGAAGCCTGGCCGCTCATCATGGGGAAGCGGGCGCCTACACGCTGGACGAGACGATGAAGCTGGAAGGCGTGGTCCGGGAGGTCCGCTGGGACAACCCTCACGTCAT
>CANIBQ010000008.1 GCA_947465645.1 Acidobacteriota bacterium | reverse complement strand
GCCTGCCGGAACTCAAAGACGCGCCCGGCCATGAAGTCCGCCAGCGACAATCCGGTCGCGCCGCCGTTGATGGTGAAACTGCCACCCGAGCGCGAGTTGGTGCGCGTGTTCCAATCGTTCAGGGCGAGGGTGCCGCCAAATCCAAACTGGTGGCTGCCGCGGATCAACGTCAGGTCGTCCGAGAACGCGTAGGTGCGCGGGCGGTAATACGAGTCCAACTCGGTGCCGAGGCCGAGATTGAAGGCGTTGCTCACGGCGATCAGCGTGATGTCATCGACGTAGCTGTAGCTCTTGATCCCGACGTCCTCCGGGCCGAAGAAAGGCGTGTGCGTGCGGTGCACGTTGGTGTAGTGATAGGTAAAGCGCGCGTTGTTCACCATCGTGTTGCTCAGCACCATGGTGTGGCCAAGCGCCAGCGAGCGCGCGTCGCTGTCGCGGCCGCCGAGCGACGCCGAGAGCAGGTTGCCGTCGTTGGCGAACGGCGGGTCCCAGAAAGTCGTGGTCAGCATGTAACGGCCGAACAGCGACTGGTTCTGGTTGATCTGCCAGTCGACCTTGCCGATTGACTGCGTCTCCACCGGCTTGGTCGGACTCGAATAGGTAATCCGGCCGCAGGGGTCCGACGTCACGGGCAAACGCCTGGCAACCGCCAGCGCCGCCGGACTGATCTGCCCCGGCGCGAGACGGTTGTTGACGAACGGCGCCCGCAGGTTGACCTGCGTCCCCCGGTTGCACGCCGGCGCGGCGACGGCGGTAAAGTCGCCGGCCATCATCGCCGCCGTCGGGACAAACGCCACCAGGTCGGCGGGTGTCTGCGTCGAGCGCGACGCCTGGTAGGCGCCGAAGAAGAACAGCTTGTCCTGGACGATCTTGCCGCCCAGCACGCCGCCGAACTGGTTGCGCACCAGGCCGTCATCGCGGCGCTTGCCGGTCGCCGGGTTGACACCCGCAAACGGCGCGGTGGCATTGAAGCGGGAATGGCGCGCAAACTCGAACGCGTCGCCATGCAGCAGGTTGGTGCCCGATTTGGTCACCAGGCTCACGGTGCCGCCGGCTTTGACGCCGTTCTGCGCGTTCTGCGTGCTGGTCTCTACCTTGAATTCCTGCAGCGCATCCGGAAACGGCAGCGGCATGTTGAAGCCGTCGTAGGCGTTGTTGTGCAGCGCGCCGTCGAGCAGATAGGCGACGCCAAAGGGCTGGCCGCCGGAAATCGCGATGCCGCGGCTCGAGGTCATGCTGCGGCTACTGCTGGCGCCCGCGTCGGCCGAGGCGCCGGTGAGCGTAATCAACGACACCGCGCTACGGCCTTCAAGCGGCAGCGCGTCGATCTGTTCACTGGTGATGGTCGCGCCAACCGCGGGGTTCCGAGTCTCGACCAGCGGCGCCGCCGCTTCGACCGAAACGGTCTCCTCGAGGCTGCCCAGCTCCATCTTCACGGGGATGACCGGATTGCTGCCGACCTGGAGGACGACGCCGGTTTGCGAGAAGGTGCGGAACCCCGACAGCGTGGCTTCGATGCGATAGGGACCGGTCGGCAGATTCAGCAGCGCGTACGAACCGATTTCGTCCGTCACCGCCTCGCGACGGAAGCCGGTCTGCGTCTGGATGGCGATCACGGTCACACCCGGGAGCACCGCGCCGCTTGAATCCGCAACGGTCCCGTTGATCTGAGCGGTAGCCTGGGCCCACACGTTTGCGGCGGCCAGCAGGACGACCATTAAAACGAGCAGCGCACGCGAAATGCGACTCATCACGAAACACCCCCTCTCGTCCAAACGGAGACGTTATAACACGGTACACTACAGGCGGGCACGAAGTGAACCCAGGCTCAAACGGAGTACGCAGCCGGCTAGAGCCGTTTGTAGAGGGCCACGCCACCGCCCTCGCAGACGCGCTCCATACCTGAGACGAAAGCCGGATCGCGGCGGATGCGCGTGGCGAGCGTGTCTCCGCCTTCGGCCTCTTCCTCGACCAGCATCCACCCCACGCTGCGCGCCGGTCCGGCCTCGATCGCCAGCGTCCAGATCACGCCGTTCCCTTCGTGCACGAAGTCGGCGATGGCGAACCCTTCGTGCGACAGTTCCTGCATGTAGTGCGCGAGCGACGCCATGCTCGCGAGCACCTTCTCCCCCTTGTACCCGCCTGCCAGGCAGGCCGTCACGGCCCGCCGTCCGGCGCTCAGCGGCTGATCCCAGCGGGCTTCCAGCAGCATCGGCGCGTCCTGCCGCCACGGCGGCGACTGGATGAGCGTGATGCCGATCATCACCGACACGAGTGCCGTCGCCGCGTGTGACGAGAGCTTGTCGCGGCGCAGGAACCCGACCAGCAGGCCGCCAAAGAGCGCCGCCGCCGCGACCATCGGAATCATGTAGCGGACGCGGAACGGATGCCCCCCGTAGAAGGCGACGAAGGGCAGGATGCCGGCGGCCAGCAGCGAGAGCGGCACCAGCAGCGGCGCGTCCGTCCTGCTCGCGATCGCGCGGACTGCGACCACGGCCACGCCCACCAACGCCAGCAGCTCGGTCGTCATCGTGCTCAGCTGATGCGTGCCCCACCAGACGGCGATGAGGCTGCGCAGCGCCCGGCCCTGGTAGTGCGGGTCCGGGACGTAGAAGCCCCCGGTCACGAACCACGAGCCGACGGTGAGCTTGCTGAGGATCAGGAAAAGGAGCACGGCTCCGGCGGGCCAGACGCCAAGATTCCACGCCCGGCGGGCGATGGACGTGAACGGAACATGACGCCGCCACGCGGCGTAGTGCGCCGCCGCCATCGCCGCGCAGACGACCGCCCACGCCTCGTACCGTGTCCATGTGGCCGCAAACAGGATCACGCCGAGACGCACGGGCACGGCGTCCTCGTTGGTCACCACCCACTCGTACATCCACAGGACCGCGAGGAAGGTGACCGCGAGCAGCATCGGCTCGGTCATCGGGGTCGACTGCAGATAGAGCAGGTTGGGGTTGAGGGCGAGCAGCGCCGTGGAGGTCATCGCCGCCAGTCCCGAGCCGGTGATGGCGAGCACGAGCCGGGCGGCCGCGTACGCCGTGACGCCAAAGCAGGCGATCGACAGCCACGATCCGAATGCGCCGGTGCGATAGAAAATGTCGATCTGCGTCGGCAGGATCTGCAGCAGGTGCGGCAGCGGCAGCCAGACCGCGCCGATCTGCGTCCAGCCCGGGGTGATGCTGTCGATGACGCGCCGCGCGACCACCAGGTGGGCCTTGGCGTCGTAGTGGCTGAGCACCATTCCCGCGCTCAGGAAGACGACCCATGCGATCAGGCCGGCCGCCGTGGCGGCGGCCGCCAGCAGGCGGGCTATAATCACGAGCGCTCAGGATAACGTGCCCGCGACCCCGCGACCTAGTTACCGAGCTACCTAGCTACCCAGTGAAATCGTTCATCACCTGGCTGAATGGCTTCGCGCTGGCCATCGGCGGCCCCGGCTTGTTTGCCATTGCCTTCCTCGATTCGTCATTCGTTTCCCTTCCGCAGATCAACGACGTGCTGGTTGTCCTCATGGTCACGCAGGACAAGGCGTGGATGCCGTACTACGCGCTGATGGCGACGCTCGGATCGGTTGCCGGCTGCTACGTGATTTACTACCTGGCGAACAAGGGGGGCGAGACGTTCCTGAAGAAGCGCCTGCAGGGGGGGAATACCGAACGCGTGCTGGCACTGTACAGAAAACACGGCTTGCTGGCGCTCATCGTGCCCGCCTTGCTGCCGCCGCCGGCACCGTTCAAGCTGTTCGTGCTGATGGCGGGCGTCGCACAGGTCCGGCCGGTGCCGTTCGTCGCCGCGATCGCCCTGGCGCGCGGCGCGCGCTACCTGGCCCTCGGCGTCCTGGCGATCTGGTACGGCGACGCCGCCCTCGAGCTGATGCGCACCCGCGGTCGCGAGGTCGCCCTCTGGCTCGCCGGCATCATCGTCGTGGCCGCGGCCGGCTGGTGGTGGATGCAGCGGAGGCGCGCGTGACTCCGGAGATCTCGGTCGTCATCCCGCTCCACGACGAGGAACCGAACGTGCTGCTGCTGCACGAGGAGCTGACGCGCGTCCTCGCAGGACTCGGCCGGCCCTACGAGCTGATACTGGTCGACGACGGGAGCAGGGACGGGACGTTTGAGAAGCTGCGCGAGGTCCAGGCTCGCGATTCCCGCGTGCGTGTGATCCGGTTCACGAAAAACTTCGGCCAGACGGCTGGCTTTGCCGCTGGATTCGCCCATGCGCGCGGCCGGTTCATTGTCACGTCGGACGGCGACCTTCAGAACGACCCGGCAGATATTCCAAAGTTGCTCCAGGTCGCGGAGACCCACGACATCGTCTCGGGATGGCGGAAGGACCGAAAGGACAAGTTCCTGACGCGCCACGTGCCGTCGGTGGCGGCGAACTGGCTGCTGGGTCTCGTGTCGGGGATCCGGCTCCACGACAATGGCTGCTCGCTGAAGGTGTATCGCGCCGACGTGGTGAAGCCGCTGAAGCTGAGACCCGGCATGCACCGGTACCTGCCCGCGCTGGCGAGCCAGCTGGGTGGCCGTGTCGCGGAGGTGGTGGTCAACCACCGGCCCCGCCAGCATGGCCGCTCGAAGTACGGGTTGTCGCGCACCTTTGCGGTCGTGCGCGACATCGCAAGCCTGCCGGCGCTGATGCGCCAGGCCGTCGATCCGGCGATCCCTCCGGCGCCTCTCTACGAGATCCGGGAAATCCTGAGTGCGTCCCCCGGTCTGCAACGCTAGAATCGGCGCGATCGGAGGTCACGCGTGCACGAGGACAGACGGGATTTTCTGAAAGCCGCCGCCGGCGTGTATGCGGCCGCAGTGCTTGGCGCCCGGGAGGCGGCGGCGCAGGCGCCGGCATCGGCGGAAGATCTCGCGATGCTGTCGCTGGCAGCTGCCAGCGATCTTGTGCGCAGGAGGAAGGTCTCGCCGGTCGACCTGACGCGCGCCTGCCTCGGCCGTGTTGAACGCCTCAACCCTCGACTGAACGCGTTCATCACCGTGACCGCCGACCAGGCGCTCGCAGCGGCGCGCGTGGCCGAGCGCGACATCCTCAACGGACGATGGCGCGGGCCGATGCATGGGATTCCCGTCGCCCTGAAGGATCTCTTCGACACCGCCGGCGTCCGTACGACGGCCGCCAGCGCCGTCTTTGCCGACCGCGTGCCCTCGGAGGATGCCGAAGTCGTTCGCCGGCTCAACGCCGCAGGCGCCGTGATCCTCGGTAAGCTGAACATGCACGAGTTCGCCTACGGCGACAGCTCCGCCCAGAGCCATTACGGACCCGTGCGCAATCCCTGGGACATGAACCGGGTGTCCGGCGGGTCATCAGGGGGATCGGCCGCAGCCGTCGCGGCGCGGCTCTGTTACGCGGCGCTCGGCTCCGATACCGGCGGATCGATCCGCCAGCCGGCGGCGTACTGCGGGATCGCCGGCCTGAAGCCGACCTACGGCCTTGTCAGCACGCGCGGCGTCATCCCGCTGTCATGGTCGCTCGATCACGTCGGACCGATGTGTCGCAGTGTCGCGGATGTAGCGCTGACGCTGCAGCCGGTTGCCGGGCCGGATCCGCTCGACACCAACAATCTTGGTGTGTCGCCGCCAGACTACGCCGCCGCGCTTCGGCGGAAGACCTCGAACCTGCGCCTGGGTGTGCCCAGGGCTGTCTTTTACGACACCCTCGACCCGGAGATCGAGCGCGCGATCAACGCAGCGCTCGACGTGCTGCGGCGCCTGACGGCCGGCGCCCGGGACGTCACGTTGCCGTCGTACCAGGCGCTGCCGATGATCGGCGCGGAAGCCTACGCGTTTCATGCGCCGTATTTCACCAAGACGCCGGAGCTCTACCAGGCGATGACGCGGCGCCGGCTGGAAGCGGGATCCAAGGTATCGACAATCGCGTACATCGAAGGGCGTCGCGAGCTCGCCCGGCTGCGTCGCGACATTCGCGCGGTCTTTACGGACGTCGATCTGCTGATCACACCGACGACCGCCGTGATGCCGGCGACGGTCGATGCGGCGCTCAACGACCCGGGCACGCCGCCGGCGGGTGGTGTGGCCCCGACGCTGCGGAATACGCAGCCGTTCGACATTTACGGAACTCCGGCGATCTCGATTCCCTGCGGATTCAGCAGCGGCGGGCTGCCGATCGGGTTGTCGATCAGCGGTCCGCCCCTCGGCGAACCGGTGGTGCTTGCGCTGGCACATGCGTACGAACAGGCGACCGAGTGGCATCGCCGCGTGCCGCCCGTATAACCGGCCCTATCGCGCTACAATCGCGAGCGTCAACGGATAGAGGTGCCGCATGCGAAAGATCGTCGCCGTCCTGCTCTGTGCCTTCGCCTTGATGCTGGTGGTGACTGGGATCAACGCGGCCGCGCAGCATCCGTCCTGGGCGTATGGCTTTGTCGAGATGCCGGCGCCAGGCAGCGTCCCGGCCGCCTATGTCCCCCCGCCGACGCCTGTGATACCGCCGCCTCCCTCGGCCGCCGCCGATCAGACCAAGCACGGCCTGCCGGGCGCCAGCCGCACCTTTACGCGTGCCGAGGCGAACTACCAGTACGGTCCGGCCGACTGGTTTCCAGACGAGCATCCGGCAGTGGTACCCGACATCGTCGCCCGCGGACGGATCGACGCCGCGATCAACGCATGCGGCTTGTGCCATTACATCGGCGGGCATGGCCGGCAGGAGAACGCCGGGATCGCCGGTCTCCCGTACGACTACTTCGTCCAGTCGATGTTGGATTTCAAGAACGATTTGCGTCACAGCGCGGATCCCCGAAAGGTCAATACCAACCGGATGGTCGCGTTTGCCAAGGCGATGACCGACGAGGAGATCAAGGCGGCCGCGCGGTACTACGCCGCGATCCCGTGGACGCAGTACATCCGGGTGGTGGAGACACGCACCGTGCCGAAGACGCGGCTGCTGAACGGCATGTTCGTCAAGCTCGAGGGCACTGAGACCGAGCCTCTGGGCATGCGCATCGTCGAGTCGCCGGAAGACTTCGAGCGCACCGAGATGCGCGATCCGCATTCGGGCTTTGTCGCGTACGTGCCGATCGGCAGCATCAAAAAGGGCGAGACGCTGGTGAAGACCGGTGGCAACGGCAAAACGACCGCGTGCGCCGTCTGCCACGGGGCGACGCTCGAGGGCCTCGGCCCCGTGCCCGGGATCGCCGGGCGATCGCCAAGCTACATCGTCCGCCAGATGTATGACATGCAGGTTGGCACGAGGAAGGGGCCGTGGACGTCGTTGATGAAGCCGGTGGTGGACAAGCTGACGGCCGAAGACTTCGTCGAGATCGCCGCCTACACCTCGTCGCTGAAGCCGCAGGCGCCGGCTCCCCAGACGGCGGCCCGATAAGGATGGCGTACCGCACTCCGCTGGAGAGCCGCATCGCGAAGAAGACCACGAAGGCCATCGTCGATTTCAAACTGATCGAGGATGGCGATCGCGTGATGGTCGGCCTTTCCGGCGGCAAGGACAGCTGGGCGTTGCTGCAGACGCTCGACGTCCTTCGCCAGCGCGCCCCGATTACGTTCACGCTCATCGCGGTGAACGTCGATTCCGGCTACAAGGACTACAAGCACGACCTGATCGCGAGGGCCTGCAAGGAGCGCGGCTGGGAGTTCCGGATCGAGCACACCTCGATTGGCGAGGTGATGGACGACATCCTGGAATCGGGTGCCACCCCGTGCTCGCTCTGCGCGCGTCTGCGGCGCGGCGTGCTCTACCGCGTGGCGCGTGAAGTGGGGGCCACCAAGATTGCGCTCGGCCATCACCTCGACGACTTCATCGAGACGCTGCTGCTGAACCTCTTTTTCGCCGGCGCGCTCAAGGCGATGCCCGCCCGGCTGGTGTCCGACAACGGCGAGCACGTCGTCATCCGCCCCCTCGTCTACGTGGGGGAGGACGAGGCGCGCCTCTACGCCAAGGAGTGCGGGCTGCCGATCATCGGCTGCTGCTGTCCGGCCTGCGGCGACCTGAGCCTGCAGCGGCAGCGCCTCAAGCGGCTGATTCTCGACCTCGAGCGGGAGCATTCGGGCATCAAGCAGTCGATGCTGAAGGCGCTTGGCAACGTGATGCCGCGGCACCTGCTCGATACGCGCCTCAATCCCAGCGGCGATCTGCGCGACAGCGTGGCGCTTCGCCTGGAAGAAGAGGACAGCGCCTCCACCCTGATTCAGATCCGCCACTAGTGCGAGCGCTCGTGCAGCGGGTATCCGAAGCGCGGGTCCGCGTGGGCGACCGGCTCACGGGCGAGATTGGGCGCGGCCTCCTCGTCCTCCTCGGGGTCGGCAAGGACGATGGTCCTGCCGACGTCGCGTATATCGCGGCCAAGGTCACGGACATCCGCGTATTCGAGGGCGACGCGGGAAAACCGATGGACCGCTCCGTCGCCGAGGTCGGCGGCGCGGTGCTCGTCGTGTCGCAGTTCACGCTCTACGGCGACGTGCGGAAAGGGAGGCGGCCGTCATTCGACGCCGCTGCGCCGCCCGACCTCGCGCGCGCTCTCTATGAAGATCTCGTGAGAGAATTGCGCGCAGCCCCGCTGCCGGTCGCCACCGGCGAATTCCAGGCCATGATGCAGGTCGAGCTCGTGAATGACGGGCCCGTGACCATTCTCATCGACAGCAAGAAGCCATAAACGAATGCGACATTTCTTCACCTTCGCGGAACACCGAGACACTGAGGCACCGGGCCCACGGTGTTCCAAAAGATCGTTCTTCAAAAATGCGTTACTCGGTGTCTCGGTGCCTCGGTGTTCCGTGGCGGTGATTGTCGCCGCGCTTGCGTGCTCACCCGCCTTCGCGCAGCAGCGGCCGCTCGTGACCGAGGACCCCGAAACGGTCGGCGCAGGACGCGTCCTCATCGAAACCGGTTTTGACTATGCGCGTGACGTCGAATACCCGGTGTCTGGGCTCAAGGGACACCTGCGCCGGTTTCCGCAGATTGGGGTCAGCCTCGGCGTCGGCTCAGTCGGCGAGGTGCAGATCGACGGCGGCCTCTACAACCATCTCTCAATCACCGGCCGGCGCGTGCAGAACCTCTCCTTCATGTTCACAAAACCGGGGGACACGACATGGGACGTCGATGACCTGGTCGTCGGCACGAAGGTCCGCCTGGTGTCCGAGGGGGCGTCGCGCCCGTCCATCGCGATGCGAACGGCGACGAAGATTCCGATGGCGTCGAACGAAGGCGGCCTCGGGCTCGACACGTTTGACGTCTATTCGACGCTGCTCATGGCCAAGACCGTGCAGTCGGTCCGTGTCGTCGGCAATATCGGCCTCGGCATCCTCGGAGATCCCATGCGCGGCGACCGGCAGAACGACGTCCTGCTCTATGGAATCTCCTTCGCTCGAGCGGTCACGACGAGGGGCGAAGTCGTCGGAGAGTTCAACGGCCGCAAGGACACACGCGAAGGCGATCCGCCACCTGGGACGGAGTCGCGAAGCATGGTGCGCTTTGGCGCCCGCTACACCGTCGGCAGCGTGCGCGCCGACGCCGCGATGATGTTCGGCGTCAACGCGAACGACCCGACCATCGGCTTTGGCGCCGGCTTCACCTACGTCTTCACCGCTTTCCAGACACCCTGATGGGTCTCCCCGTCATCAAGGCGCACGCGTACGGCAACGACTTTCTGTTCGTTCCGGGTCCGCCTGGCCGCGATCCTCACCTTCTCGTCCGGGTCTTGTGCCAGCGTCATCAAGGCATTGGTGCTGACGGTGTCATCTTCTATACGCTGCGCGACCGCGGGGCGACGATGGAGCTGTTCAATGCGGATGGGAGCGCGTCAGAGCTGTCCGGGAACGGATTGCGATGCCTGGCGGCGCTGGTCGTGCGCGCGCAGGGCCTGGCTCCCGGGGCGACGGTCACCGTTGACACCGGCGCCGGGGTGAAGACGCTGGAGCTCCTCTCGCGGGAGGGCGCGCGCGTCACCTTCCGCGCGGCCCTCGGCCAGCCCACGGACGTGCGCGAGGTGCAGATTTCGGTGCTTGGCGAAACGCTGCGCGCCACGACGCTGGGCATGGGCAACCCGCAGTGCATCGTCCTTGGGGCGCTTCCGGACACCGAGCGCTTCATGCGGCTGGGTCCGGCCCTTTCCACCCACGCGATGTTTCCCGCGGGCACGAACGTGGAGTTCGCGCACGTGGAGGCGCCCGACCGCGTGCGCATCCTGATCTGGGAGCGCGGCGTGGGACCCACGACCTCGTCGGGAACGGGCACCGCCGCGTCGGCCGTCGCGGCCGTCGCGCACGGCGGAGCATCGCGAGCGGTGGACGTGGTCGCGCCGGGCGGCACCCAGCGCGTCGAGTGGCGGGAGGACGGCGTCTATCTCACCGGCTGGGCCGAAGTCGTATTTGAAGGCGAGTGGATCGGGGACGTTGCCGCGCCTGGGCGATGTTAAGATGCCCCGTTCGGTTCGGGCGGTTCCAGGAGGCAACACGATGAGGTTCCGACATCCACTCTGCGCCCTGCTGGTCGCGGTCTTCGGCCTGGTGCCCGCGTCCCCCGGCGTCGCGCACCATTCCGTCAGTGCGGTCTTCGACGAGGGCAAGCAGATCATGCTCAAGGGCACGATCACGAGGATCGACTGGATCAACCCTCACATCCACATGTTCGTCGACGCCAAGGACGCGGACGGGAAGGTGATCACGTGGGAGATCGAAACCCTGCCGACGAACTGGATGCGTAAGGCGGGCATCACCAAGGACGCCGTCCTGTCCAACTCGGCGACGGGCGAAGTCGTTACCGTGCACGCCAACCCCGCGCGCGACACGTCGAAGCGCCTGGGCTACCTCCAGAGAATCACCTATCCCGACGGCCATTTCATTCACGTCACCGGCGATCCGGACTCCATCACGCCCAAGAATTAGGAAGACTGGAAAAAGGAGTGTTCAACATGACACGACGTTTCCTCTGCTGCGCCCTGCTGGTCATCGGCGCCGCAGCCGTGTCCGGGCAGGACACGCCTCGCATGGCGAACGGTCACCCCGACCTGAACGGCCTCTGGTACCGGCGCGTGCCCCCGGTTCCGCCGGTGCAGAAGGTCGGCGCTTCGATCATCCTGAATTCGAAGGCCCCGCGCGACCCGAACGCGCCGCTGCCGGCGACCGCCTACAGGCCGGGGATGCCGAAATACAAGCCGGAGCTCCTCGCGAAGGTGAAGGCGCTCGACGAAAACCAGGTCAACGAGGATCCATCGCTCGGCTGCGGACCTCCAGGGCTGCCGCGCCTCGGCCCGCCGCAGCGCATCGTCCAGACGTCGCGCGACCTCGCGATCCTCTACGAGGATCTCAACGGGAACTTCTTCAGGATGATCCCGACCGACGGCCGCGCGCATCGGACCGACATCGAGGAGTCGGCGCATGGTGACTCCGTGGCGCATTGGGAAGGCGACACGCTGGTCATTGTCGCGAAGAACTTCAACGAAGAGACGTGGCTCTGGGACAACGGCCTGTTTCACAGCAGCGAGCTGAAAGTCACCGAACGGCTGCGCCGCACCGGGGACACCATGACCTGGGAAGCGACGGTGGAAGACCCCGTCGTGCTGGTGGAGCCGTGGAAGCTGACGCCGCGCACGCTGAAGCTGATGACCGGCACCGACATCGAAGAAGCGGCGTTTTGCAGCGATCGGGATCTATCCCGGATGAACGACCTGACCCACCACAGCAACACCCGGTAGGTGCCGCTCTCGCGATGAAGTTTTTGCGTACTTGAACTACCGCCGGCGTCGCGGAGATTGCGACGCGGCGGCTTCGTCGATCGCCGCCACGGCCTTCTGGATCCGGTCTTTCACCCCTTGTAACGCGGCCTGGGCCCCCAGGTAGTTATCCTCCGCGACAGCCTCGCCCGCTTTTTGCACAGCCACGTTGGCCGCCTCGATGTCAGCGGTCGGCTCGCGGAGGGCTCGTGCCGGGACCCGCGCCCTCTGGGAGGCGCTCAGGCGCGTGCTGGCCTGAGCGAGCAGCGCGGCAACTTCGGCCATCTCGCGCTCGAACCCGGCGCGCAGGCTGGCCTTGGTGTCGGCCGCTTCGCGTGCCGAATTCTGCGCGTGCTCGCGGCTCTCGAGCGCGTAGTTGAGCGCGAGGCGGAAGTCGCGCTGCGTGACGGCGTCGTTGGAATTCTTGAGCGCGGTGGTCGCGGCCCGGTATTCGACGATGGCGTAGCGATCGGCGCCGGCGGCGCGGGCGGCGTCGATGGCGCCCTGCGCCTGGTCCATCTCTTTGTTGGGGGGTTCCGCGCACGCGGAGACGAGACACGCGGCAGCGACGAGGAATGCCTGCCACGACCAGCGACGCATAAGGTCCTCAGTATAGATGAAGGAATGTCGCGATAGATGAAAGATGTCGCGCCGCACGATCGTCCGCGAGAGAAACTCGAGCGCCTCGGGGCGGCCTCGCTGGGGGACAACGAGCTGCTGGCGCTGATCCTGGGCAGCGGTACCCGCGCCGCCAACTCGCTCGACACGGCCAATCGGCTGATCGAGCACGCGGGCGGCCTGCACGGCTTGACCAGGGCAGGGGTGGGCGAACTGTGCCAGGTGGCGGGCGTCGGGCGTGCGCGATCCGCACAGGTGGTCGCCGCGGTCGAGCTGGGGCGCCGCACGCTGATGCGCGCCGTCGGAGAGCGCCCGCGCCTCAACTCCCCACGCCAGCTCGCTCAGCACCTGCTGCCGCAATACGGCGCGGGAGTGGTGGAACGGTTCGGCATCGTCATGCTCGACACCAAGCACCGGCTCCTGCGCATCACCATCGTCTCGGTCGGATCCCTCGATACCACCGTCGTGCACCCGCGCGAAGTGTTCAGGGAGGCGGCGTCGGCGTCGGCGGCCGCGATCGTCCTGTTCCACAACCATCCGTCCGGAGACCCGGCGCCGAGCTCCGACGATCTCGCGCTGACCGCGCGGATGGTCCAGGCCGGCGAGGTGATGGGGATCGACGTCGTCGATCACCTGATACTCGCGGACCAGCGGTACTTCTCGCTGCTCGAAACGGGCCAGCTCCAGTCGCCGCCGCCGAGATAAGATGGTCAGGAGTGAAGCTCCTCTATTTCGACTGCTTTTCCGGCGCCTCCGGCGACATGATCCTCGGCGCGCTGCTCGACGCGGGCCTGCCGCTCGACGACCTGCGGCGCGCGCTGGGTACCCTGGCCGTGGACCGCGACAGCGTCTGGACCGAGCGCGTCACCCGCGCCGGCATCACGGCCACCAAGTTCCACGTCCGCGGGGAGACGGCGGCCGTCGATCATGCGCACGACCATTCGCACTCCTCTCACGAGCACGCGAAAAACCATTCGCACTCGCACGCGACAGGCAGCTCGCAGCGGCATGCGCCAGGCGCATCGCCCGAGTCGATGCATCATCACTCGCATCGCTCGCTGGCCGACATCTACCAGCTGATCGCGGGGTCCTCGCTGAGCGCGCCAGGGAAGGCCCGGGCGAAGGAGCTGTTCGCGAGACTTGGAGAAGCGGAAGCGGAGATTCACGGCACCTCGATGGACAAGGTGCACCTGCACGAGGTGGGCGCACTCGATTCGATCATCGACATCGTCGGGACGGTCTACGCGCTCGAGACGCTCGGTGTCGATCGCATCGTGTCGTCTCCGCTCAATGTCGGCAGCGGCAGCATCCGATCGGCGCACGGGCTCTACCCGGTGCCGGCGCCGGCCACGGCCAGGCTGCTGGCGGGGGCGCCGATCTATTCGGGGCCGCAGCAGGCTGAGATGGTGACGCCGACCGGTGCCCTCCTGATCACCGGCTACGCCGGCAGCTACGGGTCGGTGCCCGCGATGCGCCTGACGAAAACCGCGTACGGGGCGGGCTCGCGCGACTTCCACGACACGCCCAACGTGCTGCGGGTGATGATCGGCGAGGCCGACAGCACCGCCCCGTCGCATAGCGTGGTCGTCATCGAGGCCGACATCGACGACATGAACCCGCAGATTTTCGGCGCCCTGATGGACCGGCTGCTCGCCGAGGGCGCGCTGGACGTGTTCTACACGCCGATCCAGATGAAGAAGAACCGGCCCGGGACGCTGCTCACGGTGGTGGCCACCCCCGACACGCGCGAGCGGCTGACCTCGACGGTCTTCCGGGAGACCACCACCATCGGCGTGCGCTACCGCGAAATGACCCGCGAGTGCCTGGACCGCGAGACCATCACGGTCGAGACCCCGCTGGGCGCGGTCCGGTTCAAGGTGGCGCGCCGCAACGGGGAGGTACTCAACGCCTCTCCTGAATTCGACGACTGTGCCCGGATTGCCACCGCCACCGGCACGCCGCTCAAGGACGTCCAGGCCTCGGCGATGAAGAGCTATTTGGAGCGATGCGCTTCTTCCTGACGACCGCGATCGACTACGTCAACAGTCGCCCCCACCTCGGCACGGCGTACGAAAAGATCACCGCCGACGTCATCGCCCGTTACAAGCGGCTGTCGGGGATCGAGACTCATTTCCTGATGGGGAATGACGAGCATTCCCAGAATGTCTACAAACGCGCAGCCGAGCGCGGACTCGACCCGCGGGTGTACTGCGATCAGATGGAGCAGGAGTTCCGCAGCGTCTGGGGGCAGCTGGACATCTCGTTCGACGACTTCATCCGCACGACCGAGCCGCGCCACAAGGTCGCCGTCCAGAAGCTGGCCCAGACCTGCTTCGACAACGGCGACATCTATGAAGGCCACTACGAAGGCTGGTACTGCGTCTCGTGCGAGGCGTTCAAGCAGGACAAGGACCTGGTGGACGGCAAATGTCCGCTCCACCCGACGCTGACGCCCGAGTGGATCCGCGAGAAGAACTATTTCTTCCGGCTCTCGAAGTACACCGAACCGCTGCTCACGCATTTCCGGGCGCACCCGGAGTTCCTCGAGCCGGAATCCCGCCGGAATGAGATCCTCCGGCTCCTCGAAAGCGGCCTCGAGGACATCTCTGTCAGCCGGGCCGGTCAGCTCTGGGGCATTCCTCTCCCGTTCGCCCCCGACAACGTCGTCTATGTGTGGTTCGACGCGTTGATCAATTACGCGGCGGCGGTCGGCTACGGCACCGACGAGGCGCAGTTCGCGAAGTGGTGGCCGGCCGATCTGCACGTTGTCGGCAAGGACATCACGCGGTTCCATACCGTGGTGTGGCCGGCGATGCTGATGAGCGCCGGCCTCGCCCTGCCGAAGCAGGTGTTCGGCCACGGGTGGGTGAACTTCGGCGGCCAGCGCATGAGCAAGTCGCTCGGCACCAGCCTCGATCCGTCGGACGTAGCGAAGCGATTCGGCCCCGACCCGCTGCGGCTGTATCTCGTGAAGGAGATTTCCTACGGCGGCGACGGCGACTTCACCTGGGAACGGTACGAAGAGCGCTACAACGTCGATCTCGCGAACAACCTGGGCAACCTCGTCAGCCGGCTGGCGGCGATGGCCGAGAAGTATCGCGGCTCACGGCTGGCCCCCGCGGCGACCAGCGGGCGGCTCGCGCAGGTCGTGGAGGCCGCGGTGGCGCGATACCGGACGGCGATGGACGGGTTTGCCCTGCACGAGGGTGTGGCGGCGGCCTTTCAGATCATCGACGCGGCCAACGAATACATCGCGGAGACGGCGCCATGGAAGCTGGCCAAGGATCCCGCCAACGCCACGCAGCTCGATGCGGTGCTGTTTGACGTAGCGGAAGCCATTCGCGTCGCGGCGGTGCTGCTGCTCCCGGTCATGCCCGGTTCGAGCGCTGAGATTTTGAGACGCGTGGGGGAGACGACCGCGGTGGGCGACCTGCGACTCGATCGCGACGCCCGTTGGCGGTCCGAGGGCGAGCGTGTGATGGCCAAGGGCGAGGCCATGTGGCCACGCGTGGAAGAACGAACTGAGGTAAAGGACGTGGACGAGAACGCAACACCGGCGGTCGCGGCAGCCGCGGCGCCCGCCCAGGACACCCGCATTTCGATAGACGACTTCATGAAGATCGAGCTGCGGGTCGGCAAGATCCTCGAGGCCGAAGCCGTGCCGAAGTCGAAGAAGCTCGTGAAGCTGCTGGTTGACGCCGGCACCGAGCGGCGCACGATCCTCGCCGGCATCGCTGAAGCCTACCAGCCCGAGCAGCTCGTGGGCCGGACGGTGGCGTTTGTCGCCAACCTCAAGCCCGCCAAGTTGATGGGCATCGAATCCAACGGCATGATCCTCGCCGCGAGCGCCGAGGGCGGCCCCCCGATCCTCGTCGCCTTCGACGCACCAGTCGAGCCCGGCTCGCGCGTGCGGTAGAAAAACTCCCGACTCCCAAAAACACCAACTCCCAAACGAGTTGGGAATTGGGAGTTGCGTAGTTGGGAGTTGACATGATCGATAGCCACTGTCATCTGGCCGGCCCGGAGTTCGTCGACGACCTGGACGAGGTCATCGGGCGTGCGCGGGCGGCGGGCGTACAGGGCGCCCTGGTCATCCTTGCGGCAGAGGATGAACCGGAGTTGAAGCAGGGCGGGGAAGTGGCCGCGCGGTGGGAAGGCGTGAGGTTTTCCATCGGCATCCACCCGCACGCCGCCGGCAAGTTTGCTGACGATCCACCCGCCGCTGCGCGGGTCGTCGCCGCGGCCCTCGACGCGCAGGCGCTGGCTCGGGGCCTGGGGGAAATCGGCCTCGATTATCACTACGACTTCGCGCCCCGCGAGGCGCAGCAGGCCGTATTCCGGGAGCAGATCCGCCTGGCTCGGCACCGCCGCCTGCCGATCGTGATCCACACCCGCGAGGCCGAAGACGACACGTTTCGCCTCCTGGCCGAGGAGTCGGCAGGTGATACCGGGGTCGTCTTTCATTGCTTCACCGGCGACCGGGCGATGGCGCGCCGCGCGCTGGATGCGGGCTTCTACCTCTCACTGGCGGGCATCGTCACCTTCCCGCGCGCGCTGGAACTGCACGAAGTGGCGAAGGTCGTTCCGCTCGATCGCCTGCTGATCGAAACCGACAGCCCCTTTCTCGCTCCCGTTCCGCATCGCGGCAAACGTAACGAACCGTCACACGTGGTTCGGGTGGCCGAGACGATTGCCGAGCTGCGCGGCACCACGGTCGAGGCGGTCGCGGCCGCGTCCACGGACAACTTCGGGCGCCTGTTCAACCCGTAACTGCTACTCCTGCCAAGGATTAGCGCGTGTCCGCGCGTTGACACTCCGCGCGCTGATGTGTACTGATGGTGACGCGTGAATCCTACCGCGCAGAAACCATCCGCTGCCCTTCTCGCGCAGATGTTCGAGCCGATCCGGGAAGACCTTCGCCTGGTCGAGCTCGAATTCGAGCGCCACGTCCAGTCGCAGGTCGCGGTCATCCCCGCGATCGGCAACTACATCCAGGACAGCGGCGGCAAGCGCATCCGTCCGGCGGTGCTCCTGATGGCTGCGCGCATGTGCGGCTGTACCGACGAGCGCGCGGTGCTGCACGCGGCCGTTCTCGAGTTCATCCACACGGCCACGCTGGTCCACGACGACATCATCGACGAATCCGACCTGCGCCGCGGCCGCCAGGCGGTGCATTCGCGGTGGGGCAACGACGTCACCGTGCTGCTCGGCGACTTCCTCTACATCAAGTCGATGTCGCTGGCGCTCACGCAGGATCGGCTCGACATCATCCGGCTGCTGTGCGACGTCACGCTGCGGATGATCGAGGGCGAAATCTACCAGCTCACCAAGAACGGCGTCGTCGATATCTCCGAGGAGGAGCACTTCGACATCGTCCGCCGCAAGACGGCGTTCCTCTTTGCCGGCTGCGCGAAGATCGGCGGGATGCTGCCCAACACCGCCACGCCGGAACAGCTCGACGGCCTCTGGGACTACGGCCTGAACATCGGCATGGCGTTTCAGATTGTCGACGACCTGCTCGACTTCACCGGTGAAGAAGAAGCGCTGGGCAAGCCGATTGGCGGCGACCTGCGCGAAGGCAAGATGACGCTGCCGGTGATCCACCTGCTCGCCCGCAGCGATGCCG
The DNA here is from genome assembly GCA_947465645.1 of Acidobacteriota bacterium. The sequence goes on along the minus strand of CANIBQ010000008.1, from coordinate 82,045 downwards.
CCACCGGCGAGCTGGTCCGGAAGATCGTGCGCGACCGAAACGTGACGGTCGACGAGTGGCGCGACCTGAAGACGATGCTGACCCATGCGCGGTCGATTGACTACGCGTACGGCAAGGCGGTCGAGTTCGTCGAGCGCGCCAAGAAGGCGCTGTATTCGTTTCCGCCCGGCGCGTCACGCGACGCGCTGATGTTCCTGCCCGACTACGTGCTCTCCAGAGATCGGTGAATCCCGCCGGGAGAATCGCAGAGCTCCGGCGCCTCGTTCGTCACCACGAAGAGCGCTACTACGTCCTCAACGACCCCGAGATTGCCGACGCCCAGTTCGACGCGCTCCTGAAGGAGCTCGAGCAGCTCGAGGCGCAGCACCCCGATCTCGTCACCGATGATTCGCCTACCCGTCGCGTCGGCGGACGCGCGACCGCGGGGTTCCAGACCGTGGAACACGCGCAGGCGATGCTCAGCCTCGACAACGCCTATTCAGAGGAGGAGCTTCACGCCTTCGATGACCGCGTGCGGCGTGGCCTCGCGCACGAGGGCGTGGTGCCCGGGTCCGTGCCGTACGTGGGGGAGCTGAAGATCGACGGATTGAGCCTGGCGCTGACCTATGAGAACGGCGTCCTGGTTCGGGGCGCGACGCGAGGCGACGGCGTCCGCGGAGAAGAGGTGACCTCCAACGTCCGGACGATCAGGGCGATTCCGCTGCGGCTGAAGGAAACGAAGGCTGGAATCATCGAGATTCGTGGCGAGGTCTATCTGCCGCGCAAGGCGTTCGACCGGACCAACCAGGAGCGCGAGGACGCCGGCGAGCCGCTCTTCATGAACCCCCGCAATGCTGCCGCCGGGACGATGCGGAATCTGGATCCGGCGCTGGTTGCGAAGAGGGGGCTGAGCGCCTTTTTCTACCAGCTCGTAGGCGGGGAGCTGCCTGCCACGCATGCCGGCACCCTCGAGCAGTTGCGGACGTGGGGGTTGCCGGTCGAGCGGCACTGGCGGCGATGCGAGGGGATCGAGGATGTGATTGCCTTCTGCCACGAGTGGGCGGAGAAACGGCGCGGCCTCGACTTCGACACCGACGGCGTCGTCATCAAGCTCGACGCCGTGGCTGAGCGCGAGACGCTCGGCACGACCAGCAAGTTTCCGCGCTGGGCGATGGCGTTCAAGTTTCCGGCAGAGCAGAAGACCACGCTGCTCAGGAAGATCGACGTGAACGTCGGGCGCACTGGTGCCGTGACCCCGTTCGCCGTGCTCGAGCCGATCGTCGTCTCGGGCTCGACCGTCTCGATGGCGACGCTGCACAACGCCGAGGATGTGGCGCGAAAGGACATCCGGGAAGGCGACACCGTGCTCGTCGAAAAGGCGGGCGACGTCATTCCGCGCGTTGTCGGGCCGGTGCTGAGCCTCCGTCCCCCGGATGCCGAGCCGTGGCAGATGCCCGCCACCTGTCCGCAGTGCGGCGCGGCGCTGCACCGGGCCGAAGGCGAAGTGGTGTGGCGCTGCGAGAACACCTCCTGTCCCGCGAAGCTGCAGCGCGGCCTCGAGCACTTCGCATCGCGGTCGGCGATGAACATCGAAGGCCTGGGCGAATCGCTGATCGCGCAGCTGCTCGACGGGGGTCTCGTGGCCGATTACGCGGATGTCTACGCGCTTGGCGCCGAGACGCTGGCGGGACTGACGAGCGTCACGGTCCGAGGCGACGGCAAGGAGATCCAGCGCCGGTTCGGCGAGAAGAACGCGGCGAAGGTCGTGGCGCAGATCGAGCGCAGCAGGACCAACGAGCTGTGGCGCCTGATCTACGGCCTGGGAATCCGCCACGTCGGTGAACGCGGCGCCCAGGTGCTCGCCCGCGCGTTTGGATCGATGGACGGGTTGCGCGCCGCGACCATGGAGCAACTGCAGGAAACCAACGAAATAGGCCCGGTGCTGGCGGAGTCGGTGCGAAGCTGGTTCGACGAGCCTGGGAACCAGCGGTTGATCGCGCGCCTCCAGGCCGCGGGCGCCCGGATGGAAGTGCCTCCGGAAGAGCGGATCGTTCGAGAACCCGACGGCCCGCTCAAGGGCCGGACCTATGTCGTGACCGGTACGCTTGCGTCGATGTCGCGCGAAGAGGCAATCGCCGCGATCGAGCGGCTTGGAGGAAAAGTAGCCGGCTCGGTCAGCAAGAAAACGACCGCGGTGATCGTCGGGGCCGACGCCGGGAGCAAGGCAAAGAAGGCGGGCGAGCTCGGAATCCCTATGCTTGATGAGGCAGCGTTCGCGGCACTCCTGAAGGACGGTCTGTAACCCTATAATGGGAACGATGACTCGGCGCTTCCTGGTGGTAACGGTCTGCCTCAGTGCCACCGTTGCGTTCCTCGTCGGGCTGATCGTGGCTGGCACCATGACCCCGGCGACGGCTATCTCCGCCCCCAGCGCGCGCGCGACCGCCGCCCGCGCCCTCGCGACATCGAAGACCTCACCCGGCTCTGTCTCGTTTGCGGATATCGCCGAGCGCCTGAATCCGGCGGTGGTCAACATCGACGCCACCTCGCGCGGCGACGCGCGTTCCCGGCGCCGGATGGCGCCGCCGCTTCCCGACGGACCGGATCTGTTCGAACGCCAGCAGGAGCGCGAGCGCGAAGGGCCCCGCAGGGGCGCCGGCACCGGATTCCTCATCGATCCCGACGGCTACATCCTCACCAACCACCACGTCATCGACGGCGCCGATCGCATCATGGTGCGGCTGCTCGACGGCCGGAACCTCCGCGCCGAGCGGGTGGGATCGGACCCGGATACCGACATCGCCCTGATCAAGGTCGAGTCGGCGGCGCCGCTGCCGTTTGCGTCGCTCGGCAACTCCGACGGCCTGCGCGTGGGGGAGTGGGTCGTGGCGATCGGCAACCCCCTCGCCTACGAGCACACGGTCACCGTGGGCGTTGTCAGTTTCATCGGCCGTAAGCTGTTCGACACCTCGCTCGACCGCTACATCCAGACCGACGCGGCGATCAATTTCGGCAACAGCGGCGGACCGCTGATCAACTCCCTTGGCGAGGTGATCGGCATCAACGCGGCGATCAGCTCACGCGCGTCCAACATCGGCTTCGCCGTGCCCATCAACCAGGCGTCCGCGATCCTGCCTCAGCTGCGGGAACGCGGCCTGGTCTCGCGCGGCTACATCGGGGTTCTGCTGCGTGACGTCGACCCCGACCTGCAGCGCTCGCTCGGCCTGAAGTCTTCGAGCGGCGCGCTGGTGCAGGACGTCACCGCCGGCTCGCCCGGTGAGCGCGCCGGCGTGCGGACCTACGACCTGATCGTCGCGGTTGACGGCCGGGCGGTCGAAGGCAACGACGAGCTCATTCAATTGATCGCGTCGCGCGCGCCCGGCACCACCGCCACGCTGCAGATCCTGCGCGACGGCCGGACGATGAACGTGGCAATCAAGCTCGCCGAGCGCCCGCAGCGCGAGCGCCGCGCGCCGAGCACGACCGGGCAGCAGCCGCTGCCGTCGAGCCAGCGCGGGCCCCTGCTCGGCCTGTCGGTCCGCGAGATCGACGGCGAGTCGGCCGCGCGCTTCAAGCTGCCCGACGGCACCACCGGCGTCATCGTCTCGCGCGTGGAGCCGATGAGCCCGGCGTTTGACGCCGACGTGGAGCGCGGGCACGTGCTGCTCGAGATCAACCGCCAGCCCGTGCGGAGCATCGACGACTACCGGCGCCTGACCGCCGACGCGCGGCCCGGCGACATCCTGGCGCTCTACTTCTACAAGCCCGAGCTCGAGCAGCGCTCTCTCCAGACCATCAAGATCGAAGAGCGGTGAAGAAGTGAACGTGCAGAGTGCAGAGTGCACGCGTGCAATGTGCGAGTGCACGTGCACCCGTACTCGTGCACATTGCACCCGCACGTGCACTCCTGCACGTTGCACTCCTGCACGTTGCACTCCTGCACGTTGCACCATGCACATCTCCGCGTCATGAAGCCACGGATTCTCGTGATCGACGACGAGGCCGCCATCCGCGACTCCCTGCGGATGATCCTCGAGTACGAGGATTACGAGTTCGTGGGTGCTCCCTCGGGCGCCGACGGCGTCGCCCTCGTCAAGCGCGAGCCGCCGGACATGGTCGTCCTCGACATCAAGATGCCGGGAATGAACGGCCTCGAGACGCTCGCGGAAATCCGGAAGATCGACGAGGCGCTGCCCGTCGCCATGATCTCAGGCCACGGCACCATCACCGACGCGATGCAGGCGACCCGGCTCGGCGCCTTTGACTTCATCGAGAAGCCCTTCACGAGCGAGCGCGTGCTGGTCACCGTCGCCAAGGGCCTCGAGCTGCGCGAGCTGCGGCAGGAGAACCGCGAGCTCAAGCTCGCGATGGAGTCGAAATACGAGATCATCGGCGAGAGTCCGTCGCTGCGAAAGGTGCTGGAGGCCGTGAAGCGCGCGGCGCCCACCAATGCCACGGTCATGCTGCTGGGCGAGAGCGGCGCCGGCAAGGAACTGGTGGCGCGGACGATCCACCGCAACAGCCCGAGGGCGAGCCAGCGCTTCGTCCAGGTGAACTGCGCGGCCATCCCCGAGGAGTTGATCGAGTCGGAGCTGTTCGGCCACGAGAAGGGGTCGTTCACGGGGGCCACCGAGAAGCAGATCGGCAAGTTCGAGCAAGCCGACCGCGGGACGATCTTCCTCGACGAAGTCGGCGACATGAGCCCCAAGACGCAGGCCAAGGTGCTTCGCGTACTCCAGGAGCAGGAGGTGGAGCGGCTCGGCTCCGCCCGCACGGTCAAGGTCGACGTGCGGATCATCGCCGCCACCAACAAGAACCTCGAAGGGGCGATCGAGCGCGGCGAGTTCCGCGAGGACCTGTTCTTTCGCCTGAACGTGATCCCGATGACCGTCCCGCCGCTACGCGAGCGCCGGGAGGACATTCCGATGCTCGTGCACCACTTCGCCAGGCGGATCAGCGAAGAGCACAACGTCAAGCCGAAGCGGTTCGATCCGCGCGCGATGGAAGGGCTCCAGCGGTACCGGTGGCGCGGCAACATCCGCGAGCTGCGCAACACCGTCGAGCGGCTGATGATCATGACTCCCGGTGACATCATTCGGGTCGATGACCTGCCGCCTGAAATACGGACCGAAGCGCCGGCGCGGCCGACGGCCGCCAGTCCTGCCGCCGGTGTGAGCGCTGCGTCAGGCGCCGCGTCCAGCGGCGCGGCCGCCGAGATGCTCGACAACCCGCCGTCCGCCACCGCCACCCCAGGCGCCGGGACCCTGCGCGAGTTCAAGGACGCCGCCGAGCGCGCCTACCTGGTGCAGAAGCTGCGCGACAACAACTGGAACATCTCCAAGACCGCGGAAGTCATCGACACGCCGCGCAGCAATCTCTACAAGAAGCTCGAACAGTACGGCATCAAGCAGGAAGTCGACGGATAGGGAACCGTTCGCAGTTCTGAGTTCTCGGTTCTCGGTTCGTGTTCAGGATGCAGGGTTCGTTTCACGTTCGTGCGAACGTGAACACGAACCGAGCAAAGAGAACCGAGAAGTGTGAACGTAAGTGATAATGGGTAGTCGCAGCCGGCCAGACGATCGCCGGTCTTCGTACGGGTCGCGGCAGGCAGGCTCTCACGAGCTTGCCATGCCGAAGCCAACGGCGAAGGCGGGAGGAAAGTCCGAACTCCACAGGGCAGTGCGCCGGGTAACGCCCGGGCAGGGCAACTTGACGGACCAGTGGCACAGAAAAGGTACCGCCTCGCGTGAGCCCGCAAGGGCGAAGGTGGGGTAAGGGTGAAAAGGTGCGGTAAGAGCGCACCGCGTCCGTGGCAACACGGATGGCAGGCAAAACCCCGCACGGAGCAAGACCAAATAGGGTGGCGCGCAAGAACGGCCCGTTCGAGCCACCGGGTAGGTCGCACGAACCCGCGAGCGATCGCGGGTCTAGAGGAATGATCGTCCCGCCGAAGCGCCCGCAAGGGGGCGGAGGCGGACAAAATTCGGCTTACCGGCTGGCTGCGACACTTTACAATTTCTCCATGACCATCAGGCTCTGGTTCCTGGCCGCCGCCCTCGTCGCGGCAGCCGCCGTGGGGTTTGCGCAAGCCCCGCAAACCCGCCAGAGCCCGGGCGCCACGCAGGCCAGGCCGGGCGCCGACCGGCAGCCCGAGTTTCCGGTCCCGAACATCCGCGAGTACAAGCCCGAGTCCACGCTCGTCGTCCCCCAGCATCCCGTTCCCCGCGCCAGGTTTCCCGTCGTCGATATCCACGGTCATCCGCCGGCGTTGACGTCTCCGGCGGCCATCGACCAGGTGGTGGCCGCGATGGATGCGCTGAACCTGCGGGTGATGGTCAACTCCGGCCGGAACCCGAGTGATCGCCTGCGACAGGGCCTCGCGGCGGTGCGAGCGAGCCGCCACAAGGACCGGGTCGTGTTCTTCGCCGCCGTCGATTTCCGGAATGTCGGGCCCGGCTTCGGGCAGAAGGCGGCGCAGCAGCTCGAGGCCGACGTGAAGGCGGGGGCCGTGGGGCTGGGCGAGATCATGAAGGACTTCGGGCTGACCATCCGGAAAACGGACGGGACGCGCCTGAAGCTGGACGACCCCGAGCTCGACCCGATCTGGCAGACGGCCGCGCGGCTCAACATCCCGGTGATGATTCACACCGCGGATCCGCCGGAGTTCTTCCAGCCGCTCGACTACTCCAACGAGCGGTGGCTGGAGCTGGCGCTGTTTCCGGACCGCCGCTATCAGGATCCGAAATACCCCCGCTTCGACGAGGTGATGGCGGAGCGCGACCGGCTGTTCCGGCGCCACCCGAAGACGACCTTCATCGCCGCCCACCTTGGCTGGCACGCCCATGACCTCGGGCGCCTGGGGAAGATGTTCGACGAGATGCCCAACCTCTACGGAGAGGTCGGCGCGGTGCTCTATGACCTGGGCCGGCAGCCGCGCGCGGCTCACGCCTTTCTGGTCAAATACCAGGACCGGGTGCTGTTCGGGAAGGATGCGTTTCAACCCGACGAATATCCCTATTTCTGGCGGACCTTCGAGACGGCAGACGATTACTTCGACTATTACCGGGACTACCACGCGTTCTGGAAGTTGTATGGTCTGGCGCTGCCAGACCCGGTGCTACGAAAGCTGTATTACCAGAATGCGCTGCGGATTGTGCCGGGCCTGCCGCGCGCCGGATTTCCCAATTAGCCGGGTCCGAAGACGCCTACTGCGTGGGGCCACGGCTGCGCGTGATTCGTTGTCGGCCGGTCCTCTGGATCCGGCAGAATTTTTGCTGAGGTAACGGCGATATGGCTCAGTACCTTGTGACCGGCGGCGCCGGCTTCATCGGATCCCACCTGTCGGAAGAGCTTGTCCGGCGCGGCCACAGCGTCCGTGTCGTTGACAGCTTGATTACCGGCAAGCGCGAAAACCTGGCGCACCTGCCGCAGGTCGAATTCGTGGAGGGCGACCTGGCCGACCCCGAGGTCGCGCGGCGCGCGGTCGCTGGCGTGGAATACGTGCTGCACCAGGCGGCGATTCCGTCGGTCCCGCGGTCGGTGCAGGACCCGATCACCTCCAACCGCGCCAACATCGACGCCGCGCTCAACGTGCTGGTCGCCGCGCGCGACGCCGGCGTCAAGCGCGTGGTTTACGCAGGCTCCTCGTCGGCCTACGGGAACACCCCGACGCTCCCCAAGGTCGAGACGATGCCCACGGCGCCATTGTCGCCGTACGCGTTGCAGAAGCTCGTGGCCGAACAGTACTGCCAGATGTTCACGCGGCTGTACGGGCTCGAGACCGTGACCACCCGGTACTTCAACGTGTTTGGCCCGCGGCAGGATCCCTCGTCGCCGTATTCGGGCGTGATCTCACTGTTCATCAGCGCGCTGTGCGAGGGCCGGTCGCCGATCATCTACGGCGATGGCGAGCAGACCCGTGACTTCACCTACGTCGCCAACGTCGTCGACGGCGTGCTGCGGGCCTGCGAAGCGCCCAAGGCCAGCGGGGAAGTGATCAACGTGGCGACCGCCGGACGCATCTCGCTGAATCATCTCTTCGGGGTCGTGCGCGACCTGGTGGAAGCGGACGTGAAGCCCACCTACGGCGAGCCGCGCGCGGGCGACGTCAAGGATTCGCAGGCTGACATCACGAAGGCGGGCGAGCTCCTCGGATATAAGCCGCTTGTGTCGCTCGAAGAAGGATTGAAGAAGACCGTGGCGTGGTACCGCGCCTCGTCGCTCACCGTCGCGTAGTCCGCGGTTCACGGCCCTCCTGTCGCCGCGCGCCTTCCGCGCGCGGCCGTAAGTCTCCTCACATTCGGATATCATCCGCCAGGAAGTGGGAGGAGCATTTATGTGGATACGGGTTTTTCGCGTGCTTGCCTGTGTATTGCCGGTCGCCGCCACGTTGCTCGCTGCACCCGCAGCGGCCCAGGGCATTCGCGAATACCCATCAGGCCCTCCTTTCCGCGGTGCGCCGGACGACAATTTCACGTTCCGTGACCTGAGAGCGGAACTGAAAAACAAGATGACCGGTACCTTCACGGTCGCGTCCGTCGCGGACATGTTCTGGAATTCGCCTGTGACGGAGCGGATGAGTCCCCAGCTCCGTGAGGTCATGCGCAACGCCGACACCACGATCGGCAATCTCGAAGGACGCGATTACTGGTATTTCAGGGACAGCGCAAAGGCCCTGCAGGCCCTGGGAGTCGACCTGGTGGCGCCAGGCGAAGGCGAACTGCATCGCTATCCCGATGTGGAGAAACTCGTGGGGGCACTGGGCGAATTCGGGATAAAGATGCCCGGATTCGGACCCAACCTGACGATGGCCCGGCGGCCGGTGTTTCACGAGCTTCCCCAGGGCCGGGTGGCGTTTCTCGCGGCGTGTCCGGGAGCGACGCTCTGCGGCGATCGCGCCACCGACGGCGGAGTCGAAGGCATTGGGAGGCCCGGGGTGAATCCGCTCGGTCTGACCGTGTGGAATACGGTAACGGCAGAACAGTTCAATCAACTGAAAGCCATACTCGATTCGGTCCTGGCCCGTGGAACCGAGCCTGACGTGCTGGTTCCGAGCGACCCGCCGCCTCCTCTGCCCCCGGGGCGCCTGATGTTGTGGGGCCAGAGGTTCATGATTGCAGCCAAGCCCGGCGAGCTTCACTACGAAGTGAACCCCGGCGATGAGCAGGCGCTGATTCTCTCAGTGCGCAACGCGAAGGAGGTCGCCGACTTCTCCGTGTTTCACATGCACTCTCACCTGAATCGCTATTCCTTCCAGCAGTACTCCCATGACAACTACCCCGCAGACTACATGCGGCCGTTTCTCCACAAATTGATCGACAACGGCCTCGATATGTACGTCGGTTCCGGCAATCACTCGATGCAGGGCATCGAGATATATAAGGGCCGTCCCATTTTTTACAATCAGGGGAACGCCGGCGTCGATCTGACGCGCCGGCCTGATTCTCCGCCCAACCGTGGAAATCTGACTGGCACCGAAGCTCGGGAGGAGCAGGCCGCGGAATTACAGGATGAGCCCGCATCCGTGGCGTTTCTGGCGAATACCACCTACCGGGATGGCCGTCTCGTAGAAGTTCGTATCTATCCAATGGATGTCGGCATCGGCAGGAGACCGTGGTCGCGGGAGAACATACCCGAGACGCCGCCGCCGGCACTGGCGCGCTCCATCCTCGAGCGGGTCCAGAAATACTCGGAGCCGTTCGGTACGAAGATCAGTATCGAAAACAATATCGGCATCATCCGGGTCCCGCCGGAAGCGACCGTGGATGTCGGTGGCGATCTGGTCATCCCCGGGCGCCAGCCCCGAGCCAGGTGAGAGCTCACGAGCACTACTCGAGTTCAACGAAGACGACTTGACCGGCCTCGATGGTGAGCTTGTACCTTTTTCCTGTGGCCCTGTTCGCCCATGTAGCGGTACTGCTGACGCTTCCAACGCTGAGCGCAAGAGTCGTTCCGACGATCTCCAGACTCTGATACTGGAACGCATACTCGCCGGTGCGCTCGTCACGCAACAGCCGAAAGAGTTCGAACCAGCTCTTGTGCGTATACACATCGGGAAACACGAGCGCGCGAAACCGATCGAGAAACTGCAGGTAGGTGGGTTCCTCCATGTCAACAGGCGGCGTGACAAAGCTCCAGTCTGCGCCGTTCTTGGTGGCCTTGTGCGTCTTCACGATGTCGATCGGGCGGATGCGGCGAGCGGCGGTGTTGGTCGCCGACGCTAACTGAGCTCGAACCTGATCGATCGTCCATCGGTACACGTGGCGTCCGCCGACAATCAGTTCGCGGTCGGGGTTCCAGTCGCCCATGTCGAATGCGTGCGATACGATCCGCGTGCCCGGTTGCAATTGCTTCAGCAGTGCCGGTTGCAGCTTCAGGTTGAGAGCCGGCAGGAGAAACAGGGTCACCACCGTCGCCGGTGAGACATCGACCTCAAAGAGGTCAGCCTGGATGAAGGTGACCTTGTCGGTGACACCGGCGAGACGGGCATTCTCGTTCGCTTCGTTGATCCGCGCCGGATCGATGTCGATGCCAACCGCTCGCACGCCATATGTCCGCGCCGCTTCAATCACCACTCGTCCGTCGCCGCATCCGAGGTCATACAGGATGTCGCCGGGCTTGATGTCGGCAAGCTTCAACATCGCGGATACGACCTCCGGAGGCGTCGCAATGTAAGGGACGTCCGGATTTCGCGGCGGGCTCTGGACCGGATTGGCGAGCGCGACGAGCAGAAACGCAATCAACATACCGACCCCCGCTGCGCGGCGCCGGTGGCAACGTCGCGCTTGATATGAGTCATCAAAGTGACTACAATCCCCGCTCCCTTTGCAGGCAGATATAGCAGATGTATCACAGCCACTTCGCCAGTCGCGACGCGTCGGCGGGAAGATGGTCGTGAATACAGTCTGCCCATTCTCAGCGCAGTCCTAAACTTTCGCAAAGCCTGGAGCATTTGATGCGCAAGGTTGTAGTGGTGTTGGCCGGCGTACTGTTGATCTGCTCTCCTGTCGCGGCCTTTGCACAGGCGCAAGGATCGATTACCGGGGTCGTCCGCGACACGTCCGGGGCCGTCCTGCCCGGCGTGACGGTGGAGGCTTCGAGTCCGGCGCTGATCGAGAAGGTCCGGTCGGCGGTGACCGACGGGACGGGTCAGTACCGGTTCATTAACCTCTTTCCCGGCGCCTACACCGTGACGTTCTCGCTGCCGGGGTTTAATACGATCAAGCGCGACGGCGTCGAGATCACCGGCTCGTTCGTCGCCACGATCAGCCTCGAGATGCGCGTCGGCGCTCTTGAGGAAACGATCACGGTCACTGGTGAGACGCCCACCGTTGACGTGCAGAGCACGACGCGCCAGCGCGTCCTGAGCCGGGAGGTGATCGACGCCGTCCCGACCAGCCGCATCCCCTATCAGTTGGCCACCCTGGTACCGGGGGTGACTGCCCGCAACGGCGGGGGAACGGCTTACGTGCAAGATGTCGGTGGGTCATCGGGCAATCAGCAGGCGAACAGCCTGGTCGTGCACGGCAGCAAGCCGGTGGACATGCGGCTTACCTATAACGGGTTGACACTGGCGACGCTCGAAACCGGGAAGAACGCCGGTGCCGTGAACAACTCCACCGCCTACCAGGAAGTGACCGTTGACTCCTCCGCGGTGTCGGCGGAACTCTCCACCGGGGGTGTCCGCATCAACTTGATCCCGCGCGAAGGCGGCAACAGGCTGCAAGGCACCTTCTTCACCAGTTACACCGACGAGCGCTTTCAGGGGAGCAACTACAGCCAGGAGCTGCAGGACCGCGGGTTGCGGACGCCCAACGAGCTCAAGAAGCTCTGGGACATCAACCCGGGCGTCGGCGGGCCGATCGTTCGTGACCGGCTCTGGTTCTACGGCACAATCCGCCACAACGGCTGGCAGGAGTACATCGCCGGCATGTACTTCAACGCGAACGAGGGCGACGCGAACGCCTGGACCTACGTCCCGGACCTGAGCCGGCCCGTGAACAGCCGCAACGTCTGGAAGGACCTGACGACGCGCCTCACCTGGCAGGCGACGCCGAGGAACAAGATTGCGGTCGCCTACAACAAGCAGCAGGGCGCGCCGTTTGCCATCGCGACGCCGACCATCGCCCCCGAGTCGACAGTCAGCCTCACATACGATCCGAAGCACAACATCTACGGCGACTGGACCGTGCCGCTCACAAACCGGCTGCTGTTTGAGGTGGTGGCCTCCGAGCAGTTCGAGGGCGCGTCCTCGAACAAGTCCTCCTCGCCGCTGATCGCGGTGACCGAGCAGTCGTCGGGATTGACCTACCGTGGCGTGCCCGGGTTGTTCTCCAATTACCGGAACCACGCGTTCTATTACCGCTCATCGCTTTCGTTTGTGACCGGTGCCCACAACTTCAAAGTGGGATTCAACAACGCTCACGGTTACCGCCAGCGGCGCGACAACACCGATCAGCCTGTCAGCTACCGGTTCAATGGCGGGGTGCCGAACCAGATCACGCTGCTCGGGGCGCCCTGGACGCTGCACACCAACCTGAACGCCGATGGCGGCATCTTCGCGCAGGACCGCTGGACGATCGATCGTCTGACCCTGAGCCTTGGCGTGCGTTATGACTACTATCGGAGCTCGTTTCCCGACCAGCCGGTGGTCCCTGGGACGCTTGTCCCGAATCGCAACTTCGTGGTGCCGGCGCAGGACGGAGTCCGCGGCTGGCATGACATCACGCCGAAATCAGGCCTCTCCTACGATGTATTCGGCAACGGCCGCACCGCGTTCAAAGCGTCGGTCAACAAGTACGTGCAGGGCCAGGCGCTCGGTGGCGACTTGCCGGACCGGCCTTTCGGTTCGCCGCTGAATCCGGTCTACCGTCTGGTGAATTCGACCACTCGTTCGTGGACGGATGCCAATCGCAACTTCATTCCAGACTGCAACCTGACGCTGCCGGCGACCAACGGCGAATGCGGTCCGCTCGCGAATTCGAGCTTCGGCCAGCTTGCCCTCAACACCAACTACGACCCCGATATCCTCGGCGGTTGGGGAAAGCGCGCCGGCTACAACTGGGAAATTTCGGCGGGCGTACAGCATGAAATCGCGCCGCGCGTGTCTGTCGACGTCGGTTATTTCCGCCGCTGGTACGGCAACCTGCTGCTGACGGATAATTTGGCCGTGGCGCCGGGAGACTACGATCCCTTCAGCATCACGGCACCGTCGGATTCCCGCCTGCCCAACGGCGGGGGCTTCGTCATCAGCGATCTGTACGACCTCAATCCGTCCAGGTTCGGGTTGCCCTTGAATAATCTGCGGACCTACTCGGACAAGTACGGCAAGCAGATCGAGCATTGGAACGGCGTCGATGTGGCGGCCAACGCGCGGTTGCAGAACGGCTTGCTCATTCAGGGCGGGCTCAGCACCGGCAAGACGGCCACCGATAACTGCGACGTCGTCGCCAAGGTCGACAACCCCAGCAAGCTGTATTGCAGGAGTGAGACGCCATTTCTCACGCAGGTCAAGATGCTCGCCACCTACACGGTACCGAGAATCGACGTGCAGGTCAGTGGCACTTTCCAGAGTATTCCAGGCCCCGACGTCATTGCCAACTTCAACGTACCCTCGGCCGCCGTCGCGCCGTCGCTTGGTCGGCCGCTCTCGGGTGGCGCCGCCAATGTCACCGTGAATCTGATCGAGCCGGGAACGATGTACGGCGACCGGCACAATCAGTTGGACATGAGGTTCGGCAAGATCCTCCGGTTCGGACAGACGAAGACCGCGTTCAACGTCGACGTGTACAACGTGTTCAACGCCAACCCGGTGACGGCGGAGAACCCGAACTTTGCAACCTTCCGCCGGCCGACGGCGATCCTGCCGGCGCGGTTCCTGAAGTTCGGACTGCAGTTCGACTTTTAGAGAAGGCCGTCGGCGTCCGCATTCCTACAGGAGGCACGATGACAGTGCGACGAACATGTGGTGTCTTGTTTTGGTGTGTGATGGTAAGCCTCGCGGGCGGCGCGGCCGCGGCGCACCACAGCGCGGCGCTGTTCGCGGACTACGAGGTCGCCGCCAGAGGGACCGTCGCCGAAGTGACGTGGAGAAATCCACACGTGCTCCTTCACTGGGATGCCAAGGACGCGAACGGAAAGGTCGTTCGGTGGGTGGGTGAAATGGCGTCGGTCTCGTCGATCCAGGCGGACGGATTGAGACGCGACTCTCTCAAGCCCGGGGACGAAATCATCGTCACCTACCGCGCGGCGAAAGCAGGAACTCCCGAGAGTGTCATCGGCGCGATCTTGAGGGCGAACGGGACGATCGTCCTGCCGTGGGGCCGGCAGGGTGGCGGGACCGACGCAGAGCGCGCCAAACGCGCCGAAGCACGAGTCAAGCTGTTGGCGCCATTCGGCATCACCGTCACGCAGTGATAGGACGCAGAAACGATATGACCAAGGCATTCAATCTCGCGATCGCCGGGTTCTTCGTCATGCTTGCGGCTGCTCCGGCGGCGCTGGCGCAGGATCAGAAGCCGACGACACTGACAATCAGTGATTTCGATCGGCCGGGAGCGGAGTTGCCTGAGGCCACTCCTGGGCCGGGGTGGAAGACCTGTCCCCGCTGTCAGAATCCAGGCCAGGAAAAGGCATCGCTCGAGAAGTACAAGCCGGCGCAGCCGTTCAATCCGCGCGACCTCACCGGGGTGTGGGGGAACGACGGCATCCCGCTGAACCACAGCGCGCTTCCAGCCTTGACCCCCTTCGGGCAGCAGTTGTTCGCGGCGACCCAGGCGTTGGCGAATCCTCGCGAACCGGACGGCCCCAAGAACGGCGGCCCGGGCTCGAAAGATCCGATGATGCTCTGCGATCCGCTGGGCTATCCGCGCCTGTTCACCTACCACTACGGCACCGAGTTCGTCCACCTGCCGGACCGCACCCTGCAGTTCTTCGAGTGGGGCCATACGTGGCGCACGATCTGGACCGACGGGCGACCGCTGCCCAAGGACCCGCCGGAGTTGAGATTCCTCGGATACTCGGTCGGTCGCTGGGAAGGCAACACCTTCGTCATCGAATCCAGCGGCTTCGAGCCGTCGACCTGGATAGATCAGGACCGCAAGTCGATGGCGAGAGGAATGCCGCACAGCGAGGAGATGCGGCTCATCGAACGGTGGACCCGGACGTCGCCGACGGCGATGAATGTCGAGTTGACGATCATCGACCCCAAGGTCTACACAGCGGCGTGGACAACGAAGGCCAGCGAGCGGCTCCGCCCGAACGTGGAGCTCGGGGAGTACTTCTGCGTGCCCTCCTTCTCTGATTTCTACAACACCCGCGTCGTCGGGCTGGACCGCAAGTAGCGGCGGATGGTTCGGTGCGGGGAGTCAAGGATATGAACAGACATTTCCGATCTGCCTGTGGCATCGCGGTGGCCCTGTCGATTGCGATCGCCGCGCACGCCGGCGCCCAGTCGCCCTCCCGAGCTGCTGCCCTTCGTGCTCCCCACATCGATGCCAAGACGCGTGTTCACCTCGAGAAGGCGTGGGACGCAGCGTACGCACCAGGACACAGCCTGATGGTGTTGTACGAAACGGTCTGCGCGGCCGCGCTGTCGGAGAAAGGCCCGGTTGACCCGCCGCTGCAGGTCGCGCCGAGCATGGCCGAGCGTGAGAAGCGGGTCCCACCCCGTTCGCAGTGGTACACCGAGCCCGCGAGGGTCTTCGATAACCTGTACTGGCTCGGGAGCATGGGGAACGCCTACAGTGTTCCGCAGGCGGCGGGTGATTCGATCTGGGCCGTCACCACCTCGGAAGGCATCATTCTGATCGACACCGCAAACGAGTACCAGGCCGAAGCACTGATCAGCGATGGTCTCAAGAAGGTGGGGCTGAACGCAGCCGACATCAGGTACGTCGTACTGACCCACCCGCACGGCGACCGGTACTTCGGGGCGACCTACGTGCAGGAGAAGTACAAGGCCAGGGTGATCATGTCGCAGCCAGACTGGGACACCCTTGCCAAGAGCAATGAGCCCGCCCAGTTGAAGCCGCGGAAGGATATGGTCGCCACGGACGGGATGAAGCTGACGCTCGGCGATACGACTCTGACTCTCTATGTCACACCGGGTCATACGCCGGGGACGATCTCGGCTCTTGTCCCTCTGAAGGACGGAGCCCGGAGCCATCTTGGCGTCGTCTGGGGGGGGATCAATCCGAGCGTGGAGCGCTACGGCGTCCGTTACTACCCGACGATGAAGCAAACGTTCGAAACGTGGAGTGCCTCGACCGCGCGCATGAGACGGATCGCCCGGGACGCGGGCGCAGACGTGTACCTGACGATTCATCCGTTGTACGACAACGCGCTGGATAAGATTCACGCCGTGAAGTATCGAGAAGCGAGCGAGCCGCACCCACTCGTGAGCAAGGACAATCTGGATCGCTTCCTCACAATTATCGAAGAGTGCACACGGGCTCAGTTGGCAAGAATCACTCCCTGAGCGTAAGGCGCGGAATGGTTATGCGGCACCTGTCCTGCTCGTTGGCCACGTTAGTCATCGTTACCTTCTCGATCGTCGCGCGTGTAGACGGACAGACCCCACCTCCGGATTTCTTGGCCGCTCGAAATCAGCGGGAAGAAGCCCGCGCCAACCGCGACCGGGCCACCTTCGAGCGACTCACTACCGACGGTTTCGTGGTCGTTGATGGGATGGGTCGCATTGGTGACAAGAAGGAACGAGCCGAACGCCTGACCCGCGGCGGTGGCGGCCCTGGCCCTTTCGTGGCAACCGAGCGGCTGAACGAGCGCATCGCCATGTACAACGGCGACACTGTGGTCCTCTACTGGCAGCAGAAGGCGCCCGGCGGTCTTGAGAACGTGACCGAAATGTGGGTGCGCGACGCCGGACAATGGAAGTGCGCTTCGGCCCACGTCTCACAGGTTCGGTAACGTCGCAACTGCGGTTGTCGGTTTCGTAACCCTCCGCCGCACGCGCATTCCGCGTGCGGCCGCAACTCCTCTCGCATCATCACGTTGCCACGACGCTCCGCGGTCCGCCGTGCGGGCCGTGCGTTTGCGTCTCTTCTGGCCGTCCCGGCCTGGCTCGAAGCTTTAACGATCACCCGATCTAACGGCACGGCCGGCCGAGGACTTTTCACTTTCACCCATGACGACGACAGGAGGACACGATGACGCGAATGATCACAGTGACGCTGGTAGCGCTTGCCCTGGCGGCAGCGTCCGCTTCGGCTCAGACCCCGGCTCGCGCGAGTGCGGCGAGGGCAGCGGCGAGCGCCGATGCGCCCGTCGACCTGAACACCGCCACGCAGGCGCAGCTCGAAGCGCTGCCTGGCATCGGCCCGGCGACCGCGGTGCGGATCGTCGAGTACCGCCAGAAGAACGGCGGCTTCAAGAAGATCGAGGACCTAATGAACGTCCGCGGCGTCGGCGAGAAGAGCTTCCTGACGATCAAGCCGCTGGTGACCGTGGCGCCCCCGCGGACCGACCGCGCATCCGCGCAGGTGCCGTAGGCGGGTTCACGCTGCTCGAGATCATCTTCGTCATGGCCGTCGCCGCGATCGTCGCGGCGATGGCTGTGCCGCAGGTGATGGTGTCGGTCGATCGATCGCGCGCCTGGGGGTCGGCGCGCTACCTCGCGTCGCGGATGGCGCTGGCGCGGATGCAGGCGGTCGGCCGCGGCACGACGCTCGCATTGCGATTCCAGGAAGAGGCGGGCGGCGTGGCCTTCGACGTGTTCGCGGACGGCAATCGCAATGGGGTGCGGACGCGCGACATCGCGACTGGCGCCGACCCGGCGATCGAGCCGCCGGTCCGGCTGGGCGAGATGTTTCCCGGTGTGGCGATCGACCTGGCGGCGGACGCGTCCAGCCTGATGTCCTTCACCCACCTCGGCACGGCGACCTCCGGCACGATCTATATCCGCGGCCGCGACGGCTCCCGCTTCGCCGTGCGGGTGCTCGGTGCCACAGGGCGGACCCGCGTGCTGCAGTACTCCGCGCGAACCGACGACTGGGTCGAAACCTACTAGGGCCCAACCCTTTCAGGACGTCACCGCATGGAAAGACGACGAGCGGAGAGGCGGGCGCCCGCGGTGGGTGAGCCGCTGATGGGGGTGCGCCTCAGAACCGGCCGCGAGCTCACCGTGATCGATGTGTCCAATAGCGGGATGCTCGTCGAAGGGTGCGCGCGCCTCCTGCCGGGCACGCATCTCGACGTGCACGTGACCACCGCTGACGGACGCGTGCTCGTCCGGAGCCACGTCGTCCGCGCCCGCGTGTCCTCGGTGCAGGCCGACGCGATTCACTATCGCTGTGCTCTGGCATTCGATCGCTCGATCGACACACGCGCGCAAGAGTATCCCTCACCGCGTCGCATGCCATGGGTTCCCGTCGATAACGGATGTTCGGCGCCTGGGTTGTCAGATCCCAGCAAGCTCCCTCAACGGCTTTCGGCCTAGAGACTTCGTGCCGCCGCTGCCGATGCCGGAGTCGTTACCATTTCTCAGTCTCGTGGGTGTCACGCCAGACTCCGGCGGCTTCTTCGTCGCGGGCGCTCAGCCATCGTTCGGCGGTCCGGGCGGTCTGCGGATCGCTCGAGCGTGACAAGTCCGTTGACGTCCGAGCTGGCTTGATCCACGCGCGTGGTTGGATCGGTGCTGGCTGCACCATCGGCAATCTTGCGAAGTGCCGTTGGCCGAGGAATCCAATGTGACGGTCGGTGTCCCGTTTTCGATCTCCCGCGCTGTCCTCCCCGACAGGGTTCCCGAGATGGCCTCGAGCGTCAGCTTCTGTCTCTTACGCTCGTGCGCGAACTTCTGGGGGTCGTAGACGACGGTCCATAACGGGTTTATGGCTGCCTCCGTCACGGGATACTGAACCTATCAGGCGCCCCGCACAGGGAAGACAATCGGAAGCGATTCGGAAACCACCGCTTCCGGCTCCAGGGAGCACAGCTCCTGCGCTCTTCCAAAAAACGATTGACAGGATTTGCCCCCATGGGATATCTGAGTCCACTGCTCTCACTACTCTGAAATCGTTCGTCTCTCAAAGGCCCCGCGAACCGCTCACACGCCCATCGAGTCGAGGACGCGACATGAAGGCAGCTCCCATCGTAGCGGCCCTGGTGCTGGCGATCGCAGTGCCACCCCCCGGGTTTCAACTGGCGGACCTGCAGGCCCAGGCCCCAGCTTCACCCTCCGGCCGGATCGCTGACGGGGCCCTTCCCCCCGACGTGCATCCGGACACGCGGAACCGTCTGCCGCCGATCAAGCGCGAAGAACTAAACGATCAGATGAAGAAGGCGTACGACGCTGCCATCGCGTCGGCTTCGGGCGGCAAGCCCGAAGGCCTGGCCGCCATCCGGCTCCATCGCTCCGGTGTTGACGTGCGGTGGGATGCGCGGATCGGCCGCCGGCTGTCTGAGTTGGCCATCCTGGTAGTCGCGCGCGAGTATGACCAACCGTACGAGTGGTCGCTGCACGAGATGGAGGCGGTGTCGGTGGGGCTGGAGCCTCACATCGCCGATGTGGTCCGGAACCGCAGGCCGCTGACGGGCCTGGGGGAAAAGGAAGCCGCGATCATCCAGCTCGGTCGCGAGATCGGCACGCACAGGGTCGCGCCTGCGACGTACGCCCGCGCGCTGAAGCTGTTCGGCAAGACCGACATGGTGGACATGGTCGACCTGATGTCGAATTACGCAGGCACCGCCGTCAACCTGACCGCGGCCAACCAGTGGATGCCGCCCCAGATGAAGCAGTTCCTCCCGCTGCCGTTCACGATGCCGGCCGACATCCTTCCCGATTCGCGCAGCCGCATTCCTTCCGTGAATCCCGCGCGCCCGCAGCAAGGAAACGCTGGAGGCGAAGGAGCGAACACGGGGCTCTATCGTCGGACGCTGGCGCCGGCGCCGACCGGACCGGGATCGATGGCACGGTTTGCCGCCGGCCTCAAGTCGCTTGAAGCGAGCCAGGGCGCTGCGCTCATCGCGCTGGCCGCCCTGATCACGGCGCGTCTTCACGATCAGCAGTACGACTGGACGATGACCGAGGCGGCGGCAATCAGGGCCGGCCTGTCCGCCGCAACGATTGACGCCGTACGGTACAACAAGGCGGCGACCGGTCTTCCCGCCAAAGAGGCGGTCCTCATCCAGTTCGGTCGTGAGCTCTTCGGACAACACAACGTCACCGCGGACACGTACGCGCGCGCCAAGATGACCTTCGGCCAGCAGGATCTCTCCGACTTCGTCGTGAACGTCATGGCGCCACACACGCGCGAGGACGTCCTGCTCATCGTGTTCGATCAGCAGCTTGCTGCCGGACAGCAGCCGCTGTTGCCTATCAAGAACTGAGCGCCGCGCGTCGCCGCCACGCGTCGTAACGCCGGAGGAGTGATGCAACGAGCCGTGTTCGCAGGCCGCTTTCTGTTCCTACTGATGTGTGCGCTGCTGGTATCGCGCAGTGCCGCGGCGCAGTTGTCTCCGGCAGGCATCGCAGGCGCCGTGCGTGACACGTCGGGCGCCGTGTTGCCGGGCGTCACCGTGGAGGCAGCCAGCCCAGCCCTCATCGAGAAAGTCCGCATCGTCGTCACCGACGACCAGGGACGATTCAACATCGTCGATCTGCGACCGGGCACCTATACGGTGACGTTCACGCTGCCCGGGTTCAATGTCCTCAGGCGTGACGGCATCGAGCTGTCGTCGGGCTTTACCGCGACGATCAATGCCGAGATGCCTGTCGGCGCCTTGGAGGAGACGATCACGGTGACGGCCGGGGCCCCGCTGGTCGACACGGCGAACGTGCGGCAACAGACTGTGATGACCGCCGAGGCGCTGAAGGTCCTGCCGATGGGTCAGGCCAGCGTCGCCGGGCTCGCGGCTCTGACGCCCGGCCTGGTCGCACCGCCAGACGTGGGCGGGACGCAGGGTACGTTCTACGGCCAGTCGGGAAACAACATCGGGTTCCACGGCAAGGTCGGGAACGCGCGCGTGCAGTATGACGGCATGCGGATCCAGAACATGTCGAGCGGCGGGTCGCCCGGG
Source organism: Acidobacteriota bacterium (assembly GCA_947465645.1). The sequence continues at coordinate 61,033 of CANIBQ010000008.1, read as the reverse complement.
TACGCCTTCAACTCCGAGACGGTTGAGGAGATGTCGGTGGAGACCGGCGGCATGTCGGCCGAGAGCTCCTCGACCGGCGTGTCGATGAATCTGATTCCGAAGGAGGGCGGCAACGCGTTGAAGTTCGGAGGGCTCGTCCGCTACACGAACAGCCACTTTCAGAGCAGCAACCTGACCGACGATCTTCGCGCGCGTGGTGTTGCGTCCGGGCAGCAGGTGAACTTTTTATATGACTACGGTCTCTCCGTTGGGGGGCCGATCAGGAAGGACAAGGTGTGGTTCTTCGCCTCGGTCCGCCGGTGGGGCTCGGAGAACCAGGTGCCTGGCGTCTTCTACAACAAGACGCAGGGTACGATGTTCTACACGCCCGACCCGGAGCGGCCGTCCGCGCAGTCCGAGTGGAACCAGTCGAATGCGGTCCGATTGACCTGGCAGCTCACGCCCAAGAACAAGCTGAACCTCTTCACAGATATCACGCACAACTGCGTGTGCATCCGGCTGTCCGGCAACGCCCCCGAATCGGTCGCGCTCTGGCACAACTTTCCGGAGGGGATCGTCCAGGCCTCGTGGAGCTCGCCGCGCACGAACCGGCTCTTGCTTGAGGCGGGCGCTGCCGCGGTCATTCACAGCTGGCCCAACTACCTGCAGCCCGAGGTGAGCCCCGACGACATCGCCATCAACGACACGGGGCTGGGGTTCAGCTACAACGCGCCGACGACCTACGGCGGTCACCGCTGGGGCAACCGTTTTCCGGTTCGCGCCTCGCTTTCCTACGTCACCGGGTCGCACGCGTTCAAATTCGGCATGAGCAACGAGTCGGCCATCAAGGACGAAGGGAGCACGAGCTCAGGAAACCAGTTCACCTCGTATACCTTCAACAACGGAGTGCCCACTGGGATCACTCAGTATGCCTACCCGTACCCGGACCGCGAACCCGAGCGCGTCAAGCTGGGCACGCGCATCGACGCGCCATTCCGGACGGTCGTCCGCGCGATGTGGGACCTCGGGGCGTACGCCCAGGATCAATGGACCATCAAGCGGCTGACCCTGAACTACGGCGTCCGGTACGACTACTACGATGTGAACATCCCAGCCATCAGCCTCGGTCCGGGGCGGTTCGTCGGCCCGCGGGAGCTGCCTGCTGTCGAGCACGCGCCCAAGTGGCGGGATTGGAGTCCCAGGCTCGGTGCTTCGTATGACCTGTTCGGCACGGGCCGGACGGCGCTCAAGATGTCGATCGGACGCTACCTGGAACTGACCTCTGGAACGTTTAGCTCCAACATCGCGCCGGTCACGACGTCGGTCACCTCCGCCAACCGCTCGTGGACCGACGCCAATCGCAACTACTTTCCCGACTGCGATCTGACGAACTTCGCCGCCAATGGGGAGTGCCAGGCTATCGACAATCAGAACTTCGGCAAGAGCAACCCGCTGGCCACCCGATATGCAGACGACGTGGTGCAGGAGGGGCGTGCATACACCTGGGACATCAACACGGAGCTGCAGCATCAGCTCGGCCCGGGACTGTCGGCCACCGCCGGGTACTATCACAATTGGGACGGTAACTACCGAGTCACCGACAACGCCACCGTGGCCGACGCTGACTACAGTCCGTACTGCATCACGGCGCCGGCAGATCCCAGGCTGCCGGGCGGCGGTGGATACGAGGTCTGCGGCCTGTACGACATAAATCCCGACAAGTTCGGACAGATCTCGAACGTGGTGACGCAAGCGTCCAACTTCGGGAAGTACACCCGTACGGCCGACTTCGTCAGCGCGACGATCAACGCGCGGTTAGGTCGGGGCATCCGGCTGGCTGGCGGGGTGGACACGGGACGCACCATCAGCGACGTCTGCTTCAACGTCGACAGTCCGGGCGCAGCAGCTGCCAATCTGCCGGGCGCGTCCGCGTCGCCCGTGCCACACACCGGGACCGCCATCAATGGGCGGCCGACCTGCCGCGCCGTCACGCCGTTCGGTGCCAACACGCAGATGAAACTGAACGGAAGCTATCCCCTGCCGATGGACTTCTCTGTGAGCGCCACGCTTCAGAACCTTCCCGGAACGGCCTATCTGGCGACCTACGCCGTGCCGACCGCGCAGGTCTTGCGCTCACTCGGACGGAACCTGTCGGGCGGAGCGCGCACTGTAAACGTCCCCCTCATCTCGCCGCAGACCGAATTTGAAAACCGCCGCACACAGCTCGACGTGCGGATCAGTAAGCTCATCCCGGTAGGAAGGACACGTCTGCAGGCGAACGTGGATATCTTCAACATGCTCAATGCCAACTCGGTGCTGGAGGTGAACAACACGTTTGGCGCGCAGTGGCGCCGGCCCACGCGCATCCTCGACCCGCGGATGATTCAGCTCAGCGCACGGGTGGAGTTCTGATGGTGAAAGCGGTCAGGGCCGGCGCCTCGAGTTCTACCCGAGCGGCGGCGCGGCCGCCGGCCGCCTTCTCGTCAGGAACCGTGTGGTCCGCGCTCACGTCTCGGCACTACATGCAGACTTGATCCACTATCGCGGGGCGCTCGCCTTCGATCGGTCGATCGACACGCGAGCGCGCGCGTATGACCTCGACCCGCGCCTCACGGCGTAGCCGGGGCCCGCGCGGCGGCCCGCCCGTTATGATGATCGGAATGGCAGGCTGGCGCCTCGAGCACACCTACGCGGAGCTGCCGCAGCTCTTCCATTCTCCTGCGGCACCCACTGCGGTCCCCGACCCGCGCCTGGTAGTTTTCAACCGGCCACTTGCGACATCGCTTGGACTCGACGTTGAGGCGCTCGAGCGTGCCGATGGCGTCGCAATCTTCGCCGGAAATGCGCTGCCCGAAGGGGGGCGACCAATCGCGCAGGCGTACGCGGGTCACCAGTTCGGTCACTTCACCCCGCTCGGCGATGGCCGCGCGATCCTGCTCGGCGAGCAGATCACGCCGTCCGGCGATCGCATGGACATTCAGCTGAAAGGGGCCGGCCCGACGCGGTTCTCCCGCCGCGGTGACGGCCGCGCCGCGCTCGGGCCGATGCTGCGGGAATACATCATCAGCGAGGCGATGCACGCGCTGGGCATTCCGACCACGCGCAGCCTGGCCGTGGTGACGACGGGCGAGCCGGTGTATCGGGAGACGGCGCTTCAGGGCGCAGTGCTGACGCGCGTGGCCGCGAGTCATATCCGCGTCGGCACGATGCAATGGGCCACGGCGCATGGGGACGAGAGCGCCACGCGGGCGCTTGCGGATTACACGCTGGCGCGCCACTACCCGGAGCTCGCCGCTTCGCCAGAGCCATATGTCGCGCTGTTCGACGCGATCCTGGCACGGCAGGCGTCCCTGATTGCGCGCTGGCAGCTGGTTGGCTTCGTCCACGGCGTGATGAACACCGACAATATGGCCCTCTCCGGCGAAACCATCGACTACGGCCCGTGCGCGTTCATGGACGCGTACGACCCCGCCACGGTGTTCAGCTCGATCGACGCCGGCGGGCGATACGCGTACGGAAACCAGCCGCCAATCGCGCAGTGGAACCTCGCGCGACTTGCCGAAGCGATGTTGCCGCTGTTTGACCGCGACGTCGATCGAGCAGTCGAGCGGGCTACGTCGGCGCTCGATCGCTTCCCCGGCCTGTTCGAGGAGCACTGGCTGGACGGCATGCGGGCGAAGCTTGGGCTGTTTACGCGGGAAGATGATGATGCGGGACTCGTCAACGACCTGCTCGCCTGGATGCACCGGCGGTCTGCCGACTTCACCAACACCTTCCGGTTGCTCACCAGCGGGGGCCTCGCCGGCGACGGCCTTGCCAGTAACAGCGCGAACGCCGATCCCGACCTGGAGGCCTGGCACCATCGGTTGGAGGCGCGCCGCGCGCGCCAGCCGCAGTCGCTCGCCGAAACCAGAACCCTGATGCGGCGGCACAACCCTGCGTTCATCCCCCGCAATCACAACGTCGAGGATGCGCTCCTCGCCGCGACCAGCCGGGACGATGTGTCCGTGATGGAGCGACTGCTCGAGGTGTTGGCGACGCCCTACGATCACGAACGCGACCTGCCGATGTTCAGCGCGCCGCGATCGGGCGAGCGGACCTATCGCACGTTCTGCGGCACGTAAACCCCCGCGTCGTACCGCATGGGCAGGGTATGGCGTTCCCTCGACCCCAGGCGCGCCCCGGGGACGCTGGGGACGGATTACCCGGCGGCCGCACCGGTGAATGCCGGTGAGATCGACCAACGCCTTACGGCGGAGGGGCTTAGGAGCGCCAGCACATCGTGGCATGCGCATTGGTTCTCGGGGCCGCATGGATCTTCAGCTTGTCGTCTCCGCGCTTGGTGCCGGTCTCGTACGATCGGCGGGCCAGGCCGACCTTCCGTCGATCTTCGAGCAGCAGGTGCGGCAGCTCCTGTCGATGCGGACCGTCAGGCTTCGCGAGATTCCCGCCCGCTATCACGCGAGGCTGGTGACGCCGACGCGAACCTCCGACTCGATCGTGCTGGGCGTCCCCACCACGGATCCGCGGTCGCAGGCGGTGCTCGAAGCGTCGTTCGATCCGGGGCGGCTGCTCGACGACAAGGATTTCGCAGCCCTGAGCGCGGCAGCGCAGCTCGGAGGGCTGGTACTCGAGGCGGCCCGCATGCGCATGACGCGCCGCGCGGCTCACCCGGACGGCGCCGCGCCGTTGATCGGGTCCACGCCGGTGATGCAGGCATTGCGGGACCGCATCGAGCGCGTCGCGCTCACCGACTTCACCGTGTTGGTCGAGGGCGAGAGCGGTACCGGAAAGGAGCTCGTTGCCCGGCAGGTCCATGAGCTGAGCCACCGCCGCACCGGCCCGTTCGTCGCGGTCAACTGTGCGGCCGTGGTCGAGACCTTGCTGGAAGCCGAGTTGTTTGGCATCGAGGATCACACCGCGACCGGCGTGCGGGGCCGGCGCGGAAAGTTCGAGCACGCGGACGGCGGCACGCTCTTCCTCGACGAGGTCTCGGACCTGTCGCTGTCGGCGCAGGCCAAGCTGCTGCGAGCGATCCAGGACGTCGCGGTCGAGCGCGTGGGCGGCACCGGCGTTCGCCGCGTCAACACGCGCATCGTCGTCGCCACCAACCGGCCGCTCTCGGACCTGGTGAGTCGTGAGCTGTTCAGGGCAGACCTGTATTACAGGCTCAGCGGCGTCGAGGTGCACGTGCCCCCGCTTCGCAGCCGGCGCGAGGACATCGGTGAGCTGGCCGCGTATTTCCTCGCGCGCCATCGTCACACGCGCGACCTGTCGATCTCCGAGCCGGCGCTCGACGCGCTGGCCATCTATGACTGGCCGGGGAACGTTCGAGAGCTCGAGAGGCTGGTCGAACGGGCGGTCGCGCTCTCGGAGTCGGAGCGGATCGAGCTCGACGATCTGCCGCCGCAGGTGCGCGGTCGCTACGCCGAGGTGCTCGGCGCGTCGCTCGCGGCAGACGACTCGCTGCGGGCGTGGGGCAGCCGGTACGCGCGCCTGGTGCTCGATCGCTGCGGCCGCAACAAGCGGATGGCCTGCCGCCGGCTCGGCATCACCTATCACACGCTCGAGACCCACCTGAGATATCCGGAGAGCCGGCCCCAGCAGAGAAGGGTGGCGCAGCGGTGAAACGCTTACGGATGCTCATCACGTTCTTTCGCGTCGTGCCCCCGGTTCCCCCGTGGATGACGGCGACGCTGGCGATCACCGCCGTGGTCTGCGGGACGCTGCTCGCCACCGGGATGACCGGTCCTGGTGAGGCGCTGGCGCCGGTACTTCTGCTCCACACGCTCGCGGCGTCATCCGGCTTTGCGGTGCCGGCGGCGAGGGGGCACTACGACCTTTTGCTCACCGGTGGTGAGAGCCGCCTGCGCATCGGGCTGGCCCACTGGGCGGCCTCGATTGCGCCGGGCGTCTCGGCATGGCTCGGGGTTGCTGCCGTCGAGGGGTTCGTCAACGGAGGTTTCCCTCATGTGTCGCTCGCCTCGGGCACAGTGGTGGCCGTCCTGTTGATGTCCACGCTGGCATGGGGTGCGACGGTGCCGTGGCCACGGATGACAGGCGGGATCCTCTGGCTCCTCGTGGCGGTGCTGGCGCACGCCGTGACCTGGGAGGCCAGCCCGGTGTGGCGAGCATTCCTCCCGCTGGCTCGCCCCGCGAGCCTGATCGGTGCGAACCTGGCCGGCTCCGACGTGCCCGGGGTTATTCCGGCGGTGCTGGTGGCCACCGTGGCGGTCTCCGGCGGCCTCCTGTGGATTCAGCGGACGGACATCTCTCTGCAGGTGTCACGATGATCGCCGCAGGTGGCACGACACCCGTCGCGATCGCGGTGCGCGACCTCGCGACCAGATCGGGGTCCCGCGAGGTGTTCCACGGCCTGTCGTTCGACCTGGTAGGTGGCCAGGCGCTCGGCGTCATCGGGCCGAACAGCTCGGGCAAAACGACGCTGCTGCGCGCCCTCGTGGGTCTGGTGACGCCAACCGAGGGCCACATCTCGATTGGCGGCCAGCCTCCGCGCGATGCGCTCCGGACAACGGCAGCCGCCTACTTCGCCGGAGGTGTGACGCTTCCGGGGGCGGTGCGCGCGGCGGCCTGGGGCACGCTCGGCAGCGGGGCATCGATCACGCCGGAACGCCGCCGCATTGGCACGCTGTCACGCGGCAGCCGGCAACTGCTCGGCCTTCGCACGGTGCTGGGACGTCATCCGCTCCGCCTCATCGTGCTCGACGAGCCCTGGGAGGCACTCGACCCCGACAGCGCGCGCTGGCTCAAGACGACGATCGAGAACAAGCGCGATCGGGGTGCCGCCGTCGTCCTCGCCTCCGATCGGCTCGAGGACCTGTCGGGGCTGTGCGACGCCTATCTCTTCCTGATGGGCGGGCAGGCGACGCTACTGAAAGCGCACGAGATTGCGTCCGCAGGACCGGTGACGACCGCGCTGCTGAAGGACATCTTCGACAAGCTGCGCGGCGGTCCGCCGTCTCTCCGGATCGCGTCGTAGGCGCCCGCGAGGGTCAGATCGCCTTCAGCTCGCGGAGGTCCTTCTCCGCGAGGCGGATGCCGGATGCGCCCAGGTTCTCTTCGAGGTGTGTCCGGCGCGACGTCCCTGGAATGGGCAGGATGACCGGCGCGCGCTGCAGCAGCCAGGCGAGGGCGACCTGTTGCGGCGTCGCCCCATGATGGCGTTTCGCGACTTGCGCGATCGTGGCCCGCGCCTCGTCACCAACCTGCAGCGGATACCACGGAATGAACGCGATGCCCTCGCGATCGCAATAATCCACCACGCCCTCCCACTGTCGATCCCCCACGTTGTACCTGTTCTGGACCGACGCGACCGTGAAGAATGTCCGGGCCAGCGCGATCTGCGGTATGTCAACCTCCGACAGTCCAACATGCCGCACCAGTCCTTCCCGTTGCACCTCCTGCAGGAAGCCGAACTGCTCGTCCGCGGGCACCTTCGTGTCGATGCGATGGAGCTGATACACGTCGATGCGCTCAAGCCGGAGGCGCCGCAGGCTGCCTTCGAGCGCCTGGCGGAGCCGCTCTGGCCGTCCATCGGGTACCCACTGGTCGGGGCCCGGCCGCTCCAGGCCGCCCTTGGTCGCGATCACCAGACCCTGCGGATAGGGATGCAGCGCCTCCGCGATGAGCTCTTCGCTGACGTAGGGGCCGTACGATTCGGCCGTGTCGATGAACGTGACGCCCAGGTCGACAGCGCGTTGCAGGGTGGCGATGGCCTCCGGGCGGTCCGCAGGCGGGCCCCAGATCCCGGTCCCGGTGATGCGCATGGCGCCGTACCCGAGCCTTTGCACCGGAAGGTCTCCGCCGAGTTTGAAGGATCCGCTGTTCGCCGCTGTGTTCATCTCTAAACTCTATGTCATCCCTCGGTTAAGATGAGGAGATGCGCGCACTGACAGCTCTTCTCCTCGCAGCGGCATGTCTTGCCGCGGCGTGTGGCCGGAGCAGCGCGCCCGCCCCAACCTCCTCGTCCGACGGCGATACATCGCTTCGGCAAGTCCTCTCCGCCTACGTCGTCGAGTTCCTGCGCCGCAATCCGACGACGAATACGTACCTTGGCGGCGCGGGACTGGATCCGTCGCTGAGTGACGTCGACGCCGCCCTGCGCGACCACTCGGCAGAGGCATTACAACAGGAAGACGCGTGGCTCGCCGGTGTGCAGAAGAATCTGCAGGCGATGCACTCAGCCGCGCTGTCGGCCAATGCGCGCATCGATCGCGAGGTGGCCCTCGCCCAGATTCGATTTCTGCTTCGCCAGCACCAGGATCGCCGGTACCAGGAACGGGCGCTCGATAGTTACGTCAGCGAGCCGTTCCGCGCCCTCGACTGGCAACTGCAGGGGATGACGCAGACCGGCGACGCCAGCTACGGTACGGCCAACGAATGGGCCCTGGTCGTCCGCCGCCTGGGCGCCATCCCGCGCTTCCTCGAGACGGCCCAACAGCAGCTCGCGGCCGGCATCGCGAAAAGAAACACGCCCGACCGCCGCATGCTGGTGCGCGACGGCATCAATACGCCTGAGGCGAACGCACAGTACTTCGCCGAGGACCTGCCGAAGCTCGCGGCCAGCCGCGTCTCGGGCCCCGAGCGGGAACAACTGCTATCCCAGCTTGGCGATGGGTCGCGCCAGGCCGCGGACGCCTACCTGAAGTTCCGTGACTTCATCGCCACGAGTTTCTTCGACGCGTCCAGCACGCGCACGGTGAAGGCGGAGTTTGCCGCGGACCGCTTCGCCATGGGCGAAGGCGAGTACGACTGGGCGATCCGGAACAACTTCCGGCTCGAGAAGACCGCCGCACAGCTCTATGACGAGGCCTGGCCGATCGTCCAGGCGACGCAGCAGCAGATGGCAGCCCTGGCGATCGAGGTAGGGAAGCAGCGCAACTGGCGGCTGCCCGCTGACGGTTCCGCCGCGGTTCGCGCCGTCTTCGATGAACTGTCGAAGGACTACCCGAAGTCCGACGTCGAGATGGTGTCGTGGTACCGCGACGCCGCGCAGCGCCTGGTGGAATACGGCCGCAAGACCGGCATCTTCGACGTGCCCGCCGACTACAAGCTCGACGTCCTCGAGACGCCGCCGCCATTGCAGGCGTCGATCGATGGCGCCGCGTACTACCCCGCCCCGCCTTTCAGGAACAGCGGCGTCGGACGCTTCTACGTGACGCCGACCCAGAACAATCGAGCGGCGCTCGAGAGCAACAACCGTGCGTCGCTGGCCTACCTCGCCGCGCATGAGGGGTTCCCGGGCCACGACTGGTATTTCAAGGTGCTCACGCAATACCGGGATCGCGTCTCTCCGGTTCGCTGGCTCACTCCGGGCGCCGTGGAAGACTCCTCGTCCATGTGGGAAGACTCCATGTCGGCCGAAGGGTGGGGGCTCTACTCGGAGGCGCTGATGGCGGAGCCGCAGCCTGGAGCGCCCAATGGCTTCTACACGCCGGAGGAACGCCTCTACCAGCTTCAGGGCAAGCTCTATCGCGACTTGCGCGTGCGTGTGGACATCGGCATCCACACCGGCCGCCTGTCATACGACGACGCGACGACGCTGTTTTCCGAGGTAGTGGATTTCCTGCCGGGATCGTGCGCCGCTGCCGCGAAGATGAGCGACGCGAAGCGCGCGAGCTGTGAGAGCGCCGAGCGCGCGATCTTCCGCTATTCGAAGTGGCCGACGCAGGCGATTACCTACCGGCTCGGCAAAGATCAGATTTACGCGCTGAGGGAAGAATCGGCCACACGCCTCGGCAACGGCTTCTCGCCGAAGACGTTTCACCTCCTGTTCATTCGCCAGGGGACCATTCCCCCCGGCTACTTCCGGGACGCGCTGCTCGGCGAGCTGCAGCAGACGCCACGACCATGACTGACGCCGCCACGACCGAGATCAGAAAGACTCCCCTGAACGCCCGTCACCGCGCCTCGCAGGGCCGGATGGTGCCGTTCGCTGGCTGGGACATGCCGATCGAATACTCGGGCATCGTCGCCGAGCACATGGCGGTGCGCACGCGCGCCGGCATCTTCGATGTCAGCCACATGGGCGAGATCGAGGTGGCGGGGAAGGACGCCCTCGCCGCGGTGCAGCAGATCTCCTGCAACGATGCGAGCGCGCTCAGCGTCGGGCAGGCGCATTACAGCGGGCTGCTGACGCCCGAGGGCACGTTTCTCGACGACATGATCGTCTACCGGATGGCGCCGAACCACTTCATGCTCGTGGTCAACGCGTCGAATGTGGCCAAGGACTTCGGCTGGATCAGCGAGCAGGTCAAGGCCGCGGGGGAAGCGGCGGCGATCGACTCGAGCAGCCGCTACGCGCTGATCGCGATCCAGGGCCCTGCATCGAGAGAGGTGCTGCAGCCGCTGACCGGCGTCGAGCTCGAGGAGATCAAGCCATATTGGTTTTCGTACGGCGAGGTCGCGAACGCCCGCGCCACCATCTCGCGCACGGGCTACACCGGCGAGGACGGCTTCGAGATCTTCATCCCCCCGAACATGGCCGACAAGGTCTGGGGCGCGCTGCTCGAGTCGGGGCGCTCTGCCGACGTCGTGCCGGTCGGCCTCGGCGCCCGCGACACGCTGCGTCTCGAGGCGTCGATGCGCCTCTACGGGAACGACATCGACGAGACGACCACCGTGCTCGAAGCGGGGCTGGGATGGACGGTGGGCTGGAAGAAGGAGTCGTTCATCGGTCACGAGAAGCTGCGCGAGCAGAAGACCAGGGGGGTCACGCGGAAGCTGGTCGGCTTCGAAATGGTCGATCGCGGCATCGCCCGGCACGGCTATCCCGTGATCCTTGGCGGGCAGCCCTCCGGCGTCGTGACCAGCGGCACGCAGACCCCGTTCCTGAAGAAGGCCATCGGCATGGCGTACGTGCCGGTGGAGCTGGCAGCGGCGGGCACGGACATCGGCATCGACATCCGCGGACGCGTCTCGGCGGCACGTGTGGTTCCGATGCCCTTTTACAAGCGTTCGTAAACGCGTCTCATTCGTACGTAGTGTCCGGCTTCAGCCGGACGGGAGCACACATGGCGTATCCGGATGACCGGAAGTACACGAAAGACCACGAATGGATTCGCATCGCAGGCGACACCGCCGAGATCGGCATCACCGAATACGCGCAGCAGCAGCTTGGTGACGTGGTCTACGTGGAGCTGCCGGAGGTTGGGGCGGCCGTGACGACCGGCCAGCCGTTCGGGTCGATAGAATCGGTGAAGGCGGTGTCGGAGCTGTTCGCGCCGATGAGCGGCGAGGTCATCGAGGTCAACTCGTACTTGCGCGATCATCCCGAGGTCGTCAACAAGGATCCGCACGCGACGTGGATGATCAAGGTGCGCGTGGCAAGCCCGGCGGACGCGGCAGCCCTGCTCGACAGCCCTCAATATCAAGCGATCCTCGGGTAGCGCATGCACAGGCTGGACGCGAGCGACTGGTTCACCAGCCGCCACATCGGTCCGTCGCCAGACGAGCGCGACGCGATGCTGGAGGCTATCGGTGCCAAGACCCTGGACGAACTGATCGACCAGGCGATTCCCCGGTCGATCCGGCTGACCAGGCCCCTGAATCTTCCGCCCGAAGAGAGCGAGCATCAGTACCTGCGCCGTCTTGCGGCGATCGCGCGGCGCAACACCACCTTCCGCTCGTACATCGGCCTCGGTTACCACGACACCATCACGCCCAGCGTGATTCTCCGCATGGTGATGGAGAACCCCGGGTGGTACACGCCCTACACGCCCTACCAGGCGGAGATCGCCCAGGGCCGCCTCGAGTCGCTGCTGAACTTCCAGACGATGGTGGCGGATCTGACGGGGATGGAAGTGGCCAACGCCTCACTGCTCGACGAGGCAACGGCGGGGGCCGAGGCGATGACGCTGCTGCACCGCGTCCGCACCAACAGGCCCGCCGCGGGCGGACGTTCCGTGTTCCTCGTCAGCGACCGGTGCCTGCCGCAGACGATCGACCTGCTGCGCGCCCGTGCGGAACCGCTCGATATCGACCTTATCGTGGGGCCTGTCGACAGGATGGCCTTCGAGGCGGGCGTGTTCGGCGTGATGCTCCAATACCCTGACGAATCGGGGCTGGTGAAGGATCTCAAGCCGTTCATCGACGAGGCGCACCAGGCCGGCGCGCTGGTTGCCGTCGGCGCCGACCTGCTGTCGCTGGCGCTGCTGACGCCCCCCGGCGAAATGGGCGCGGATGTCGTCTTTGGCAACTCGCAGCGCTTCGGCGTGCCGCTCGGCTACGGCGGGCCGCACGCGGCGTTCTTTGCCACCCGCCACGCCTACGTCCGGCAGACGCCGGGGCGGATCATCGGCGTATCGGTTGACGTGCACGGCAAGAGGGCCTACCGCATGGCGCTCGCCACGCGGGAACAGCACATCAGGCGAGAGAAGGCGACCTCGAACATCTGCACCGCGCAGGCGCTGCTGGCGAACATGGCGGCGATGTATGCGGTGTATCACGGTGCCGAGGGGATCCGGACGATCGCCGCGCGGGTGCATGCGCTGACCCGCGTCGTGGACCGCGAGCTGCGCAAGCTGGGCCTGCGGCAGGCCAACGCGCTGTTCTTCGACACGCTGCGCGTCGAGGTCGCGGGCGGCGTCGAGGGGGTGCGGCGGCAGGCGGCCGCGGCGGGCATCAACTTCCGCTACATCGACGACCACACGGTGGGGATCGCACTGAACGAAACCGTGTCGCTGGACGACATCCGCGACATCGTCAAGGTGTTTGCGGCGGCCGTGGGCAAGCCCGAGCCGGCGATCGATTTCGACGCCGGGAAGGTGGGGACGCCCGGTTACCCGCCGGGGCTGGCGCGCACCAGCGCCTTCCTGACGCACCCGGTGTTCAACACGCACCATTCCGAGACGCAGATGATGCGGTACATCCGGAGCCTGGAGCGCAAGGACATCGGCCTCGACACGTCGATGATCCCGCTCGGCTCGTGCACGATGAAGCTGAACGCGGCGAGCGAGATGCTGCCGGTGACGTGGGAAGCGTTCGGCCGTGTGCATCCGTTCGCGCCGGTGGACCAGGCGCAGGGGTACGCGCAGATCGTGCAGGAGCTCGAGGCTGCGCTCTGTGAGATCACCGGGTTCACGGCCGTCTCGCTCCAGCCGAACTCCGGCGCGCAGGGCGAGTTCGCCGGCCTGATGGTGATCCGGGCGTATCACCGGGATCGGAACGACGCCCACCGCGACGTGGTCCTGATCCCCGCCTCGGCGCACGGCACCAACCCCGCGAGCGCGGCGATGGCGGCGATGCGGGTGGTCGTGGTCGCCACCGCGCCCAACGGCAACGTGGACATCGACGACCTGCGAAAGAAGGCGTTCGAACACCGCGCGCGCCTCTCCTGCCTGATGATCACCTACCCGTCCACGCACGGGGTCTTCGAGGACGGCATCCGGGAGATCTGCGACATCGTGCACGAGCACGGGGGCCAGGTGTACATGGATGGCGCCAACATGAATGCGCAGGTGGGGCTCACCAGTCCCGCGTCGATCGGGGCCGACGTCTGCCACCTCAACCTGCACAAGACGTTCGCCATTCCACACGGCGGCGGGGGGCCCGGCATGGGGCCGATCGGCGTCGCCGCGCACCTGGCGCCGTATCTTCCCGGCCATCCGGTGGTGCCGACCGGCGGCTTGCAGGCGATTCACGCGGTCTCGGCCGCGCCGTGGGGAAGCGCGAGCATCCTCCTGATTTCGTACGGCTACATCCGGATGCTCGGCGGCGCTGGCGCCACCGACGCCACGCGCTACGCGATCCTCAACGCGAACTACATCAAGGCGCGGCTGGAGCCGCACTACCCGGTACTCTACACGCGCGAGAACGGGCGCGTGGCGCACGAGATGATCTTCGACTTGCGGGCGTTCAAGGCGGCCGGGATCGAGGAGATGGACGTCGCCAAGCGGCTGATGGACTACGGCTTTCACGCGCCCACCGTGTCGTTCCCGGTCGCGGGCACGCTGATGGTCGAGCCGACCGAGAGCGAGGACAAGGCCGAGCTCGATCGCTTCTGCGACGCGATGATCCAGATCCGCACGGAGATCGAGGACGTCGTCACCGGCCGCGCCGATCGCACCGACAACCTGCTGAAGAACGCGCCGCACACCGCGGGCGCCGTCACCGCGAACGAGTGGACCCACCCCTACTCGCGAGAAGAAGCGGCGTTTCCCCTGTCGTTTGTGAGGGCAAACAAGTTCTGGCCGTCGATCGGCCGGATCGACAATCCCTACGGCGACCGGAACCTATTCTGTTCCTGCCCGCCGGTCGAGGCGTTCGCCTAGGTCCGGCTGAAGCCGGACACTACGTACGTGTTCGGTGCGGTCGTAGTGTCCGGCTTTAGCCGGACCGTCCTTAGGCGGACCGTGTCAATCCGCGTGGGCGCGCTTGCGGAAGCCGTCCAGCAGCTTCTGCGTCACCGGGCCAGGCTTGCCGCTGCCGATTGTCCGGTCGTCCACCGTCACGATTGGCACCAGCTCCCGGGTCGTGCCCGTGAGGAAGGCCTCGTCGGCTGAAAAGAGATCCTCGTCACGAAGGCTCTGTTCGCGGACGGGGACGCCGACCTCCTTCCCGACGTCGAACAGGAACTCGCGCGTGATGCCTGGCAGCAGTCCTGCCGACAGGGGCGGGGTGATCGCCGCACCGTCTTTGACGATGAACAGGTTCGACGTGGTGCACTCGGTCAGCTCACCCTGGTAGTTCCGCATGATCCCCTCGAACCCGCCGCGGCGCAGCGCTTCCTGCATCGCCAGCGCGCTGTTCATCAGGTTGTTGCTCTTGATCATCGGGTTGACGCTGCCCGGGTGGTTGCGCACGATGTCGCAGATGACGACGCGGACGCCAGCCTGGTAGACGGCATCCTCCGGGTCGACGTGCGGCTTGACGATGGTGATGACCGACGGGGTAGGGGTGGCCTGGGGATCGTAGGTGAGATCGCCGATGCCGCGGGTGACCAGCACGCGGACGTAGGCTTCGCCTGGCAGGCGCGCGGCGGCCATCGTGTCGCGAATCTGCGCGGCGAGCTGGTCGTCGCTGAACGGCACGTCGAGCGCGATCATCCGCGCCGAGTTCCGCAATCGCCGCATGTGCCGATCGTAGAGAAACAGGCGCCCGTGGTACGTCCGCATCGTCTCGTAGATGCCTTCGCCGTAGAGGAACCCGTGGTCGAAGACGGAGATCACCGCGTCACGATCGCTGGTGATGCGACCGTTGACGTTTACTGTGGCTGCCATACGCTCCTCGCAACATATCCTCTGTAGTACACTTCGCGCAACTTGGTTCAACGAAACGGGCCACGGAGACACAGAGGCACGGAGCATGATTGTCTCCGTGTCTCCGTGCCTCCGTGGCCTGTCTCACGTACATGAGAATCCTCAACGCCGCGCAGATGCGCGAGGCCGACCGCTACACCATCGAGGATATCGGGATTCCGTCGCTGGTCCTGATGGAGAACGCCGGGCGGCAGGTGGTCGCGGCCATCGAAGCGGCCTACGAAGCGCAGCTGGACGGGCGCGTCGCTGTGCTGTGCGGGCGGGGCAACAACGGCGGCGACGGGTTCGTCGTCGCGCGCACCCTCCTGCAGCGCGGCATCGATACGGCCGTGTTCGTGATCGGCTCGGTCTCCGACATCCGCGGCGACGCGCGGATTAACCTCGACATCCTCGGCCGCCTCGGGGTCACCGTCGTGGAGGTCGCGGACGAGCAGACCTGGGAGCTGCATTTCTCCGAGATCTCGCAGTGCACGCTGATCGTGGACGCGATCTTCGGCACCGGCCTCAAGTCGGCGCTCGCCGGCATGATGGAGACGGTGGTGGCCGACGTCAACGCCTCCGGCATTCCGATCGTCTCGATCGACCTGCCGAGCGGACTGTCGGCGGAGACCCCTCAACTGGTGGGCGATTGCATCGACGCGTCGATGACCGTGACGCTGGCGGCGCCGAAGCTGCCGCTGGTGCTGCCTCCCGGTGAAACGCACGCCGGCGACGTCGTGATCGCCGACATCGGCATTCCCCATGAAGTGCTCGACGGCCTCGAGGGCCCGCATATCGAGCTGCTGACCCCCGAGCAGATCCGTGACGCGGTGGAGCCGCGCACGCCGGATTCGCACAAGGGCGATTTCGGCCGGGTCACGATCATCGCCGGCTCGCGCGGCAAGACGGGCGCGGCGCATCTTGCGGCCATGGGTGCGCTGAAATCCGGCGCGGGCCTGGTGACCATCGCGACGCCGGCCTCATGCCTTCCCGTCGTCGCCTCGATGGCGCCCGAGTACATGACGGAGCCGCTGCCCGAGGCCAAGGACGGCACCGTCACCCCCGCAGGGGTGGAGCGCACCCTGGAAATGCAGCATGACGTGATTGCCTGCGGTCCCGGGTTAGGGCG
The DNA here is from genome assembly GCA_947465645.1 of Acidobacteriota bacterium. Next base: position 44,668 of record CANIBQ010000008.1, on the reverse strand, counting down.
CGGGCCGGGCGTGGCGGAATTCGTGAAGGGCCTGCTGGATCGCGCGAATACACCGCTGGTGCTCGATGCCGACGCCCTGACAGTTCTGGCGGACGACCCGACCCGGCTGATGGGCAGGGAAGACCGCGACGTCATCATCACGCCACATCCAGGCGAGATGGCCCGGCTGATTGGCTCGACGGTCGACGAGGTCCAGTCCAATCGCATCGACGTCGCGATGGAGTTCGCGACGACGCACCATGTGTACGTGGTGCTCAAGGGACACCGGACGATCATCGCGACGCCGGAGGGACACGTGTTCATCAATCCCACCGGCAACGCAGGCCTGGCGACCGGCGGCACCGGCGACGTGCTGACCGGCATGATCGCTGCCTGGCTCGCCCAGCTCCTCGACGCCGAAGCCGCCTGCCGCCTGGCGGTGTTTCTCCACGGCGCCGCGGGCGACCTCGCCGAGGCCCACGAGGGCCAGGTGTCGATGACCGCCACCGACGTCCTCCTGCACCTCGGAGAAGCTCTCAATCAGCTCACCGGCCGTGCGAAAGACGCCGACGCCTGAGGTGCTCACCCATTCCCAGGACGAGACTGAAGCCGTTGCGAGACGGCTGGCGGAACGCCTGAACGCCGGCGACGTGGTGCTGCTCTCCGGCAATCTCGGGGCGGGCAAGACGGCATTTGTCCGGGGCCTGGCCTCCGGGCTGGGCATCGATCCGGGCGAGGTCAGCAGCCCGACGTTCACTCTCGTCCACGAATACAGGGGCGGCCGCCTGGTTCTGTACCACGTGGACCTGTACCGGCTGGAGGGCGCGAATGCGGGGGAGCTGGGGCTCGAGGAAATGGGTGTGGCGGACGGAGTGCTGGCGATCGAATGGCCAGACCGCCTGGCTCACGCGTTGCCGTCAGCCACAGACGTAACGATATCGATCGTTGATGAGAACACGCGACGCGTCGTCATTCGGTCGCCAGACGAACTTTCTGATAACTGACAACCGTCTACTGCTAACTGCCTACCGCCTACCGCCGACTACTCCATCCTATAGTTCGGGGCTTCCTTCGTGATCGTCACGTCGTGGACGTGGCTTTCGCGGGCGCCGGCGGGCGTGATGCGAATCAGCTTCGCCTTGCGCTGCAGCTCGGGGATCGTCGCGCTGCCGCAGTAGCCCATCCCGGCGCGGAGGCCGCCCACCAGCTGGTGGATCATCGCGGCGACGCTGCCCTTGTGCGCGACGCGCCCCTCGATCCCTTCCGGCACGAGCTTGTCGGCCGCGCGCCCGCCCTCGAGATCGAACTCGTCCTGGAAGTACCGGTCGCGGCTGCCGCGGCGCATCGCGCCGATCGACCCCATGCCGCGGTATTCCTTGTAGCTGCGACCCTGGAACAGGATCAGCTCGCCCGGGCTCTCGTCGGTGCCCGCGAACAGGTTGCCGATCATCGTGCAGCTGGCGCCCACGGCCAGCGCCTTCACGATGTCACCGGAGTAGCGGATGCCGCCGTCCGCGATCACCGGAATGTTGCGCGCCGCGGCGGCCCTGGCGCAGTCCATGATCGACGAGATCATCGGCACGCCGATGCCGGCGACGACGCGGGTGGTGCAGATGGAGCCGCCGCCGATGCCGACTTTCACGGCGTCGACGCCAGCCTGGATCAGCGCCTCGGTGGCCTCGGGCGTGGCGACGTTGCCGGCGACGATGTCGGTGTGGGGGAATTCGCGGCGGATCCTCGCCACCATGTCGATGACGCCCTGCGAGTGCCCGTGCGCGGTGTCGATCACCAGGACGTCCACGCCCGCCGCCACCAGGGCGTGCGCCCGCTCCATCGAATCCTTGGCGACGCCGATCGCCGCGCCGCTCCGCAGCCGCCCGAGCGCGTCCTTGCACGCGTTGGGGTACTTGATCTGCTTCTGGATGTCCTTGACGGTGATCAGCCCCTTCAGCCGGAAATCCTTGTCCACGACGAGCAGCTTTTCGACCTTGTGCTTGTGGAGGATCTCGCGCGATTCGTCCAGCGTGGTGCCGACGGGCACCGTGAACAGCGGATCCTTGGTCATCACGTCGCTGATCGGCCGGGTCAGGTTGACCTCGAACCGAAGGTCGCGGTTCGTGAGAATGCCCACCAGCCGCCCGTCCTTGGTGCCGTCCTCGGTGATCGGCACGCCCGAGATGCGGTAGCTCTTCATCAGGTCGAGCGCTTCGTAGATGCGGTTCACGGGCGAGAGCGTGATCGGGTTGACGATCATCCCGCTCTCCGACCGCTTGACGCGATCGACTTCCGCCGCCTGCTCCTGCACCGTGAGGTTCTTGTGGATCACGCCGATGCCGCCCTGCTGGGCCATCGCGATGGCCAGCTCGGACTCGGTCACCGTGTCCATCGCGGCGCTGAGGAGTGGAACGTTGAGGCGGATATTGCGGGTCAGGCGGGTGGAGACGTCCACCTGCGTGGGGAGGACCGTCGAGTGCTGGGGGACCAGCAGCACGTCATCGAAGGTGAGCGCGGTCGCGAAGCCGGCTTCGATCGACGTGAGAGCGAGCTCGTCTGCCTTCAGTTCCATTCGTGCCTCTCGGGCCGTCGCTCAGGCCGCTGTGCCATGACACTTCTTGTATTTCTTGCCGCTGCCGCAGGGACACGGGTCGTTTCGTCCGACCTTTGGCTCTTCCCGCTTCACCGTCTTCACCACGTCGTCGCCGCCGGTTCGTGAGGGGCGCGGCGCGCCCCCGCCGAATTCCGGCAGGGCGCCGGAGGCCCCTGCCGCCCTGGCGGCGGCAAACGCCGGCTCGATCGCCGGCTTGTTCATGGTGATCGGCGTCGCGCGGCGCGCCGGCCTGGGCGCCTGCGGCGCGTCCTCGTTCAGGACCGGCCGCAGCCAGAAGAGATAGCGGACCATCTCTTCCTCGATGCGCGCCTTCATGTCCTGGAAGAGCGCGAAGCTCTCTTTCTTGTACTCGACGAGCGGATCGCGCTGGCCGTAGCCGCGCAGCCCGATGCCTTCCTTCAGGTGATCGAGCGAGTAGAGGTGGTCTTTCCACTGCGCGTCGACGATCTGCAGCATGACGTCGCGTTCGACGCGCCGGAGCAGCTCGGGCCCGACCAGTTCTTCCTTCGCGACGTAGGTGGCCTTGACCACGTCCCAGAGCTGGTCGGCGATCTCGGCGCTGTTCTTCTCGTCGAGCTTGAGTGCGTCGAGCTGCGCCGGGTCGATACCGAAGACGCGCGAGATCTCGCGGGTCAGCGCCGGCACATCCCACTCTTCCGGGTCGAGCTCCTTGCCGGCGAAGCGATCGACCTGGTCGTCGACGACGTCCTCGGCCAGCGTCAGCATGTAGCCGCGCGTGTCGGCGAGCTCCTCCTCGGTGATGTGGACCTTGCCCTCGAGTACTTCGCGGCGCAGCGTGTAGACGCTCTCGCGCTGCTTGTTCATCACGTCGTCGTATTCGAGCAGGTGCTTGCGGACGGAGAAGTTCTGCGCCTCCACCTGCTTCTGGGCGCGCTCGATCGCGCGGCTCACCATCCCGTGCTCGATCGGGACGCCTTCCTCCATCCCGAGTTTCTGCATCAGGCCGGCGATCCGGTCCGAGCCGAAGATGCGCATCAGGTCGTCTTCGAGCGAGAGGTAGAAGCGGGAGGATCCGGGGTCGCCCTGGCGGCCGGCACGGCCGCGGAGCTGGTTGTCGATGCGCCGCGCCTCGTGGCGCTCGGTACCGAGGATGTGCAGGCCGCCCACGGCCACGACCTCGTTGTGCTCCTGCTCGGTCTGGCGGCGGAAGTGCGCGAAGATGCGCTCCCATTCGGCGCGCGGCACCCGGAAGAAACCGTCGATGTGGAAGAAGTAGATGAAGTCCGCGTCGTCGACGAACTTCTCCTCGCCCTTCGGCAGCCGCTCGGCGAGCTCCTCGGCGAGCGTCTGCTGGCGCGCCATGTACTCGGCGTTGCCACCGAGGAGGATGTCGGTGCCGCGGCCGGCCATGTTGGTGGCGATCGTCACGTTGGCCTTGCGGCCGGCCTGCGCGACGATCTCGGCTTCCTGCGCGTGATACTTGGCGTTGAGCACCACGTGCTTGATGCCGCGCTTCTTCAGCAGCGCTGCGAGCCGCTCGGACTTCTCGATCGAGACCGTGCCGACCAGCGTCGGCCGGCCCGACTCCTGCTGCCCGACGATGTCGGCGATGATCGCCTCGTATTTTTCGCGCTCGGTGCGGAACACCTGGTCGGGCTCCTCGATGCGCGTCATCGGCCGGTTGGTCGGCACGATGATGACGTCGAGGTTGTAGATCTTGTTGAACTCGGGGGCCTCGGTCTCGGCCGTGCCGGTCATGCCCGACAGCTTCTTGTACTTGCGGAAATAGTTCTGGAAGGTGATGGTCGCGAGCGTCTGGTTCTCGCGCTCGATCTTGACCTTCTCCTTGGCCTCGACCGCCTGGTGCAGGCCGTCGCTCCAGCGCCGGCCGGGCATCAGCCGTCCCGTGAACTCGTCCACGATCACGACGCCGCCGTCCTTGATCATGTAGTCGACGTCGAGCCGGAACAGCGTGTGGGCGCGGAGCCCCTGGTGGATGTGGTGCAGCAGCGGCATGTTCGCCGGGTCGTACATGCCGTTGGACCCTTCCACCATCCGGTGCGCGAGCAGCCGTTCGGCCGCCGCCATGCCGCTCTCGGTGAGGGTCACCGTCTTGTGCTTCTCGTCGACGATGAAGTCGCCGGTGGTTTCGAGCGCCTCGCGGTCCTCGGCCTTGACGTTGCCCTGGGTGACCGCGCCCGGCTTCAGCTTCGGGATGATCCGATCGACCTCGTAGTACAGGTCGGTCGACTCTTCGGCCGGGCCCGAGATGATCAGCGGCGTCCGCGCTTCGTCGATCAGGATGCTGTCGACTTCGTCGACGATCGCGAAGTGGTGGGCGCGTTGCACCATCGCGGACAACTCGAACTTCATGTTGTCGCGGAGGTAGTCGAAGCCGAACTCGTTGTTGGTGCCGTAGGTGATGTCGGAGCCGTAGGCGACCTGCCGCTGCTGGTCGGTCAGCTCGTGCTGGATGACGCCGACGCTCATCCCGAGGAAGCGGTACAGCCGGCCCATCCACTCCGAGTCGCGGCGTGCCAGGTAGTCGTTGACCGTGACGACGTGGACGCCCTTGCCTTCGAGCGCGTTGAGGTAGGCGGGCAGGGTGGCGACGAGCGTCTTGCCTTCGCCGGTCTTCATCTCGGCGATCCTGCCGCTGTTCAGCACCATGCCGCCGATCAGCTGGACGTCGAAATGCCGCATGTTGAGCACGCGGCGGCCCGCCTCGCGGACGACCGCGAACGCCTCGACCATGAGGTCGTCTACGGTTGCGCCGTCGGCGATACGCTGGCGGAACTCAACAGTCTTGGCGCGGAGTTGTTCGTCCGTGAGCGCCTGGATCTGAGATTCGAGGGCGCCGATCTCCGCCACCCGCGGAAACAACCGCTTGAGCTCGCGCTCGTTCTGGGTGCCGATGACCTTGGCGAGAATTTGACCGATCATTCTTGAGAGTCTTCTCGACTCCCGTCCTCACGCGCCACGGAGGCACAGAGACACGGAGTCGAATACCGGACGATGAATATCCACCGATTGTACGCCAACCGGCAAGGAAACTTCGGATTGTAGGGACTTACTCGGCGCGGGGCTTCTGCGTCAGGAGCTGGAGTGGATTGAGGAGGCGGCCGTTGGCGAGGACTTCGTAGTGGAGGTGATAGCCGGTCGCGCGACCGGTGGCGCCGACATGGCCGATCACGTCGCCGCGCTTGACCTTGGCGCCGTTCTTCACCTTGTAGTTCAGCAGGTGACCGTAGCGCGTCTCGAGCCCGAAGCCGTGCTCGAGGATGATCAGGTTGCCGTAGGCGCCCTGGTAGCCGGTGTGCGTGACCTTGCCCGCGGCGGTGGCGTAGACAGGCTGACCGCGTTCGCCGGCGATGTCGAGCCCCGAGTGGTAGTCAGCGCCGCCCGTCATCGGATCGCGCCTCGGGCCCATCGTCGACGACAACCAGCCGTAGGCGGGCCAGATCGACGGGGTCGCCGCGGCGAGCGCGTTGCGGCGTTCGACGTTGCGCTGCACGACGTGGAGTCGCGTTTCGAGGCTCTCGAGCACCGTGCGGAGCAACCCGAAGGTATCTTCCGGCGCCGTCAGGGCCGAGAGCGTCTGCGCGTAAGCGTTCTGTTCCCTGGCGGTGCTGACCGCGGTGCCGCCGCCCATCGCGCGCGCTTTCACCAGCGCCGGCAGCTTGTCCATCGCCTTCGCCAGGCTCGGCTCGAGGGCTGAGCGCGCGCCCAGGTCGGTGATCGCTGACTGGAGGGATGCAATCTGTCCGGAGAGCGCTTCGGTGGCGGCGCGGTAGTTCGCGTTCTCGGCCTCGAGCGCGTGGTGGCTGGCGCGGAGATTTGCCGAATCGTGTCGCTCTTTCCACGCCGCGCCGACGCCGATCAGGATGGGCGTGACGATCGCGATGCACGCCGTGATCGCGATCGGGCGGACCGATATCGTGGCCCGGCGGATAACGCCTGAGGTCCGGTCAGCGACAACGATGGTGTAGCGCCGTGAAGGCAACAAGTTCAGGTCTATGTGATGATTGCGCCGGCCGAGCGGGCACGGCGAACCGCCAGCCTACCACAGGGTTGCGAGCCCTCTCCACCCGAAAAACTGGCCGGGTAGTGGTCTAATTACCAAACCGTAATTGGCTCAATCATTTAGCCCGCCGTGCGACAATCCGCGTATGCCTTCCCGAGCAAGCAAAAAGCGACCGCGAGACACGAATCAACTGGCCTGGCAGATTGTGCAGGAGGCGACGGGGCAGGCGGTTCCCGAACCGGATGAACCCGATACCCGCAACCAAGCCGCCCTCACCCTGAGCAAGCTCGGGGCGTCCAAGGGCGGCAAGGCGCGGGCAGAGAGTCTCAGCGCGGCGAAGCGGAAGGCGATTGCGAAGAAGGCGGCAGCGGCTCGGTGGAAAGATCGCTAGCTTCCAGCGGCAGCGGGAGAGTCCGGTTATAACGTGGCGCGACCCTCTCGACAGCCGTGTAGAACCCTACCCAATCTTTGTCCGCAAACGACTTCCCCAAGAAGATCAACCCTGACAGATGATGTTGCAGCGCCGGATGGCCAATGTCCGCCGTCATCGCCTGATGCAACTTAGCGGTTTTTCGCCCGGCGGCTAGCAGTAACTCCTGCCGCCGTTTCTTAAGGTCCGCTGACAAACCAGGGCCGATCCGGTCGAACACTAAATCGATTGTTAGACGCGCCATCGCGTGTGGCCGCTGTGAGTTGTTGGGGTTGTACGTCCAACCTTTAAGCCGGAACATCTGCGCGTAAAATTCGTCGGGGAATCGCTTGGCCCACTTCGCCAGCTCTTGGCCGATGTAGAGGTTCAGGATTTCTTGAAGTGCTTCCTTGTCCCGCTCCGTTTGATACCCGGTCGCTTCATCGACAAGGGCAATAACGCCGACATGGGCAAGCCCGCGAATCAGCAGCTCTGCTCGATCAACCAGATGGTGTTGAGTTTTGCGAAATGCACCCGCCTTCGACGCGTCTAGAATCACCCCGCAAATTTTGGGAAGAAGCGTCGCCTCATACCCGTAGGCAGCGCCCCCTCCGTGCTTCTGCCGATACTGGATCGGATTCATGACGGGCGCCAGTAAGTCATTGGGAATTAAGGCTCTTACGGCTGGCGCTGCTAGAAATGGTGGCATTTGCCGGGCATCGGCGTAGACGTCCTCTTGCCCCGGTCGCACCTTGATGCTCTTGGTGCGGCTCCCCATCGCTCTCGACAAGCCACGGGCAGAGAATACGCGCTGCCCGTTCTCAAGCACTGAACACGGGATGTGGCGGTCCCCGATTACCAGCGTCCCGCTATGTGTCTCGCGGGGTAGTTCGTTCGGCGGTTCGGTGCCCCATCGCGCCTTTGCCGCCTGCCGGGCTATGTCCCGGCGATTCTGAGGCGTCAAGGCTTCAGCGCGCGCATGTCCGCCCCGTGCCCGGCCCTTGGGTTCTTCTCGGCTGTCGTCTGGCATGCTTGCTTCTCCTGCTTGCATTATGCACAATTACCAGCCTCGTGCAAGCATTCTACGATTTAATGCTTGCATTGTGCCTACGCGAGCAAGCATAATGTCCAAGATGAATCGACTCGACACGGCCCGCCGCGCGCACGTCCTCAAGTGCCTTGCTGAAGGCACGTCCCTTCGGGCGACCGCTCGGATAACCGGCGTGGCGCGCATGACCATCGAAAAGCTGATGCGGGATCTCGGCGCGGCATGCGCGGCCTACCAGGATCGGGCGTTCCGCGACCTCGCCACCAAGCGCGTTCAGTGCGATGAGATTTGGTCGTTCTGCTACGCGAAGCGCCGGAACGTCACGTACGAGATGCAGCAGGAACACCCCGATGCCGGCGACGTGTGGACGTGGACGGCGCTCGATCCGGATTCAAAATTGATCATCACGTGGCACATTGGCGGGCGGTCGAACAGCGACGCGCACGAGTTCATTGGGGATCTGGCGGCGCGTCTGCGCGGGCGCATTCAGCTGTCAACAGACGGCTGGAAATCGTACGTCGGTGCCGTCGAAACGCACTTCGGGATCGAAGTGGATTACGCGATGGTGGACAAGATTTACAAGACGCCCACGGCCAGCGAAGCGGCGAAGTACAGCCCCGCTGAGTGCATCGGCTGCAAGACGACGGTGATGATGGGCGACCCCGATCCCAAGCACACGTCAACCAGCCACGTGGAGCGCCAGAACCTCACGATGCGGATGCACATGCGCCGATTCACGCGGCTGACGAACGCATTCAGCAAGAAGATCGAGATGCACGCCAGCGCCGTGGCGATTCATTTCATGTGGTACAACTTCGTGAAACTCCACGGGGCACTTCGCATGACGCCCGCGATGGCGGCCGGCGTTACCGCCAAGGTCTGGGAAGCGGAAGACGTGATCGCGCTGCTCGACACGCCCGCAGAAAAATCAAACTAGACCACTACCACTGGCCGATGGCGAACATTAGGCGAACAGCTGAAATTCAGGCAATAGGCGCTGCGCTTCTCTTCTCGACGGGAGGGGCGGCGATCAAGGTGGCGGCCTTCTCAGGGATGCAGGTTTCGACGCTGCGGTCGGGGATCGCGGCGGTCGCGCTGCTGGTCTGGTGGCGGAAGAGCCTGACCTGGTCGTGGCCGGCGGTCGCGATCGGTGCGGTGTATGCCGCCACCCTGATCCTCTTCGTCAACGCGACCAAGCTGACCACCGCGGCGCACGCGATCTTCTTTCAGTCCACGGCGCCGCTCTACATCATCCTGTTCGCGCCGCTGCTGATACGCGAGCGGGTCCGGGCCCGTGACCTCGTGTACTTGGCGGCGGTCGGGACCGGCCTGGCGCTCTGCTTTGCCGGGCGGCCGGCCGCCGCCACCGCCACCGCCCCCGACCCCGCCACGGGGAACCTGCTGGCCATCCTCTGCAGCGTGACGTGGGCGCTGACGCTCGTCGGTCTCAGGTGGGGTCAGCGCGCAGGGCAGGGGACAGGCAACACCGCGGTCGTCGCCGGCAACCTGATGGCGTTCCTCGTGGGAGTGCCGTTCATCTTCCCGTTGCCCTCCGCCGCACCAGCCGAATGGGCGACGGTGGTCTACCTGGGTGTGTTTCAGATCGGCGCCGCGTACATCCTGTTGACGGGCGCGATGTCCCACCTTCCAGCGCTGGAGGTGTCGCTGTTACTACTGCTCGAGCCGGTGCTGAATCCGATCTTCACGTGGCTCGTGCATGGGGAAAATCCTGGCCCGTGGGTCTGGGCGGGTGGGGCGGTGATCATCGCGGCGACGGCGGCCAAGACGATCTATGACTCACGATAGTTGTCAGTTGTCAGGACGTACGTGGGGCCGGCCTTGTCAGGCCGGCCGGGCAAGCCTGACAAGGCTTGCCCCACGCAACTGACAACCGACAAATGACTACCGCGGCGTCGCCCCAGGCGCGGGCACCTCTGTAAACCCCTCGGGAATCGCCAACGGATTGCCCTCAAGGGGGCCTTCGACGATATCGGACACCGTGAATTCGAGCTCGTGGCCGGCGAGCAGCGCACTGCGGATGATCTGCCGGACAACCAGGCCGTCCTGCGCGAGCGCGCCGGTGCCCATGCCCGGAAGCATCGCTCCGGTGACCGCGTTCAGCCCCGCGGCGTAGGCCTTGAACTGGTCAGCGACCCACATCTCGCCGTCCATCGTCAGCGTCGTCGGAAAACCCGCCGGTAACTGGAGCCCTGCGGGAAGGGGCAGATCCATCGCCCACGTGAACGTGACGCGTTCGGCCCGCAGCCCGCTGACCACCGAGTACTCCCCGGTGCGGGTGGATGACACCGTTGGCGTCCGTCCCGCGAGCACGCTCGCCAGCGCCGACGTGGGTGACGTCCAGTAGGTGCGTTTTGCCGGATCGATGACGGCGACCTTCCCGCCCCGGAGCAGCATCATGCCGCCGGCCGGGACTGGGCCGACCGCGTTGCGGAACTCGATGCGCGCGCCGTCATGGCCGACGACGATCGACGCGTCGCCGTTGGGCATCCGGCCCGCCACGAGGGCACCGAGCATGCCGAGAATCGGGTCGGTGGGCGGGGGGACGTCCAGCTTCCGCATCTCGACGTGCGTGCTGTAGCGAAGTTGTGCTGCGGCGGGCGAGGTGGCCGCCAGGGTGAGGCAGCACGATGCCGCGAGCGCCAGGACCACTCGATTGATCATCTGCTGGACAACTTAGCCGATTGACAGTCACTCCACCAACCGGTACTGCAGCGCTTCCGCGACGTGCTCAGCCGCGACGGCATCGGCCGCCGCCAGGTCGGCGATCGTCCGGGCCACCTTCAGCACGCGGTCGTACCCGCGGGCGCTGAGGCCAAGCTTGTCGATCGCGGCGCGCAACAGCGCGCGTCCTTTCAGGTCCGGCTTGCAGCACCTCATCGCCGCGCTTCCCCGGAGCTCCGCGTTGGTGCGCGGCCCATCGCCGCCGTATCGCTGTTGCTGCGCCGCGCGCGCGCCGCGAACGCGGTCGCGCACCGCTGAGGAGGACTCGCCGGCGGCGGTGTCCGTGATGGCGTGCACCGGCACGGCGGGGACGTCGACGATCAGGTCCAGGCGATCGCGGAGGGGTCCGGACAGGCGGCCACGGTAGCGGCCGATCTGCATCGGGGTGCAGCGGCACGTGCGCCGCTGATCGCCGAGGAACCCGCAGGGACAGGGGTTCATCGCGGCGACGAGGACGAACCGCGCCGGGAACACCGCCGTGCGGGCGGCCCGCGCAATCGTGACGTGCCCCTCTTCGAGCGGCTGCCTGAGCACTTCGAGCACTCGCCTGTCGAACTCGGGCATCTCGTCGAGGAACAGCACGCCGTTGTGCGCGAGCGAGATCTCGCCCGGGCGCGGCAGCGCGCCGCCGCCGACGAGCGCGACGTTCGAGATCGTGTGATGCGGCGCGCGGAATGGCCGCGCAGCCAGCAGTCCCGCGCCTGCGGGCAGGGTGCCGGCGACGGAATGGATCGCCGTGCATTCGAGCGCCTCCTCGAAGGTGAGCGGCGGCAGGATTCCGCTCAGCCTCCGTGCCAGCATCGTCTTTCCGGCACCGGGCGGCCCCGTCAGCAGCAGGTTGTGACCGCCGGCGGCAGCGACTTCCAGCGCTCGCCGCGGAAGCAGCTGGCCGCGCACGTCGGCGAGATCGCCGTCCTGGGATGGTGCCGGCGGCACTGGGGCCAGCGGTTCGGCCCGGCGCGCCTCGCTGGGACGATTCAGCGCATCGAGCGCCTCGGCGAGCGATCGCGCGACGCAGACGTCGAGACCTTCGACCACACACGCTTCGGCCGCGTTCTGGGGAGGCAGCAGCACCCTCGTGAGGCCGAGCCGCCGGGCGGCAACGGCGATCGGCAGCACGCCGCGGATGCCGTTGATTCCGCCGTCGAGCGACAGCTCCCCGAGCACCAGCGTGTCGTCGATCGATTGCCGGGTGAGGCACCCGGAGGTGGCGAGAAGCCCCAGGGCGATGGGGAGGTCGAACGAGGATCCCGCCTTGCGCACATCGGCGGGCGCGAGGTTGACGGTGATCCGATGATGAGGGAACTCGAAGCCCGAATTCCTGATCGCCGCGCGCACGCGGTCACGGCTCTCGCGGACGGTCGCATCGGGCAGGCCGACCATCGTGAAGTGGGGAAGCCCGAACGACACGTCCACTTCGATCTGCACCGGATAGGCGTCGACCCCGAACACCGCGGCGCTCCGGAGGGTAGCCAGCATGCATCCCTCAGTGCAATCCGCGAGGCGGCGGCGGTGATGGGCAGGTTTACGAGGAAATACGCGATGTCAGGCGGGACGCGGGCACGGGCGTTGGAAATATTGCGATCCTAGACGACGGCGACCTTGGCGATTTTTGCGGCCTCGGGAGGCGTTCCGGCGCCGCGCCGCTTGCGGAATTCGAGCGGCGTGCATCCCACCCTGGCCTCGACAATCCGGTAGAGATCCTTCTTGCTGTGATACCCGACCTCACGGGCGATCGCCTCGATCTTCAAGTCCGAATCCAGGAGGAGCGTCAGGGCCTCCTGCAGGCGGAGCTCGGACTGATACTCGCGGAGCGTGAATCCGGTGCGTTCCTTGAACGTGCGCTGCAGGTAGGCGGGCGAGCACCCGACGTGCCGGGCCAGTGGTCCGATGGCGATGCGCGTCCGGTAGTGCTGTTTAACGTAATGCTCGGCGCCATAGACGCAGGTGGCGGGATGCGCGGCCTGGAGGGCGGACGCGAAACGGACCGCCCAGCGTTGAAACGCGTGCGCCGTTGAACGGCTGAGATCGTGCGGCCACTCGTCGAGCGTCGCGGCCGGTTTGAAAGGGCATCGCCGCCACGAGTCGTTGGGGCCCGCATGTTGGTGAAAGGCCTTGTGCGCCGCGTAGCCGAACTGCACCGCCAAGTCGAGCAGAAGTCCCTTTTGCGTCAGTGTTTCCAGGGGCGTGCGCGCGGCCGGCAGCCGGGCGATAAAGCGCGCGGCGCGCTGGCGCAGGTCGGTGGGGACCAGCGACACGGATTCGCCCAAAAAGGCCTGGCATTCTCGAATTGTTGACGTCAACCACGACGCGCTGACGCCGATCTGTGCACGTGAAAGACTCTGTGGCACGTCCCGCCTGCAATCGTTCCCAAACACATTCACGATCCGCCGCGGTCCCCAAGGATGGAACCCGATTGGCGTCGCGCGTGCGGGCACACGACCGACAATCGTTTTCAGCCGATGGTCGTGAGGGATTCATGATACGCGGCGCGAATGGATGGGCTGCACGGTCCCTTGGAGGTTGCGCGATGAGAACCGGATTCGAAATGGGCCACACGGTGGCGCGGCGGGATGGCGGGCTGGTCTGGCTCGACATCGTGATGACGGTCGTCATGTTCCTCGGCATCGCCTACTCGGTGGGTGAAGCCCCTTCGGCCGCCGACTACGGGCAGGGCCGCACGGTCGAAGCTCGCATGGTCGAGGGCGAGCCGGCGTCCTGCACGTTCGTGAAGCGCTAGCGCCTCCCGCCCTGTTCCGCCCCCCCGCGCCGGCCGATATTCCAGCCAGCAGCCACGGCGCCGCATATGCGGCGCCCGTGGGATAAACGCAATCCCCTGTTGAGTTTAGCCGCAACGCCTGTTACCCTAGCCTCCGCGCGACCCCGGTCCTGCCGGGTCGGACGCTACGTACAAGGCATGTCTTTCGAGAAGGATCCACCATGCTCGACGCCCTGAAAGGGCTTGCCGGCGGCGGCAAGGCCCAGAAGCAGTCCGACGATCTTCAAAGTCTGATCACCGCGGCCAAAGAGGAACGCAGTGCCCTGAGCGCGATGCTCACCCAGATCTCGATGCGAAGCGTGAAGCTGACGCAGATGGGGAAGTCGCTCGAGCAGGTTGACCAGAAGGCGGCCGGCGCCACTGAAAAACTCGACGCGCTCGTCAGGCGCATCGACGGCCTCGAGCAGCAGGCGAAGACCTTCGGCGACGTCGAACGGCGCGTCCAGTCGCTGATCGAGATGGCAACCAACGCGCAGCAGGCTGCCGAGAAGCTGATGGCGCCCGACGGTGAGCTTCAGAAGCACCGGCGACAGGTCCAGCAGCTCTCGTCCCAGGCGCTCGAGACCCAGGCCAGCGTCGACGCGATCAAGAAGGAACGCGTCGCGCTCGAAGAGTTCCGCACCCAGCTTCGCCAGTCCCAGAACGAAATCAAGCAGTCGGTCGACCTCGCCTCCGGTCTCCGTGGAGAGCTGGACCAGGTGCGCGGCAACGCCGGCCAGCTGGCCCAGGACTACGCGAAGCTGCGCGAAACCTCGCGCGCCGCCCGCGAGGATTCGTCGGCCGCCACCGAGGCGGTCAAGGAAGTGGAGCGGAAGCTCGGACCGTTGATGCAGCTCCAGGAATTGAGCGGGACGACGGAGGAGAAGCTGACATCCCTGAACTCGCTCGCCGAGCACGTCAACCAGAAGGCCAAGGCCCTCGAGGGGCAGAAGCACACCATCGACCGCGCCGTCGTCGAGGCCAATCGCCTCAACGAGATGGTCTGGGCCATGGACGTCCAGATCGGCAAGTTGAACGAGCAGATCAAGGTGGCGACGCGCAGTGAGGAGACGGTCGCCCGGATCGAGCAGCTCGTGGAAGAGACCAACGAGAAGGTCGAGACCGCCACCAAGGTGCGCGACGAGTTCAGCCGCGAGACGGCGCGCATGGAGAAGGACGGCCGCGCGCTCGTGGACGTCATGCGCAGCTACGTCGAGAAGCTGGCGCTCGAGAAGAAGGAATTCGAAGCGTTCGACCAGCGCCTCCGCGCGCTGCAGGGTTCTGTCCACGAAGCCGAGAGCCGCATGGAAGCGCTCAGCGTGAAGGAACGCCACCTGTCGCAGATGAACCAGCGTGTTGACGCCCTGAGCAAGGACTTTCAGGGACTGGTGACCCAGGCCGACGAGCTCTCGACGAAACAGGCGACGCTGGAAACGCTCGGCGAGCGGCTCGCCCAGGTGGACGACCTGACGAAGCGCACCGCCGCGCAGTACGACAGCCTCAAGCAGAGCCGCACGGACCTCGACGTGCTCCGGAAGGAGATCCAGGACTTCCACCAGTCGCACGCGGAGATCGCCAACCTCCGGGAGAGACTCGGCGCCGACCGCGCCGCGCTCGAAGCCTTCGGTGACCGTCTCACCTCGTTCCGGGCGCGCACGCCCGAGCTCGAGGCGACCATCGACGCGATCCTCGGCAAGCTGACGCTGGTCGAGGACGGCACCAAGCAGGCGACCAGGCTCGGCGAGCTCTCGGGCGAGCTCGATGGGCAGCTCACGCGAGTGACCGGCCGCATCCAGTTCGTGGAGAAGCTCGAGGGTCGCATCAACGCGCTGCATTCGGTGACGTCGGAGGTCGACCGGAAGCTGGCCGAGCAGCTGGCGCGGCGCGCCGAGCTCGACACGTTGAAGACGCAGTGCGACGGCGTCGTGGCGCAGATGCTCGACGCGCAGCAGAAGGTCGAAGGCGTCAACGAGCAGCAGGTCCGCCTGACGGAGCTGGTCGAGGAGAGCCGCACGCTGGCGGTGGACGCAGGCGAGCGCATGAAGCAGATGCACTCGCTGGGCGAGGAGCTGGGCCGCTCCGGCGCGGCCAAGGACGAAATGCTCGCCGAGCTGTCGCGCGTCCAGGCGCGCCAGCGCGACGCCATCGCGCAGTCCGAAGCCGCGGAGGACCAGCTCAAACGCGCGGAGGCGATGTACAAGTCGCTCGAACAGCGCCGCTCGCAGCTGGCGTTCTCCGAGAAGAAGATGGCGGGCGTCGAGGCCAAGATGACCGAGCTGGCCCAGAAGTCAGCCGAGGTCGAGCAGAAGATGAAGGCCCTCGCCGATCGCGAAGCGGTGGTCAACGCGGTCAAGGCGGAGGTCGACAGCGTCCATCAGATCAGCGCCAAGAGCCGGGCGGATCTGCAGTACGTCGCCGACCACCGCGAAGACGTCGCGGCGCTGCGGAAGCAGGTGCACGAGCTGCTGTCGAAGGCGTCCGAGACGGAAGAGAAGATCGCCATCATCGAGGTGCGCCGCAAGACGGTGGACGAGGTGCAGTCGAAGACCAACCTCATTTCCAACCTTCTCGAAGACGTCAAGGTGAACCTCGAAACGCTTGGCGAGCAGAAGGCGGTCATCGACCACCTGACCGACAAGCTGTCGCGCCTCGAGTTCGTCATGCAGGAGGCGCAGAACACGCTGCGCATGCTGAATCACGAGCGGGAGCTGGCCGAGCGGATCGAGCAGAGCATCAAGCAGCTGCGGACGCGGTCGGGCGGCAAGCCGGAAGACGGCGGCGGCCGCAAGCAGGTCAGCGCCTAGTACGCGGGGCGGACGCTATTTGGAGCGGATCTGTCAGGTCCGCCGGCGGGTCCGAAGGACCCGCCCTACGCCGTACATCAAAAAGCCCGGGCGTTGAGCCCGGGCTTTTTTCATGTCTGTGGGGCAGGTCCTGTGGACCCGCCATCCGACTAATCGGTGGCGTTGTCCGTGCGGCGCTGCGAGAAGATCGTCAGCCGCTGGCCGACCTGGATGGCGTTCCCGCGGATCTTGTTCCAGCTCTTCAGGGATGCGACCGTCGTCCGGTAGAGCCGGGCAATGGAGAAGAGCGTGTCGCCACGCTTGACCCGGTAACTGAGCTTCGCCTGCTCGGTCTTCGCGGCCTGCGGCGCGACGTTGCTTGCGACCACCACGTCAACCGAACGCGACTCGGTGACCGGCGGCGCCGGCGTCTCCGTCCGCGAAGCGAGCAGCAGGGCCGGTGCGCGCGGGATGATCAGACGCTGTCCGGCCGCCACCTTCGACTTGGCCGACAGGTAGTTCGCTTCCGCCAGGTCCGCACGGCTGACCTTCAGCTTCTTGGAGATACTGAGAATCGTCTCGCCTTTGCGCACCGTGTGCCAGTTGAGCGACGCCAGCCCGGCCGGCTCGTTCAGGGCCAGCTGTTCCCGGACGACGTCCGCGGTTCCCTGGGGCACCTTCAGCTCGTAATCCTTGGCGCGAACCGGCGTCGTCCAGCGGCGCAGCTCCGGGTTGAGCGCCTGCAGGGTCTGCACCGGGGAGTCGATCCACTCCGCGACATGGCGGAGGTCCACCGCGTCCGGCAAGGTGACCGTTTCGAACGATGGGGTCTCGACCGGCTGGATGTTCAGCCCGTACTGCGCCGGGTTCCGCGCAACGATCACGGCGGCCAGGATCAAGGGGACGTAATCACGCGTCTCCCGCGGCAGGTACTTGGTCGTCGCCGTCAGCTGCCAGAAGTCGGTGCGGCCGGAGCGCTTGACCGCGCGCTGCACGCGTCCGGGTCCGCCGTTGTAGGAGGCCAGCGCCAGGTGCCAGTCGCCCTTGAACATCCTATTGAGGGTCTTGAGGTACTTGGCGGCGGCCCGGGTCGATTTCTCCGCGTCGGCGCGCTCGTCGATGTACCAGTCATGCTTCAGGCCGTTTTCGAGCCCCGTACCGCGCATGAACTGCCAGATGCCCCGTGCCTTGGCGCGCGACAACGCGCTCGGCTTGAACGCGCTTTCGACCAGCGGGACGTAGGCGAGGTCCAGCGGGAGACCCTCGGCCCGGAACACCTCCTGGACCATCGGCAGGTACTGCGCGCCGCGGCTGAGCCCTTCTTCCAGGAAGCTCTTCAAGCGGCCCGAAAAAAGCTGTACGAATGACAGGACTTTGGCGTTGAGAGGGATATCGATGTCGTGGGTGATCGCCCGGAGGTCGGCGGCGACGGCGTCCTGGGTCTCGCGGGTCGGGACGGGCGGGTCAAAGGTGGACAGCGCCAGCAGGTCGTCAATCGACGCCGGTTCGGCCTTCTGTTCCGCGAAACCGTCGCCCTGGGCCAGGGCCGTGACTTCGTAGGCGCTGATGCGCTCGACCATGCGGTCGAAATGGACCCGGATCGTCGGCTCCGTCCGCGCCCCATAGGGGGATTCGAGGAGCACTTCCAGCGCCTTGTTAAAGGCCGCCTTGGCCATCACCAGGTGGCCCAGCTGAAGCTCCCGCTGCCCGTTCTCGAAGTGACGGGTGGAGACGGCAATCAGGTCCGCGACGGGATCGGGCTGGGGTTGGGACGGGGGAGCAGGAGCTGCGGAAGCGGGCGACGTTACCGCCCCGGGTGTCGGTAAGAGCACGGCTGTCGCCGGGATCTTCGCCGCGCAGGCGGCGGAGAACAGTCCGAGGGCGCAAATAGCTGCGGTCAGGCCGTGGCGCAGGCTCAGCATCAGGCGTACTCTACCATTCCCTGAAAACGAGGGTCAACAATAAGTCCAGCGGGCTCAGCAGTTATAGCTGATCAGGAGGGCCAACCGGCCTGAATAAAGACCTTTTCGGCTTCTCCGAGGTCGCGCGCCGACGGGGTGATGATCGTCTTCTCCCCGACGAGCAGTTTCCGACCTGCCCGAATCGCCGTCCGCACGTCGTCCTCACATATGAAGTCGGCGGCAGAAACGGAAGCCTGCACTGAGCTGTTTCCGACAGTTGGCGGGGGGATCTGAGCCGTATTGAGGTCAGGAGCCTTATAGCCTTTCGAGGCCAGGAACTGGTCGATCCGTGCGGCGAGGGCCTCGGCGGGGATCCCGTCCCGAACCGGGCGGGCGGGGGCTTGGGGTAAGGGCGGGCCAGTGGGGCGGACCTTGTCAGGTCCGCCGGGCAAGCCTGACAAGGCTTGCCCCACATGGGAGGTCGGCCCCACAGAAAGAGGGGTGACTACCGCCGGCCGGAGCTCGTAGGCCAGCCGCTTGATGTTCAGGAGGTGCTTCGGGGTGATGTTGTCCGAGGTGATGTTGCCGCCCCAGCCTCCGCACCCCAGGGTCATCGCCGGATCCAGCCCGGTGGTCAGACCAATCGACCCGTGGGTGGTCGGCGTGTTCACGCAGATGCGGAACGCCGGCTTCTTCAGCCCGAACTGGAGGATCACCTCGTCGTTCTTCGAGTGGACGGACATGGTGTGCCCCATGCCGCCGTAGCGCAGGATCTGGATGCACCGCTCGCACCCTTCCCGCCAGTCCTTGACGACATACCAGGAGAGGATCGGCGCCAGCTTCTCGATCGAGAGCGGGTAGTCACGCCCGACGCCCGTCAACGGGGCAATCAGCGCGCGGGTGCCGGCGGGTACCTTCAGGCCGACCTGTTCGGCGATGAAGGCCGCTGACTTGCCGACCAGGGCCGGATTGGGTAGCCGCTGCGGGGTCACCAGCACCTTCGAGAGGGTGTCCATCTCCGCCTGGTTCATGAAGTAGCCGCCGCCGGCCTGGAACTCCCGGCGCAGTTCTTCCGCGACACCCGCGTCCACGACCACTGAATTGGGGGACGAACAGAGCACCCCGTTGTCGAAGGTCTTCCCGGTCAGGATGTCGCTGGCGGCTTTCTTCAAATCCGCACTCGACTCCACGTAGCAGGGTGCGTTGCCCGGGCCCACCCCGTAGGCAGGCTTGCCGGCGCTATAGGCCGCCCGCACCAGGCCCATGCCGCCGGTCGCCAGGATCACGGCGACGTCGCGGTGCTTCATCAGTTCCTGGGTGCCTTCGAGCGTCACCGTGCTCATCCACCCGATGCTGCCGGCCGGCGCGCCCGCGCGCGCGGCCGCCTCGGCCATGATCTCGACCGCCCGCGTGATGCAGCGCACCGCCGAGGGATGGGGACTGATCACGATCGCGCACCGCGCCTTCAGCGCGATCAGCACCTTGTAGATCGCCGTCGACGTGGGATTGGTGGACGGGACAATCGCGGCGACCACCCCGAAGGGCTCGGCGATCTCGACGATCTTCTTCTCTTCGATCCGGTTCACGACGCCCACCGTTCGCATCGGGCGGATGAACTCATACACCTGGCACGACGCGAAGATGTTCTTCTGGATCTTGTCGGAGACCACCCCGTAGCCGGTCTCCTCGACGGCCAGGCGCGCCAGCGTCTCGGCGTGCGGCGTCACGGCCGCGGCCATGGCGGTGACGATGGCGTCGATCTGTTCCTGGGAGAGCTCGGCAAGCTGCGTCTGCGCCTGCCGGGCGGCGCGCGCAAGCGTGCGTGCCTCGGCGATAGAGGCGAGATCCTTATCGGCCCGAGCGTCGGCCATTTGTCAGGCGCACAAGCCACGGAGGCACGGAGACGCGGAGCGCAATATTCCTCCGTGCCTCTGTGTCTCCGTGGCCCGTGTCATTGGAAGGCTAGGCCTTGGGGAGGATTCTTTCGACGTCAGCGTGGGGCCTGGGTATCACGTGAACCGAGATCAGCTCGCCGACGCGGCGGGCGGCGGCGGCTCCGGCGTCAGTCGCCGCCTTGACGGCGCCGACGTCCCCGCGAACCAGCACCGTGACGTAGCCGGCGCCGATGTATTCCTTGCCGATCAGCGTGACGTTCGCGGCCTTGACCATCGCATCGGCGGCTTCCACCGAACCGATGAGACCTCGTGTCTCGACCATCCCGAGCGCGTCTGACGTGGCCATTGCTGGACGGTCCCCACTGACTGAGTACGTTCGATCGCCGGCGCGGCGAATGCGGGCACTGTACCAGAAAGCCGGAGTATCATTCCACTATTCATGAGATCCACATGGGCCCGGCTGCTGCCCGCGATCGTGCTCGCCTGTGGCCTCGCGGCATGCTCACGCGGTGAGGACACCGAGCCGCCGGTCGCCACGCCCTCGGTGACCATGGCCAGGCCGGACGCCGCCATCGGCAGTCCCATGGACCTCACCTACCGCTTCGTCGTGGCGCCCAATGCGCCGGCGTTCGCCGACGATTACTGGGTGTTCGTGCACTTCCTCGACGCCGACGGCGAGCTGATGTGGACCGACGATCACCTGCCGCCCACGCCGACGCGGCAGTGGAAGGCCGGGGCGACGATCGAATATCCCCGCACCCTGTTCGTCCCGAAGTTTCCCTACGTCGGCGACACGCGGATCGAGGTCGGACTGTTCTCGCCGAAGACCGGGACCCGGCTACCGATGACCGGTGAGACGCGCGGCCAGCGCTCGTACCACGTGGCCGACTTCACGCTCCGGCTGCAGAGCGACAACCTGTTCGTGGTCTTCCGCGACGGCTGGCACGAGACCGAGGTGGCCGACGAGGGCGCCGGACTGGAGTGGCAGTGGTCGCGCAAGGAAGCCACCCTGTCGTTCCGGAACCCCAGGCGCGACGTCCTGTTCCTGTTGCAGGCCGACCAGCCGGTCGCCGGGGCATTCACCGAGCCGCAGCGCGTGGAGATCCGCGTCGGTCCGACGGTCGTGGACAGCTTCACGCTGCCCCCGGGACCCCGTGAGCTGCGGCGCGTGACGATCAGCGCCAGCCAGCTTGGGACCGGGGACACGGTCGACATGACCATCGCCGTGGACAAGACCTTCGTGCCTTCGTCGGTGTCAGCGCTGCGCAGCACCGACACCCGAGAGCTGGGGATACGCGTGTTCCGCGCCTACGTCCAGTAACGCCGTCCAGCAGCCCCGCTACACACATTTTCATAACGGCCGCCAGGCTCCGTCACCAGTCTAAAGAGGCACGTTTATATGCCACACTGGTGCGATGGAATTCCGCTGTAGGCTCGGCACTGCCGGCGGCGAGATTGTCGAGGGAGTCTACATAGCCGACAGCGAAGCCCGGTTGCGCCGGGACCTGGAGGAAAAGGGTCTCTTTGTCCTCTCGCTGCAGCAGCGGAGCACCCTCAAGAACCTGGCCTTCGGCGCCGGCCGCCGCCGCACCATCGGGCGGCAGGAATTCCTCATTTTCAACCAGGAGCTGGCGACGCTGCTCAAGGCGGGCATGCCGCTGGTCCAGTCTCTCGACATCCTGCGTCAGCGCGTCTCCAATCCCACGCTCAAGGGCGTGCTCGACGGCGTCTACGACAAGGTGAAGGCGGGCACGTCGCTGTCGGATGCCTTCGCCGAGCACACCGGGCTGTTTCCGGCGGTGTATGCCGCGTCGCTGATGGCGGGCGAGCGCAGCGGCAGCCTGGACACGGTGCTCCGGCGCTATGTCGCCTACGAGAAGGTGATCGGGGCGGTGCGGCGCCGGACCATCTCGGCGCTGATCTACCCGGTGCTCCTGGTCACGCTGATGCTGGGGCTGATCGGGATCATCGTCGTGAAGGTCGTCCCGGCCTTCTCCGAGTTCTACGCCAACTTCGGACGCGAGCTGCCGTTTTCCACGCGCGTGATCGTCGGCATCTCGAACGTGGTGGTCAGCAACTTCTGGCTGATCATGATCGCCGTCGTCGGTTCGGTGGTGGGCATCGCCGGGTGGGTCCGCCGGCCGGAGCACCGGGAGCGCGCCGACCAGATGCTGCTCGAGATCCCGTGGGCCGGCGACACGGCGCGCAAGTTCTCGACCTCGCAGCTCGCCCGCACCCTCGCGACGCTGCTCGGCGGCGGCATCCCGCTGGTCAACGCCCTGGAGATCGCCGGCTCGGCGATGACCAACCGCTACCTGGCGGCGGAGATCCGCGAGGTCACCCGCCGCGTCAAGGAGGGTCAGAGCTTCGCGACCGCGCTGCTGGCCAAGAAGGTGTTCCCCGACGTCGCCGTGAAGATGGTCGAAGTGGGGGAATCCACTGGCGCGCTCCAGGAGATGCTCAACAGCCTGGCCGATTTCTACGACGAGGAAATCGAAACGGAAGTCCAGCGCTTCATCACGCTCATCGAGCCGGTCATCCTCGTCATCATGGGCGTGGTCATCGCCATGGTGGTGCTGGCGCTGTATATGCCGCTCTTCGAGCTCAGTTCGGTGATCGGATAAATGTCCACAGTCGACCCCAACGCCCTCGTCGTCCAGACGCCCGAGGACTACTCGCAGGAGGTGGCGCGCGTCCGCCAGCAGGCCGAGCGCTACCGGCTCGAGTTCGTGGACATGGACGACTTTCACATCGACCAGGAGCTGTTCCGGACGATTCCCGCCGACCTGATGCTGCGCTACGGGTTCGTCCCGCATCGCCGGGAGGGGAAGTCGCTGGTGATCGTCGTCTCCGACCCGACCGACCTGCCGATGCTCGACGAGCTGAGCGTCATCCTCGGCACCCCGGTCAAGGTGACCGTCGGCGCGCCCTCGGCGATCCAGTCGATCCTGAAGAAGAGCGAGAGCTCGCAGCGCGTGCTCGAGGACGCCACCGAAGGCTTCCAGCTCCAGGTGCTCAAGGACGACGGCGAGGACGACCTCACCGTGGAGCGGCTGACCAGCGACATCAGCCCGATCATCAGGCTGGTGGACTCGACCATCTTCACCGCCATCCAGCGCCGGGCCAGCGACATTCACATCGAGACCGGCGAGGATGCCGTACATGTGAAGTACCGGATCGACGGCGTGCTGCAGCCGGCGATGCGGCCGATCGCCAAGCAGTTCCACAGCTCGATCATCTCGCGCATCAAGGTCATGGCGGAGCTCGACATCGCCGAGAAGCGGGTGCCGCAGGACGGGCGCTTCAAGGTACGCATGCCGGGCAAGAACATCGACTTCCGCGTCTCCGTGATGCCGAGCGTGCACGGTGAGGACGTGGTCATCCGCATCCTCGACAAGGAGTCGATCAGCGAACAGTTCACCGAGCTGCGGCTCGACATCCTCGGCTGGCCCGAGCAGGAGCTGAAGCGCTTCCGCAAGTACATCCACGAGCCCTACGGCATGGTGCTCGTGACCGGCCCGACCGGGTCGGGCAAGACGACCACGCTCTACGCGGCGCTCTCGGAGATCAAGTCGATCGAAGACAAGATCATCACCATCGAGGACCCGGTCGAGTACCAGCTCGCCGGGATCACCCAGATCCCGATCAACGAGAAGAAGGGTCTGACCTTCGCGCGCGGCCTCCGGTCGATCCTGCGGCACGACCCGGACAAGATCATGGTCGGCGAGATCCGCGACCCCGAAACCGCGCAGATCGCGATTCAGTCGGCGCTGACGGGCCACCTGGTGTTCACCACCGTCCACGCCAACAACGTCGTCGACGTGCTCGGCCGGTTCCTGAACATGGGCGTCGAGCCGTACCAGTTCGTGTCGGCGTTGAACTGCGTCCTGGCCCAGCGCCTGGTGCGGCTGATCTGTCCGCACTGCAAGCGCCCGGTGAAGGTGGATCCGAAAACGCTGGTCGAGTCCGCGCTCGACCCGAACCTCGCCAAGACACACCAGTTCTACGAAGGCGCCGGGTGCATGGAGTGCGGCGGCACCGGCTTCAAGGGGCGCACCGCGATCTGCGAACTGCTCGACCTGACCGATCCCATCCGTGAGATGATCCTGGCGCGGCGGCCGAATTCGGAGATCAAGAGGGCGGCGCACGAGGAGGGCATGCGCTTCCTGCGAGAGTCGGCGGTCGAAAAGGTGCTGCTCGGGCAGAGCACGCTCCGCGAGATCAACAAGGTGACCTTCGTCGAATGAGCCTGCTTGCCAAATGGCTGGCCAGTCCCCCGCCCGACGCCGCGGTCGAAATTTCCGCCGGGCATGTGTCGGCCGCCACCATGGTGGCGCGCGGCAGCGGGCTGGCGCTGCAGTCGTACGCGATTGAAGGGCTGCCGCCGGGTGCCGTCGTTCCCACCCTGACGTCACAGAACATCGTCGACCGCGCCGCGGTGACTGGTGCGATCCGGACGGTGCTTGGGCGCCTCGGTTCCCGTCCCGCCCGCGTCGCGCTGATTATTCCGGACCTCGCGGCCAAGGTGTCGCTGGTGCGCTTCGAGCAACTGCCTTCCAAGCGCGAGGATCTCGATCAGCTGGTCCGCTGGCAGGTCCGGAAGTCCGCGCCGTTTCCGATCGAGGACGCCTGCGTCACCTACACGCCGGGCACGCGCGACACGTCGAGCGGCGCCGAGTTCGTGGTCGCGCTCGCGCGCCGCGATGTGATCGAGGAATACGAGTCTGCCTGTGGCGACGCCGGCGTCTATGCCGGCCTGGTCGACCTGACAACGTTCAGCGTCGCCAACCTGTTTCTCGCCTCCGACAGCGCGCCCACCGGCGACTGGCTGCTGGTGCACATGCGTCCTGACTACACCTCGATCGCGATCCTGCGTGGGCAGGACGTGATCTTCTTCCGCAACCGGATCGAGGGCGATGAGGAGGATCCGCTCGCGGACCTCGTGCACCAGACCGCGATGTATTACCAGGACCGGCTCGAGGGCACGGGCTTCAGCCGCGTGCTGCTGGGCGGCAGCGGCCGGCTCGCGTTCGCCGTGGACCTGGCCCGCAAGAACCTCGAAGAGCGGCTGGGCGTGGCGGTCGAGCCGATCGATCCGACCCGCGTCGCTCCGCTCAACGATCGCATCACGATGACCCCGGACATCATGGCGGCGCTGGCGCCGCTCGCCGGGATGCTGGCGCGCACCTACCGGACGGGGGTCACCGCCTGATGCTGCGCACCAACCTGTCGACCAAGCCGTTCTACAACGTGCGCGCGGTGCAGATCGCGCTCGGCATCGTCGCTGGCCTGGTGCTGGCAGTCACCCTGTTCAACGTCGTGCAGATCGTCCGGCTCGCGGCGAGCCAGCGGACGCTCGGCGCCCACGCGACGGAGGCCGAAGCGGAGGCGGCGCGGCTTCGCGGTGAAGCGGCGCAGGCGCGGGCGCAGGTCAATCCGCAGGAGCTGACGGTGGTGGCCAACGCCGCCCGCGAGGCCAACGGCATCATCGACCAGCGCGCCTTTTCCTGGTCCGAGCTGTTTTCGCAGCTCGAGGGGACGCTGCCCCCGGACGTCCGCATGACCGCCGTCCGGCCCCGTCTCGAACGCGACGTGTTCGTCGTCGCCATCGGCGTGCAGGCGCGCCGCGCGGAGGATCTCGACGCGTTCATCGAGGCGCTCGAGGGCCGCAGCTACTTCCACGACGTGCTGCCGGTGCAGCAGCAGACCAACGACGCCGGGCTGATCGAGGCCGTTGTCGAGGGAACCTACGTGTCGCCCGCGCGGGGGGTGACGCCGTGATCGACTCGACCCACGGCACGGCCCTGGTGCGGCGCGTGGTCGCCGAGCACCGGCGCCTGGTCGTGCCGCTGGCCGTCATCCTCGTAATCAACGTGCTCGCCTACGCGCTGGTCGTGTATCCCTTGTCGCAGCGCGTCGCCAACATCACCGAGCGCGACCAGGCGGCGGAACAGGCGCTGGCGCAGGCCCGCGCCGAGCACGCGCAGGCCTCGGGCACGCTGACCGGGAAGGCGCGCGCGTCCACCGAGCTGGGCACGTTCTACGCCGAGGTGCTGCCGAAGGATCTGACCGGGGCGCGGCGCCTCACGTATCTGCGACTCGCGCAGCTCGCGCGCGAGTCGAGCCTGCAGTACGAGAACGCGTCGTTCACGCCGATCACCGCGCGCGGCAGCACCCTGACCCGGCTGCAGATCGAGCTGGAATTGACCGGGACCTACGCTGACTTCCGCACCTTCATCCATCAGCTGGAAAGCGCCCCTGAATTTGTCGTCATCGACAACGTCGAGCTCGGCGAGGGAGCTGAAGGCGGCGCGCTGGTCGTGACCCTGGAGCTGTCCACGTATTACCGGACCCCGCCGTCATGACCCCGAAGGTACAGCGCCAGGCGCTGCTGGCGGCTGGCCTCGTGGCGATCGTCGCGGGCGTCTTCTACATGAATAGCGACCCCGAGCCGCCAGCTGCGGCAGGGGTTGCGCCGTCGACGACGGCATCGACCGCACGCGGCGCGCGGGGCATTCCGGTCGCGGACGTGAAGCTCGAGCTGCTCAAGGGCGATCGCGGCGAGATGGACGCCGCCGAACGCAACCCCTTCCGCTTCCAGGCGCGAGTCGCGCCGCCCTCGTCCGGAGGCGGGGCACGGCGGGTGAGCGCCCCGCCTCCGCCGCCGGTGTTGACCGGGCCTCCGGTGCCCGCGGGTCCGCCGCCGCTCCCGCCGATTCCGCTGCGCTTCATCGGGCTGGTCGAAGCGCCGGCGCAGGCCGGGCGGGTGGCGATCCTCAGCGATGGCCGCGGGAACGTCTTCTACGGAAAGGAAGGCGATATCATCGAAGGTCGATACCGTCTGCTGCGGATCGGCCCCGACGCGGCAGAGTTTGCATATACCGACGGCCGCGGACGGCAGACCGTCCGGCTGGCAGGACAATAATGCTCCGACTTCAGACAACGGGTAAGACGCGGCTTGTAGCACTGGTGCTGTTGTGCGGGCTGCTGGCCGGCTGCGCGGCGGGCCGGGCGTTCGGCCGCGGCGAGAGCGCGGCGCGCGCCGGCGACTGGGACGCGGCGGTGGACTACTACCGCCAGGCGGTCCAGCAGAACCCCGACCGGGCCGACTACCAGATCGCGCTCGAGCGGGCGATGATCAACGCGTCCACGGCGCACCTCGACCAGGCGCGCGTGTTCGAGGCGCGCGGGCAGCTCGAAGATGCGCACCGCGAGTACCGCCGCGCCAGCGAGTTCGACCCGACCAACCGGCAGGTCGCGGCCAAGGTGCTGGAGATCGAGCGGCGGATCCGCGACCAGGCGGAGGCCGCTCGCCGCGCGCCCACGCTCTCACAACTCCAGACGGCGGCGAGGCAGACCCCGGAGCCGCTCCTCAATCCCGCCTCGCGCGAGCCGATCGACGTCGTCATCCCCAACGCCAGCCTGCGCGACATCCTGAACTTCATCGGGATGGCGACCGGCATCAACGTGACCTACGAGCGCGATTACCAGGACCGCACCTACTCCGTGAACATGCGCGGCGTCACCCTGGAGCAGGCGCTCAACCAGATCCTGTCGGCCAACCAGCTGTTCTACAAGGCGGTGAACGAGCGCACCATCATGGTGATCCCGGACAACGCGCAGAAGCGCGCGCTCTACGAAGAGCAGGTGATCCGGAAGTTCTTCATCTCGCACGCCGACGCCACCGAGGTGGCACAGATCCTCAACACCGTCATCCGGATTCCGCAGCTGGCGGTGGCGCCGCAGCTGGTGGCGAACAAGACCAACAACACCATCACCGTTCGCGCGTCGGCCAACGTCGTCGCGATCATCGAGCGGATCATCGACCAGAACGACAACCCGCGCGCCGAGGTGGTGATCGACGTCCAGATCCTGGAGGTCAACCGCGCCCGGGCCAAGCTGTTCGGCATCGACCTCTCGAACTTCGCGGTGAGCGGTGCGTTCTCGCCGGAGGCCGACCCGCGCGCGTCGACGGGGACCGGCACCGGCACGCCGGCGGCCGACAGCGGGTCGTTGACGCCGCGCCCGTTCAACCTGAATACCGTCACGCGCGGGATCTCGACGGCCGATTTCTACCTGTCGGTGCCGTCCGCGGTGGTCCGGTTCCTCGAGACCGATTCGGAGACCAGGCTGATCGCCAAGCCCCAGCTCCGCGGGGCGGAAGGCCAGCAGATCACCCTGAACCTCGGCGACGAGATCCCGGTGCCCGCGACCGTGTTCACCCCGGTGGCACAGGGCGGCGCCAACTTCAACCCGCTGACTTCGTTCAACTACAAGCCGGTGGGCGTGAACATTCAGGTGACCCCGCGGGTCACCATCGAGGGTGACGTCATCCTCGATCTGACCGTCGAGAACAGCACGCGCGGCCAGGACATCACCATCGCCGGACAGACCCTGCCGTCGTTCGGCTCGAGGAAGATCACGACCCGGCTCCGGCTGCGCGACGGGGAAGCGAACCTGCTGGCCGGGCTGCTGCGCGAAGAAGAGCGGCGCGTGCTGCGCGGGCTCCCCGGGCTCATCCGGCTGCCGATTCTTCGAACGCTGTTCGCGTCTAACGACAACGAGATCCGGCAGACCGACATCGTCATCCTGCTGACGCCGCGGATCGTCCGCACGCAGGAGCTCTCGCTGCAGGATGTCAGCCCGATCTTCATCGGCACGCAGCAGAGCCTCGGGCTCGGCGGCCCGCCGCCGCTGATCGGTGGCACGGCCAGCGACGGAGGGCAGACGCAAGCGGTGATCACGCAACCGGCGGTGACGCCGCCTGTTCCGACGCCTCCGTTCCCAGCGGCGGGCCAGCCTTCTGCTGCACCAGGCGGCGGTGTCGTCGTCGTGCCGCCGGGGAGCTCGCAGATCCCCGGGACCACCACCCTTCCCGCCGCGCCCGCACAGCCGGCGCCCGCGGCACCGCAGGGTCCGTCATCGTTGCTGACGCCTCCAGGGCAGAGCGCACCGCTCGCGGCGCAGCCCGGCGCGCCCACGGCCGGCGCCGCTGTAGCCGCGCCGGCAGTCGTGACCGGTGGGCAAATCATCCTGTCGCCGCCGGGCCCGGAATTCCGCGTCGGGGCCGGCCCGTACACGGTGCCCGTGTCGATCTCGGGCGCATCGCTCGTGTCGGGCGTGTCGTTGACCGTGACATTCAATCCATCCGCGGTGCGGGTGCGGGCCGTGCAGGAAGGCAGCTTCATGCGGACCGGGGGCATCGCGGCCACCTTTACGCAGCAGGTGGACCCGGCGTCGGGACGGATCGATATTGCGATCATGCGCACTGGCGACCCGACCGGCGTGGCGGGGACGGGGCTGCTCTCCGCGATCCTGTTTGACGCGATTGGCGGCGGGAGCGCGAACCTGGCGGTGACCGGTGCGGCGACCGGGCCTCGAGGCACGACCATCCCGTTGCAGTTCGCGCCGGTGCCGGTGGTGACCGTCAAATGAACCGCGAGCACGGCTACACGTTTATCGAACTGCTCGTTGTCACGACCATCCTGCTCGTCCTCGCGTCGGCGGTGATGCCGTTGGCGCAGGTCACCTCGCAGCGGCAGCGCGAAGCGGAGCTGCGTCGAAACCTGCGGGAAATGCGGACCGCGATCGACAAGTTCAAGGACGCCGTTGACCTGGGGCAGATCGCCACGACGTCGCTCGAGCCTGGCAACGAGGGATATCCGCCGGAGCTCGAGACGCTGGTCGAAGGCATCAGCGCCGCCGGCGATGCGACCGGACGAAAGCTGAAGTACTTGCGGCGGATCCCGATAGATCCGATGACCAACAGCATGGACTGGGGCCTGCGGTCCTACCAGGACGACCCCGACGCGACCATCTGGGGCGGCCAGAACGTGTTCGACGTGCGGACCAAGAGTACGGGGACAGCGCTCGATGGAACGAACTACCGGGACTGGTAAAGGGTGCGAGGTGTGAGGGTGCGAGGGTGCGACGGTGCGTCCGATGGTGCGATGGTGCGACGGTGCGATGGTCTGTCGGGTGGTGCTGACCCTCGCCCCCTCGCACGTTCGCACCATCGGACGCACCGTCGCACCGTCGCACCGTCGCACCATCGCACCCTGTCGTCGGGCTTCACGCTCATCGAGTTGATGATCGTGATGTCGCTGATCGTCATCCTTGCAGGGATTGGGCTGACCCTCTACGGCAACAGCGTGACGCGCGCCAAAGAGGCGGCCCTCAAGGAAGACCTCTTCCGGATGCGGGACGCCATGGACCAGTACTACGCGGACAAGAATCGCTACCCGTCCTCGCTGGATGAGCTCGTCTCCGATCGCTACCTCCGGGCGATCCCGGTGGACCCCTTCACGCAATCGGCGGACACCTGGCAAACGACCTCTTCAGAGGCCGATCCGTCGAATCCTTCGGCCGAGCCCGGGGTTTCCGACGTGAAGAGCGGCGCCGAGCAGACAGCGATCGACGGTACGGCTTACGCAGACTGGGAATAAGAGAAGTATGGGACAGGTGTGCAAGGCGTTCGGGCGTTTCGCGATCGTGGCGGCTGTGGTCGCGTCGGCCGCCTGTGATCAGGCCCAGTTGCTGGCGCCGACGAACTCGACAATTACCGTGTCCGCTCCGAGCCGCGTGCTGCCTTTCGGTGGCAGCACCGAAGTCAGCGCGTTCGTCGTGGAGCAGGGCGGGACACCGGTGCAGAACGGCACCACCGTCCGGTTCACGGCGACCCTGGGTAGCGTCAGCCCGGTCGAGGTGCAGACGACCAACGGCCTGGCCGTGACGACCTTCCTGGCGGGGAACACGTCGGGCATTGCCGAGGTGCGGGCGATCTCGGGAGGGGCAACCGGGGGCACGGCCACCACCGGGACCGGCACGACGGCAACCAGCAGCACCACCAACGTGGTGCAGATGACGATCGGCGCGGCGGCGGTGAATACGGTCACCGTGCGCGCCAACCCCGGCAGCGTCGGCCCTGGCGGCGGCAGCGTCGCGCTGATCGCGACGGTGGTCGCCGAAAACGGCCGTGGACTCGAAGGCATTCCCGTCGTCTTCAGCACCGATCAGGGCACCCTGACCAGCGCCACCGCCACCACCGACAGCAGCGGTGAAGCACGCACGACGCTGGTGACCAGCCAGCAGGCGGTGGTGAGCGCGACCGCCGGCGCGAAGACGAGCACCAACGTCACCATCGGCGTTCGATCGGGACCGTCGATCACGATCACGTGCTCTCCGGCATCGGGCACCGGCAACTGCGCGGCGGTGCAGACGGGGACCACGACCGGTACGGCGACCGTGCTGTTCACGATTACGCGCCCGACCGGTTCCAGCACGCTACGCTCCGCCACCATTGATTTTGGCGACGGCACATCGCAAAGCCTGGGCAACCTGCAGGGCGGGAGCGCGACGGTCACCCACACCTACACCGGTCCGACGGGAGACAGCCCGAGGACGTACACCGCGACGGTGGTGGCCACCGACATCAACAGCGAGGTGGCCGCTTCCTCCGTGACGGTGATCCTGACCCCGAAGGCCGCGGTGACCCCGATCAACGTGACCCTGGCTGCAACCTGTGAGACTGCAACCGCCCAGGGGCAGCGCTGCAGCTTTACCGCGACAGTGACCGGGGGCGGTGAAGGGACCGCCAACGCGCCCATCGAGTCGTATTTCTGGAACTTCGACGCCGAAGAAGACGACTCTGATGACACGGGCGAAACGGCGACGACCTCCGGGAACACAACCGCACACATCTATCCCGCTTCGGCAACGGGCGACCGCTACACGGTAACGGTACGCGCCCGAACCACGGATGGCAGGTCGGGCACCGGTCGCACGGAAATCATCGCAGGTAAGTTCCCGTAAGAGGGTAAATGCGACAGCGACACGATCGCGGCTACGCGATGGCGGCCTTGCTGGTCGCCATGAGCGTGATGGCGGTGCTGATTAGCGTCGCCCTGCCGTCGTGGCGCACGCTGGCGAAGCGGGAGCGCGAAGCGGAGCTCGTCTTCCGCGGCCAGCAGTACGCGCGCGCGGTCACGCTCTTCCAGCGTAAGTTCGCCGGCGCCTACCCGCCCAACCTCGACATCCTGCTCACCCAGAAGTTCCTGCGCAAGAAATACAAAGACCCGATCACCAACGACGACTTCCAACTGGTCGCGGTGGGTGATCCGCGGGCGGCGGGCGGTCCCGCGCCGCAGGCCGGTCGCGGCGCGCCACCTGGTGCCGCGGGTCAACCTGCGGGACAGCCTGCTGGACGAGGCCAGGTCCCACAGCAGCAGGGCGGCATCGCCGGCCGGATCGGTGGCGCGCCAGGAATAGCGGGGGCGGGAGCAGGGATTCAGGGCGTGGTCAGCAAGAGCACCGAAGAATCGCTCCGTCTGTTCAACAACCGGAATCACTACAACGAGTGGGTGTTCATCGCGGCCGCCGCCACGACCCAGGCCGGTGCGCCCGGCGGCGCGCAGAATCCAGGTCCTCAGCAACCGATCGGCACGCCCGGCATGCAAGGTCCTGGGAGGCAGGGGTTTCCGCAGCCGCCCGGCGCACGCGGCGCACCGCCGCCCGGTGGACGCGCGGCTCCTCCGTTTGACGGCCGCATGGGTTTTCCGGGCCGCGGCCAAGGCCGCTAAAGGTCAAAGGGCAAAGGGCAAAGGGCAAAGGTTGTGATCGTACCTTTGCCCTTTTACCTTTGCCCTTTGACCTACGTGGTTCTTACAACTCCTCCCAGATCGCGTCGTGCACGGCGGGACGCACGTGCTTGATCGCGTCGTTGTCCCTCGTCGGCTGCACGCGGTTGGTCAGCAGCGCCGCGTAGACGCCGCGGTCAGGGTCGATCCACAGCGATGTGCCAGTGAATCCTGTGTGGCCGAAGGCGCGGGGCGACATCCGCGATCCGCAGGAGGACGTCGGCATCATCGTGTCCCACCCGAGCGCGCGTGAGCTCCCTGGCACATCCGCCCGGCGCGTGATGAACAGCTCGAGGGTGTCGCGCCTGAAGGCGCCGATTCGCCCGTCAAGGACCTGCAGCACATGGCGAGCGGAGGCGCCGACGGCAGCGACCGTGCCGAACAGGCCCGCGTGCCCGGCGACGCCGCCGAGCGCTGACGCGTTCTCATCGTGGACGTCGCCGACCAGCAGCCGGCCGCGCCATGGATCGAACTCGGTCGGGGCCGTCCGCCACGCCCATTGCGGCGGGGGGTTGAACTGCAGATCCTCGACGATACCCATCTGCGCGCGCAGGGTGTCGAACCGGGCCGCAAGTGGAACCTCGTCATCGAGCATGAATCCCAACAGCATGAAGCCGAGATCGCTGTAGACCGACGCGGTCCCGGGTATGTAGTCGAGCGGGGTCCGCGCGATTGCGTCCTCGAACTCCGCGCGGCCTCGGTAATCGCGGAAGAAGGGTCTGTACGCGGGCAGCCCGGAGCAATGCGCGAGCAGGTCGCGCACCGTGACGGCGGCGCGGTCGGAACCCTGTTCTAAGCCTCGGTCGAAGCGCTGCCACGCGGTGATGTGGCGCATGACCGGGTCGTCGAGGGCAATCGCGCCTCTCTCGACCTGCTGCATCAGAAGCGGGGTCGTCGACAGCACCTTGGTCAGCGAGGCGAGGTCGAATACGGTGTCTTCGGCGGCTGGGGGAGCGCCGGCGTCGAAGGTGAGCCTCCCGAACGTCTCGCGCCACAGCGGCTGCGTGGCATCGCCGACTTCGACAACGAGAGCGGGAAACGCCCTCTCAGTGATGGCCTGCTCGACCACCTTTCGCGCGGCACTGAACATCACAACAGCTCAGCCACGGAGACACAGAGACACGGAGAACAACTATTCAAAACTCCGTGACTCCGTGACTCCGTGGCCCGGTCATCGCCAAGCGCGGCAATGTACCATAAACGCGTGCACGTCCTGGGAATCGACGCTGGCGGGACCAAGACCTGCTGCCTGCTGGCCAACGAGCGCGGCGAGATCCTCGCCGAAGCGCGCGGCGGCGGCGCGAACCTTCAGTCGGCGGGCGAGCTCGAGGTCGAGAAGGTGCTGCACGGCGTGATGGATGCGGTGCTCACCGATCACGATGTGCGGCCCGACGCGATCTGCCTGGGCATTGCCGGGGTCGATCGTCCCTCCGATGCCGCCGTGGTCCAGGACATCATGCGCCGCATCGGCCACAAGGCCAGGACGCTCGTCGTCAACGACGCGCTGGTGGCGCTGGTCGCCGGCGCCGGCGACAAGCCGGGTGTCGTGATCGTCGCGGGGACCGGGTCGATCGCCTACGGCAAGGACGCGGCCGGCCGCGCCGCCAGGGCTGGGGGATGGGGCTACCTGCTTGGCGACGAAGGCGGCGGATTCTGGATCGGCCGCGCCGCGTTGTCGGCCGCCGTGCGTGAGTACGACGGCCGCGGGCCGGCGACGCTGCTGACGCAGATGGTGCTCGCGCAGATGGCGCTGGACAGCCCGACGCAGCTGATTCACGAAATCTACTACCGCGACCTGCATCGCCAGGCGATCGCCGGACTCGCCGCGCTGGTGGACCGCGCCGCCGATGCCGGCGATGCCATCGCCAAGGACATCCTCGCGCGCGCGGGCACCGAGCTCACATCGGCGGCCGCGTCGGTCATCGCGCGGCTCGGCATGCGCGGCGACGTGTTTCCCACGATCCTCGCCGGCGGTATCTTTCGCGGGCTGCCGTCGCTGGCGCGCGACGTGACATCGCGCCTCTCCGAAGTAGCGCCTCGCAGCCCGGTGCGCATTCTCGACGTCGAGCCGGCAATCGGAGCCGTGCGGCTCGCGCTCGCGGCGGCGCACGGCGCCGTCACCATCCCGTCATACGTCTGACCGTCATCGTGGACCTGAGGATCTTCGACACCCCGGAGGACGCCGCGGCCGCGCTGGCCCGGCGTATTGCGGGAGCGCTCCGGGAGCGTCCCGCGACCGTCCTTGCCCTGCCGACGGGTCGCACCCCGATCGGGACCTACGCCGAATTGCGAAGGCTGCACGCGGCAGGAGAGGTGGATTTCTCGCAGGCATCCAGCTTTAACCTCGACGAGTTCGCCGGTGTGGCTCCTGCTGATCCAGGCAGCTTCCGGACTTTCATGGAGCACCACCTTTTCGGCGCGGTCAACCTGAGCCCCGAGCGAATTTTCTTTCTCGACGGAACTGCCGCGGACCTTGACCGCGAGTGCGAACGCTACGAGTCCAGGATCCATGAGGCAGGCGGGATCGATCTGCAACTGCTCGGCATCGGGGCCAACGGCCATATCGGATTCAACGAGCCTGGGGAGGAGCTGGTGGGCCGCACGCACCGAGTGATGCTGGCCGAGTCCACGCGCCGGGACAATGCGGCGCTGTTCGGCGGCGATCCCGCACGCGTGCCGCGCGAAGCGCTGTCGATGGGGATGGCGACGATCCTCAAGGCCCGCGCGATCATCCTGCTGGCGACGGGGGAGCGAAAGGCGCAATGCGTGGAGCGGACGGTTCGCGGGCCGCTGACGACGCGGCTGCCAGCGACGTTCCTGCAGCTGCACCGCGCCGCCGAGTTGTATCTCGATCGGGCAGCCGCGTCGCGGCTGTAATCTGAACCTGTGACCTTTGCCCTTTAACCTTTGACCCTTAACCTTTGACCTACCTGTGCACCGCCTCCGCGGCGCCTTGCAGCATCCCCTTCAGGCGCGGCTCGATGTCTTCACCGATCGCTTCACGCATCGAATCGTGCGCCTTCCGCAGGCGTGACATCGCCTTCGGATAGGCGAGCCCGGTCTTCTGCATCACGATCGCGGCCTTCACGTTCCAGTGCGCCTTCTTCAACAGCTTGTCGGCCTCGTCGTACTCGATACCGGTGACGATGTTGACGATGCGGCGGGCGCGGTCCTTGAGCTTCTCGGACCCGGTCTTCACGTCAACCATCAGGTTGCCGTAGGTCTTGCCGATGCGGATCATCGCGCCGGTGGTGAGCATGTTGAGGACCAGCTTGGTGGCGGTGCCCGCCTTGAGGCGGGTGGAGCCGGCGATGACTTCCGCCCCGACACCGGGCGCGATGGTCAGGTCCACGAACGTCTGCAGCTCGCTGCCCGGGTCGCAGGTGACGAAGATGATGCGCGCGCCCGCCTTGCGCGCCCCGGTCAGGGCGCCGCGGACGAACTGCGTCATCCCGCTCGCGGAGACGCCGATGACGATGTCCTTCTTGGTGGGCCCGAACCGCGTGATCGATCGCAAGCCCTCCTCGTAGTTGTCCTCGACGCCTTCCTTGGCCGCGAACGTCGCGTTCCGGCCGCCGGCCATGATCGCCTGAACAAGATCAGGATCGGTGCTGAAGGTGGGCGGCATCTCGGCGGACTCGAGGATGCCGAGCCGCCCGCTGGTGCCGGCGCCGACGAAGACGACGCGGCCGCCCTTGCGGAGCGAGGTGGAGATCATCTCGATGCCGAGCGCGATGCGGTCGCGTTCCCGCTGGACCGCCGCCAGCATCTTGCGGTCCTCGTTGATCATCAGCTCGACGATGTCGTCGGGAGCGAGCTTGTCGATCGCCAGGCTCGAGGGATTGATTGCTTCAGTCGGCAGCGATTGCCACTTCGAACGAACGGGCATTAGGACCTCAATTACAATTCTATAGTCCAGTGACGCGAACGACGACATCGCCCGTCGACGCATATCTCACGCATCTCACGGTCGAGCGACGGCTGGCCCTGAATTCCGTGGAGAGCTATGCCCGCGACCTGGTGCTGCTCGGGCGGTTTGCCGCGGGCCGGGAGGTCGGGATCGAGACACTCGGTCGCCCCGACCTCGAGGGATTGGTCCGTGACCTGATGTCCGAGGGGCGTTCGCCGCGCTCCGTGGCGCGCGCGATCGCGTGCTATCGAGGATTCTATCGGTTCCTGGTGATCGACGGGCGGCTGCCGGCGAGCCCAGCCGACGACCTTCGCCCGCCGCGCGCGTGGAAGACGCTGCCGCGCTACCTGTCCGTCGAAGACATCGACACGCTCCTCGCGCAGCCGGATGTGAGCACGCCGCGAGGCCTGCGGGATCGCGCGTTGATCGAGCTGCTGTATGCGACCGGCATGCGCGTGTCGGAGCTGGTCGGGCTGCGGCCGGCGGACGTGAACCTGGAGGCGTCGTACCTGACCTGCACCGGGAAGGGCGACAAGCAGCGAATCGTGCCGATCGGCGACGAGGCGGCCAAGTGGGTGCGGCAGTACATCAGCGGCGCCCGGAGCGTGCTGCTTGGCAAGCGCACCAGCCCCCGCCTGTTCGTCAACGCGCGGGGCGGCGGACGCGGGCTGACCCGAGTGGGCTTCTGGAAAATCCTCAAGATCTACGCGCGCACGGCGGGGCTCGACGCGTCGATCAGTCCCCACATCCTGCGCCACTCCTTTGCCACCCACCTGCTCGAGCGCGGCGCGGACCTGCGCGCCATCCAGATGATGCTCGGGCACGCGGACCTCTCGACCACCCAGATCTATACCCACGTCCTGGAGCAGCGGATGCGGTCGATCTACGACCAATTTCACCCGCGCGCGTAATATGCTCACCGCGTGATCAGGCGCCTCGTCCTGGCTGTCGTGCTCGTCTCGCTCGCGGCGGGATGGTACGCGCTGTTGCCGCCTCCGGCGCGGGTGCTCGACACGAGCGCGCAGCCTGGCCTGGCGCCGCACGTCCGCGGCGCCTTTCACGTGCATACCAACCGATCCGATGGCACCGGGACGGTGGACGCCGTTGCCGCGGCGGCCGCGCGCGCGGGGCTGACGTTCGTCGTGCTGACCGATCACGGTGACGGCACCCGCGACGTCGACCCGCCTCGGTATCGGGACGGTGTCCTCACCATCGACGCGGTCGAGATCAGCACGGACGGTGGCCACGTCATCGCTCTCGGCATGCCGAAGGCGCCGTTTCCGCTCGGCGGGGAAACGCGTGACGTGCTGGAGGACATCGAGCGCCTTGGCGGGTTTGCGATTGTCGCGCACCCGGGTTCGGCGAAGCCGGAGCTCCGATGGACCGACTGGAGCGGGCCGATCGCCGGCCTCGAGTGGCTCAATGGCGACAGCGAGTGGCGCGACGAATCGCCGTGGCTCCTGATTCGAGCACTGCTGACCTACCCCGGCCGCCAGGTAGAGTCGCTCGGCACGCTGCTCGACAGGCCGGCGGAGGTGTTGCAGCAGTGGGACGCGCTGACGCGCGAACGGCGGATCGTCGCCGTCGCGGCCGCGGACGCACACGCCAGGATCGGACTCGGTAGCATCGGCGAACCGTACGCCACCAACACCCAATCGCTGCACATCCCCTCCTACGAAGAGAGCTTCCGTGCCTTTTCGAATGCGCTGCCGCACGTGGTGTTGAACGGTGACCCCCAGACGGACGCGCGCGCCATCGCTGACGAGATCCGCGCCGGCCACCTCTACTCCGTTGTCGATGCGATTGCGGCGCCGGCCATGATGTCTTTCACGGCCCGTAGCCAGGCAGGCGAGTTCAACGGTGGCGACGTGCTCGCGCCCTCGTCCGGCGACGTCGCCCTTCGCGTCACGACCAACGCGCCGGGCGACGCGCGCATCGTGCTGCTGAAGGACGGAATGGAAGCGGCGACGGCGAATGGAGCCGTGCTCGAGCACACGGCCGGTGGGGATGTCGCGGTGTATCGCGTCGAGATCCACCTGCCAGGGGCACCCGGGCTGCCGCTGGTCCCCTGGATGCTGTCGAATCCGATCTATGTCGCGCGTCCCCCGGTTGATGTTCGTCCGTCGCCCCGGCCAACGGGTGGGGGAGCGGCAGTGCGGTACGACAACGGTCCCGCGGACGGATGGACGATCGAAAAGGGTCCTTCGTCGAACGCCGCGCTCGACGTCGTTCCCTCGGTCGGGGGCACCCAGCTGTCGTTTCGATACGCGGTCGGCGGCATCGCCTCGGCGAGCCCGTTCGCGGCGGCCGTCATGCCCGCCGGTCCCGGGCTTGCCGGCTACACCAGGTTGATCTTCATCGGCAGGGCGGACCGCCCGACGCGGCTGTCGGTGCAGCTGCGCGCGCCCGGCGGCGCGGCGGGGGAGCGCTGGCACCGGAGCGTGTTTCTCGATCAGAGGGCGCGAGAGGTCACGATTGACTTCGCCGACCTCAGGCCTCGAGGCGCGACGGCACGGGCGCTACCTGATCTTGCCGCGGTCCAGTCGATTCTCTTCGTGGCCGATACGGTGAATACGAAGATTGGGACGGGAGGCCAGGTATGGATCGACGATGTCAGGTACGGACGGTAAGCAAGTTGTCAGGTGCGGACTGTCAGCAAGATGTTAGGTGCGGACTGTCAGCAAGATGTTAGGTACGAACTGTAAGCAATAAATAGCCGGCGGCGGCGCCGAAGAGCAGGTTCGGCGCCCACGCCGCCAGGGTCGGCGCGATCAGCCCGCCGGCGCCGAGCGCCGCGAACACGCTGATCGCCACCCAGTAGACGATCGCCAGCACGATCCCCACCCCGATCCCGTACATCGCTCCGCGTCGTCCCGTGGTGACCGCAAAGGGTACGGCAATCAGCGTCATGACCAGCGTGACGAACGGAAACGACACCTTTCGCTCGAGCGCCACGCGCTGCTCGCTGATGTCGAAGCCGCTGGTCTGGAGCCGGCCGATGTAGCCGCGGAGCTGCGTGTAGCTCATGAAGCGCTCATCGGGCCGGTCGGTGGCAAAGTAGGCCGCCGGTTCGATCGCCAGCTGCTCGCGATCGAAGGCATGGAATTCGCTGGTGTCGCCGTCGGAGGTGAACTCTCGCGTCCACCCGCGATCGAGCCGCCATCGTTCGTCAGCGCCGTCTGCCTCGTACAGCGCCCGTTCCGCGAACGTGCGCCGGCGCAGCGCCTGGGCGTCGTCACCAAACTCGTAGATCGACAGGCCGCTCAGCACGCGCTCGCGCGGGTCGAAGTAGTCGTAGTGATAGATCTCGCCGTCGCTGCCGGCGACCCAGCGTCGATTGAGCACGTCGAAGGTCTGCGGTGAGCCGCCGCGGATGATGTGCCGGATCGATTCAGCGCGGCGGTTCGCGGCGCCAAGCACGCTCTCCTCGAGCATGAACAGGATGCCGCCGGCGACCACGGCGCCGGCCAGCATTGGCAGCGCCACGCGATAGAGGCTGATCCCGCACGCTTTCATCACCACCAGCTCGCTGTTCTTGGTGAGCAGTCCAATCGTGACCAGCGTGCCGAGCAGCACGGCGAGCGGAAGGATGTAATAGATGTATTGCGGGGTCGCGTACCAGAGATACGACCCGACCATGCCCCAGGTGGCCTGGCCGCGGAACACCTTGTCCGAGAGGTCGAGGAAGGTGGCGATGTAGAACACGCCCGCCATCGAAACCGCCGAGAGCCCGGCGACGCGCGCGTACATCAGCGCCACGTAGCGGTCGAGGATGCCGAGCCCGGGAATGTGCAGCGCCGGGAGCCGGAGGGTCAGGCCGCGTTGCGGGCTCGCTCCTGCGGTACGGCGGGACCGGAAGGGCAGCGGGATCCGGATCGGCTGGTCGGCCGCCCGATCGCGCCACAGGAACAGCAGCGCGCCAACCCCGCCCAGCAAAATGTTCGGCAGCCACGCCGCGACCCACGGTGCCACGAGGTGGCCTCGCGCCAGCGACTGCCCGAGCCAGAGCAGCACGTAGTAGGCGAAGATGACGACGATGCCGACGACGAAGCTCGCGAGCTTGCCGTCGCGGCGGTTCGAGGCGCCAAGGCCGAGGCCAATCAGGCCGAACACCAGGCACGCGACCGGAATCGAGAACTTCTTCTGGATCTCGAAATACTCGGTGTGCGGATAGAGGTTCATCGCCTCGACCTCCGCGGCGCGCGTCCTCAGCTCCGCAATCGACATCTCGCGGGCGCCCTTGGCCGGTCCGGTGCGCGGGAACACCGACTCGGGATTCAGGCTGAGGAGCAGCTTCTCGAACTGGAAGACCTCGTATTTCCCCGCAGCGTCCGCCGTGTGCCGGGACCCGTCTTCGAGCTCCATTTCGACCGTCCGCTTTTCACGGTCGAGCAGCACCCGCCCGCGGCGGGCGAGGAAGACCGCCGGCGTCTTGCCCGGGCGGCTGTCAGCCATGAAGACGTCGTTCCAGCCGCCGGTGGCTGGAATCTCGCGCACGTACAGCACCAGATCGGGGAAGTCGTCGAAGAAGACGCGCGGCCGCACCTCGCCTTCGGCGCGCGCGGCGACGATGCTGTAGGTGATTTCGCGGAAGGTCTGGTTGGCGTTGGGCACCGCGATCAGCAGGACGTACGATGTGACGGCGCACGCGAGCACCGACAACGCCGCCACCGGCCGCATCAGCCGCATCAGGCTCACGCCGCACGCCTGGAGCGCCACGAACTCGCGATCCGCCGACAGCCGCCCGAACGCGACCAGCAGCCCGAGCAGCAGCGACATCGGGATCGTTAGCCCGAGCGCCGATGGCAGCAGCGTCCCCATCACCTGGAGCACCACCAGCGTCGGCACGCCCTTCGAGATGAAGGTTTCCGCGTACTGAATGAGATACGGGATGATTAACATGAAGGTGAAGACCAGCAGCCCGAGACAGAACGGCAGCAGGACTTCACGAATCACGTACCGATCGATGATGCGCACGGCCTTTCGATTATGACTCGTGTAGCGCTCCTGTGGCACATGCACCAGCCGTTCTACCAGGACCTGGTGACCGGCGAGCACGTCCTCCCGTGGGTGCGCCTGCACGCGCTCAAGGACTACTGGGGAATGGTGGCGCTGCTGCGCGAGTTTCCCGGGATCAAGGCGACGTTCAACCTCGTGCCGTCGCTGCTGGTGCAGGTGGACGCGTTCGCGCGCGACCAGGCCCGGGACCGGCACCTCGAGCTCGGG
Organism: Acidobacteriota bacterium; assembly: GCA_947465645.1. The sequence continues at coordinate 2,789 of CANIBQ010000008.1, read as the reverse complement.
CTCAAGCCGGCGGCGAGCCTCACCGAGGAAGAGCGGGCGTTCTGCATCCAGCACTTCTTCCACGCGCAGCGCCACCGGATGATCGACCCCTATCCCCGCTACGCCGAGCTGCTCGCCCGCCGCGATGCGGCCGCCGGCGTGAGCGCCCAGGCGCAGGCGTCACTGTTCGCGGACGAGGACCTGCGCGACCTCCAGGTCTGGCACAAGCTGGTGTGGGTGGATCACTTCTATTTCGAGAACGATCCCCGCGTCAGCGCCTTGGTCGCCAAAGGGCACGGGTTCTCCGAGGACGACAAGCTGACGCTTCGCGGCATCGAGCTCGAGGTGCTGCGCAAGGTGATTCCCGAATACCGCGACGCGGCGGCGCGGGGCCAGGTGGAGCTCTCGGCGTCGCCGTTCTACCACCCGATCCTGCCGTTGCTGTGCGATACCGACGTCTACCTGCGGACGCATCCGCACTCGCGGATGCCGCGTGAGCCGTTCCAGCATTCCGAGGACGCGGTCCAGCAGTTGTCGCGCGCGGCCGATCTGCACCGTGACCTCTTCGGACGGGCGCCGGAAGGCCTCTGGCCGTCGGAAGGATCCGTGTCGGATGCCATGGTGCCGCTGGTCGCAGCGGCCGGTTACTCCTGGATGGCGACCGATGAGGGGATCCTCGCGCGGACGCTCGGCCGCGGGTTCACGCGGAACGCGGAGGGCCATGTCGACCAGCCGGAGCTGCTCTATCGCCCGTACCGCGTTGGAGCGGCCAGCGTCTCCCAGGACAACACCTCCCACAGCGGCTCCGGAGGAGGTGTCGCGTGCGGCTTCCGTGATCACACGCTGTCGGACCTGATCGGGTTCAGCTACGCGTCCTGGTCGCCCGATGGCGCCGCCGGGGACTTCGTCAATCGGCTGGCTGAAGCGGGCCGACGGTATGCGGACAAGACCGGCGGGGGAGAGGCGACCATCTTTGTCATCCTCGACGGCGAGAACGCGTGGGAGCACTACGACCATCAGGGCCGCCCGTTCCTGCGGGCGCTGTATGGCACGCTCGCCGCGCATCCCGAGCTCACTACCGTGACCATGGCCGAGGCGTGCCGCGGCGCGTCCGAGAGCCTGCCGTCGATCTTCCCCGGTTCCTGGATCAACTCGGACTTCTACATCTGGATTGGCCACCAGGACGACCATCGTGCCTGGACCCAGCTGGTCGACGCCCGGCGGGCGCTCGAGACCCCGTCACCAGGCCTGCCGGCCGACTCGCTGGCGCGGGCCCGCGAAGAGATGCTGATCGCGGAAGGCAGCGACTGGTTCTGGTGGTACGGCGACGACCATTCCTCGGAACACGACCTGGAGTTCGACGAGCTGTTCCGGCGCCATGTCCGGAACGTCTACCGGGCACTGGAAAAGCCGGTCCCCGAGGAGCTCTTCGTCAGCAACATCACGACCCAGCCGCCGCTGGTCGAGATCCAACAGCCGACCGGGTTCATCCATCCCGAGGTGGACGGGAACGAAACCAGCTACTTCGAATGGGTCGGCGCCGGGTGCTTTGAAATCGTGTCGGCCGCCGGGGCGATGCACCAGGTCGCGGACCGGGAGCCGACCCTGAGCGCCCTGGAGTTCGGGTTCGACCTCACCCGCCTCTATGTCCGGATCGACGGCACGCGGCCGATGCGTGAGGTGCTGTCGGTTTTCGACCTGAGCCTGAACTTCCTCCAGCCGGCCGGACTCCAGCTGGTCGTCCGGCGCGAGGGTGTGGAGGTCCGGGCCGAGCTCCGGGCGCGCGGCACCTCGGCGCTTTCGGAGCCCAGGGACTCGGACGGCGTGACGGTGGCCGCGGACGGGATCCTCGAGCTCCAGATTCCCTTCAGGTCCCTGGGGGTCGAGACGCACGCCCCGGTCGCGTTCTTCGTGGCGCTGAACCGCGGCGGGTCGGAAGTGGAGCGGCAACCGCAGCATCGGCCGATCGAGCTGATGGTGCCTGACCGCAATTTCGCGGCAAAGAACTGGACGGCCTGACCGCCGGCCCAAACCGGCATCTCTACCCATTGGTTAACATAACGCTTATTATGCGACGTCATGAAAACGGGAGGAAAACCCCGAGCTGAGCCTCGAACCTCGAACCGGAACCTGGAACCCGGAACCTGGAACTGCTCTTACTTCGCCCCCCTGAGTTCCTTCAGGATGTTCTCGAGAGCCTCGATGATCTCGCCCTTGTCGACGCGGCCTTTCCGGAAGCTCATACGCAGGTTGAACAGCTTGGTGGGCGGCCGGAACGAGAAGACGAACGACTTCGGTTTTCCGCCTTTGGGCTTGGCCGTTTCCTTCCGGATGTCCTGCCTGGTCACTCCGCCGGTGGTGACCATCTTTTCAACCAGCGCCAGCATCTTCTGGGCGTCGCCCTGGCGAACGATCTGAAGGAGCGATGACCGCGAGGAAATGTCCGCCAGCCGGCAGACGTTTCGGACCTCCTCGGGCATGTTGGTGAGCGCCAACGATTCGGTGATCGCCGTCCGCGACTTGCCCAGCTTCCTGGCCATGTCTTCGTGCGTGTAGCGGCACTTGAGCGCCAGCTGCTGCAGCGCCTCGGCTTCTTCGAACGCCGTCAGGTCCTTGCGCTGGAGGTTCTCGATCAGCGCCAGCTCCATCACCTCCACATCGTCCGCCTCGCGGATAACGACAGGGAGCTCGCGGAGGCCGACCTGGACGGCGGCGTGGTACCGGCGCTCGCCGGCGATGATCTGGAATCGCCCGGCGCGCGGCCGGACGACGAGCGGCTCGATGATGCCTTTTTCGGCGATCGAGGCCAT